>NZ_JBIFFU010000002.1:0-515796 GCF_043557315.1 Sulfitobacter sp. 1A12779
CCCGGGAACGTCGCGCGCTGGACAAGCTCGATGAAACTCGCGGAAACAGGTAGGAAGTGTCAGACTCAGAGCACTAGGGCCGGACGCTGCGCGTCAGCCGCGCTTTTTGACGATGACGGAGCCGACGGAATAGCCCGCCCCGAAGGAGCAGATCAGCCCAGTGTCGCCGTCTTCCAGATCGTCAGAGTTCTTGGCGAAAGCGATGATCGACCCGGCGGAGGAGGTGTTGGCGTAGTCTTGTAGAATGTTGGGCTGTTCGCCCGGCTCAGGCTCCCGCCCCAGCACTTTGCGCCCGATGAAATCGTTCATCGACTTATTCGCCTGATGCAGCCAGATGCGCTTGAGATCGGCGGATTCCAACCCGTTGTCGGCCATATGCCCACCGATATGGTCGGCCACCATGGGTAACACTTCCTTAAACACTTTGCGCCCATTCTGCATGAACTGCATATCGCGCCGGTCGCTCAGCCCATCGGGGCGGGAGCGGCGGAGGAAGCCGTTGTTGTTGCGGATGTTGTTGGAATACTCGGTCGCGCAGCGGGTCGAGATAACGTCGAAACAGGGCCCTGCGACATCTTCGGCGCGTTCCAGCAGCGTGGCGGTGGCCACGTCACCAAAGATGAAGTGGCAATCGCGGTCACGCCATTCGAGGTGGGCGGAGCAAATCTCGGGGTTCACCACGAGGGCGGAGCGGATGGAGCCGGAGCGGATCATATCCGCCGCTGCCTGAATGCCGAAAGTGGCCGAAGAACAGGCGACGTTCATATCGAAGGCAAAGCCCTTCACGCCAAGAAGCTCCTGAATCTCAATGGCCACGGCAGGATAGGCGCGCTCGAGGTTGGAGGCGGCGCAGATCACCGCGTCCACATCCTCGGCACTCTTTCCAGCGGCGGCGAGCGCCTTTTGCGCGGCATCAATGGCCATTTCGGCCATGAGGGAAGGCTCCTCATCCGCGCGCTGGCGCAGCAGGGGGTGCATCACATTGCGGTCCAGCACGCCGGATTTATCCATGACATAGCGCTGTTCAATGCCGCTGGCTTTGACGATGAACTCTTCCGAGGAATGCGCCTTGGCCTCCAGGGTGCCCGCTTCGATCGCCTCGGCATTTTCGGCATTGTAGAGGTCGGCATAGGCGTTGAAGGCTTCGACCAGTTCGGCGTTGGTGATGGTTTGCTGCGGCGTGAAAACGCCCGTACCGGTGATGGCGGCTTGATACATCGGTGTGATCCCTTTCTCTCCAACGGCATGGCTGGTCTGATAAAGCTGAGCAGCCCCGGACGAATTGCAAGGGCCGTTGTCATGTCGGTGCACTCTGATGCAGGGGGCAGCAAGGTGCAGGTTCCATACTTTAGCGAAACCGCGCAGGACTTGCCACGGCTTTGACGGGGCAGACGTGTGAATGCCGCTACAGTTGCGAATTTTGATCACCCCGGCCCCCGCGCGCTGGCTTGACTATGCAACCGGAAGCGCGCAGTGATTGAGCATTAGCAATCATTAATTGAACGAGAACAGTCAGGGTTTTTTTGAGGCAGCGGCCCCTCCGGTGCGTGGTTTACAGGTCCACCATCCGCGGATGCCGCAGCCTAAAGCACAGAATTTGCTTACGGATTCAACCTCCGAAAAAGAGAGGTGTCATGAGGCGCAGTATTATCAGTCGAATGCTTTGCAAGCGGGCAAAGCGTTTTCGCAAGGACGAGGGCGGCGGCATGCTGGTCCTCATGTTGGTCGTGTTTTTCGGGATCACGATCTTTGGCGGGCTGGCCGTGGACCTGGCCAACCACGAGCGGACGCGGACCACCTTTCAGACCCATCTCGACAATGCCGTGCTGGCCGCGGCGAGCCTGTCACAAGACCTCGACCCTGAAGAGGTCGTGCGCAGCTACCTGACCTCCGCGGGGCTCGATCCGTCCGAGGTGGTGATCGACTCGAGCGAAGAAAAGATCGGCGGCATTCTGGTGGGGCGTACCGTCGAAGCCTCGCTCCCCGCCGGGCTGAACACTTATTTCTTCCGGTTTTTCGACATCGATTCACTCGGAATGACGATCAGCTCTGAGGCGACCGAACGGGTTGAGGATATCGAGATTTCGCTGGTGTTGGATGTGTCGGGGTCGATGGGGGAGAGGACCAGCGACCGGAGCGGGATCAAGTTGACCCTGCTGAAGAATGCGGCCATCGACTTTGTCGATACGATCCTAAGCGATACCGAAGAGGGACGCGTATCGATTTCGATCATTCCCTATTCGACCAAGGTAAACGCGGGAGAAGCTCTGCTGGGCCAATATTCGACAACCACCGAGCATAGCTATTCCCACTGCGTGGATTTCGATGGGAATGACTATGGTTCCTTGGCGATCGACCCCCAACAACAGATGCAACGGACAGGGCACTTCCAGTTCCAGAGCATGTCGAGTTCCAACCAGGAAAGGGGCCAATGGGTTTGCCGTAAAGACGCAGGTTTTGAAATTACTCCTTTGTCAGACTCGGTCGCGGCGCTGAGATCGCAAATCCTCGCTTTGACCGCCGAAGGGTCGACGTCGATCGACGTTGGTGCGAAGTGGGGGCTGGCCTTGCTCGACCCATCCGCACAGGGGCCGGTGAGCGGCTTGATCGACGCCGGTCTGGTCCCGCAGGAGTTTCAAGGCCGCCCGCACCCGCACGGGGCTGATAACAGCATGAAGGTTCTGGTTCTGATGACGGATGGTGAGAACTTTCCGGAATACCGTCTTGAGCCTGAGTATGCTTCCGGCGAGTCGGATGTGATCCGCACCGATTACGGGTCGGTGGTGTTCTATACAGTGGATTCTGCCGAACGCTCCAACGAATACGACGGGGATAATTCCTATCCTGAAGACTACTTTTATGCGACCCACCCTTGGGGCTCTGATCGTAGGTGGGATGATTACACACTGCTCAATCACCCCAGTCTACGGCAATATAGGGATCAGGGGCAGGAAGAACGGCTCGACTGGCCCGAGGTTTGGGCCGAGATGTCCCCTTATTACTACGGCTATAACCTCTATGGCCGGCGGCGGACGACAAGCTGGTGGGGCGGATCGCAGACTTGGAGTTCGCGCGCGAACAGTTTTTGGAACAACATGCACGACACCATCAGCGCGAGCGAGAAGGACCGCCGCCTGCGCCAAATCTGCGGCGTCGCGAACACTGCTGGCGTCGTCGTCTATTCCATCGGCATGGATGTCGACAGCACCAACTCCCTCAGCCTGTTGAAAGACTGCGCCTCTTCCGAGGCCCATTACTTCGACGTTCAGGGTCTGGAGATCCAAACCGCCTTCGACATGATCGCGGCGTCCATCTCCATGTTGAGGCTGACAAAATGATCCGCTTCGTCAAAGACCGCTTTCGCCGGTCCGAGGCGGGCGGGGTCACCATCGAGTTCGTCATCCTTTTGCCGCTCGTCTTTTACTTCTTCTTCCTTGCGCTTGAGACGGGGTTGTGGAGCGCGCGTGAGATCATGTTGCGGCGGGCCACGAATTTGGCCGTGCGGGACGTGCGTTTGGCCACCGGTTCTGTGCCAGGCTATGACGCGATGAAGGCTCTGATTTGTGAGCGGTCGGTTTTCGATGCGGGCTGCATTGAAAATATCCGGATCGAGATGCGCGCCATGCCGATTGCCGACTGGGCTGATCTGAGCGGGGCTGCCCCCTGTGTCGACCGGGATGAGGATTTCGACCCGGCAAATGGCTTTCTGCCCGGCCAGCAAAACAATCTGATGATGATGCGGGTCTGCCGTTTGTTCGATCCGCTTTTGCCGGGGACAGGCTTGGGCCGGAAATTGCCGGAAGGGTCGGATGGCACATATGGCGTGCGGGTCACCACCGCTTTCGTGACGGAGCCGCGCGGATGAGGGGGATCGTATTCAAACGTTTCGTCCGGTCGGAAGAGGGCAGCCAGACGATTGCCTTTTTGGTTCTGCTGCCGCTGTTGGTCTGGTCGATCATGGCGATGCTGACCTTTACGGATGCCTTTCGGGTCCGCGGGATGGCGACAGATGCCACCGCCGTCATCGCCGACAGCCTGTCGCGGCAGACGACGCCGATCAACGCCGCTGACCTCTTGGGGCTGCAGTCGGTCGCGGAGCAGCTCACCGGTTACGAAGTCTCTCTGCGCGTCACGCAGGTGCGCTGCATTCTGAACTGCGACAGTCTGACCCGCCGGATTTTGGCGGTGGATTTCTCGCAAGGCATCGGGCTGGACAGCCTGCTCGACCTCGACTTTATCGCGGGGCTTTCGCGCGAGCGGGTGCCGCTGATGGCCAATGGCGACCGTCTGGTGCTGGTGGAGACTTCTTTCATGCATGAGCCGATTGCGCAGATCGGTTTGGAGGGCACGGAGGTCAACGTCTCGCATGCCACACGGATGCGTTTCGCGCCTCAGCTTTGCTGGATCCGGTGCATCATCAGCTAAGCGGGCACCGATGCCCAAATGCGAAAGGGGCCGCCCGATGGGCAGCCCCTTTTTCTTATCCCTGAAGCGCTTTCACGCCGATCGCATCCTCGGCCTGCGCCTTGATCGCCAATGCGGCGGCATGGGCGCCTGCGGCGGTGGTGAAATAGGGGATCTTGTCGTAAAGCGCGATGGAGCGGATCGACTTGCTGTCTTCGACCGCCTGCGCGCCTTCGGTGGTGTTCATCACCAGATGCACATCGCCGTTCTTCATCATATCGGTGATGTCGGGGCGCCCCTCGTAGACCTTGTTCACCACATCGCAGGCATGGCCATTGGCGGTGAGCCATTCCGCCGTGCCACGGGTGCCGATGAGAGTAAAGCCTTGGTCCAGCAGGATTTTTGCGGCATCCAGCATGTTCTGGCCCTTATCCGCATCCTTGACCGACAGGAAGGCGCAGCCCTTGCGCGGCAGCGGGTTGCCCGCGCCCATTTGCGCCTTGAGGAAGGCGCGTGGGAAGTCGCGGTCCCAGCCCATGACCTCACCGGTGGAGCGCATTTCTGGCCCCAGCAGCGTGTCGACGCCGGGGAAACGGGCGAAGGGCAGCACCGCCTCTTTGACCGAGAACCATGGCATATCGGGGTCGGCCAGCGTCATCGGGTCGCCCAAGGGCAGCGTGTCTTCATAAGCGGCCTGATCGGGGTAGGCGGGGCGCTGCGGGAAATTGCTCAGCGGCTCGCCGGCCATGATCCGCGCGGCGATGGAGGCGATGGCGCTATCTGTCGCCTTGGCCACAAAGGGCACGGTGCGCGAGGCACGGGGGTTCACCTCGATGAGGTAAATCTCGCCGTCCTTCACCGCGAACTGGATGTTCATCAGGCCCACAACGTTGAGCGCTTTGGCCAGCGCGCGGGTCTGCTCTTCGACTTCTTCGATCACCTCACGCGGGAGGGAGTAGGGCGGCAGCGAACAAGCGCTGTCGCCGGAGTGGACGCCCGCCTCTTCGATGTGCTGCATGATGCCCGCCACATGGACATTCTCACCATCGCAGAGCGCGTCGACATCAAGCTCCACCGCGCCCGACAGGTAGCTGTCGAGCAGCACCGGGCTGTCGCCCGAGACGACGACGGCGGTGGTGATGTAGCGCTCAAGGCTGGCCTGATCGCGCACGATCTCCATCGCGCGGCCACCCAGAACGTAGGAGGGGCGGATCACCAGCGGGAAGCCGATTTCCTTGGCGATCTCCATCGCCTCCGCATCGGAATGGGCGATGCCATTGCGCGGCTGTTTCAGGCCGAGGTTCAGCACAAGCTGCTGGAAACGCTCACGGTCTTCGGCCAGGTCGATCATGTCGGGCGTGGTGCCGAGGATCGGGATGCCCGCCTCCTGCAGGCCGTTGGCAAGCTTCAGCGGGGTCTGGCCGCCGAACTGCACGATGACGCCGTGCAGCGTGCCGTTCTCCTGCTCGACGCGCAGGATTTCCATGACATGCTCAAAGGTGAGCGGCTCGAAATACAGGCGGTCGGAGGTGTCATAGTCGGTCGAAACCGTCTCGGGGTTGCAGTTGACCATGATGGTCTCATAGCCCGCATCCGTCAGCGCATAGCAGGCGTGGCAGCAGCAATAGTCGAACTCGATGCCCTGACCGATCCGGTTCGGGCCGCCGCCGAGGATCACCACCTTCTTCCGGTCAGAGGGCCGCGCCTCGCATTCCGCCTCGCCCATCAGCGGGGTCTCATAGGTGGAGTACATGTAGGGTGTCTGCGCCTCGAACTCGGCGGCGCAGGTGTCGATGCGTTTGAACACGGCCTTGACGCCAAGCGCGAGCCGCGCGTCGCGGACTTGTGCCTCGCGGCTGTCGGTCAGCATGGCGAGGCGGGCATCGGTGAAGCCCATCATTTTCAACTCGCGGAAGGTATCGGCGTCGCTTGGCAGGCCGTTTGCGCGAACGCCTTCCTCGGCCTCGATAATCTCGCGGATGCGGGCAAGGAACCATGGGTCGAACATGGTGTGCGCGTGCAGATCGTCGTCCGACATGCCGTGGCGCATCGCTTGGGCGATGGTGCGCATCCGGTCGGGCGTGGGCGCCGACACGGCTTTGATAAGTGCGGCCATATTCTCGGGCGCGTCGCCGGGCAGGTCACTGTTGAGACCGGCGATTTCCACCTCGTCAAAGCCGGTGAGGCCCGATTCCATCGAGGCGAGCGCCTTTTGCAGGCTCTCGTGGATGGTGCGGCCAATGGCCATGGTCTCACCCACCGATTTCATCGCGGTGGTCAGGTTGGGCTCGGCCCCGGGGAATTTCTCGAAGGCGAATTTGGGGATCTTGGTGACCACATAGTCGATGGTCGGCTCGAAGGAGGCGGGGGTGACGCCGGTGATGTCGTTGTCGAGCTCATCCAGCGTGAAGCCCACGGCGAGCTTCGCGGCGATCTTGGCGATGGGGAAACCCGTGGCCTTGGACGCCAGCGCCGAGGAGCGGCTGACGCGCGGGTTCATCTCAATCACCACCATGCGGCCATCGGCGGGGTTCACCGCCCATTGCACGTTGGAACCGCCGGTCTCCACCCCGATCTCGCGCAGCACCGCGATCGAGTGGTTGCGCATGATTTGGTATTCTTTGTCCGTCAGCGTCAGCGCGGGGGCCACGGTGATGCTGTCGCCGGTGTGCACGCCCATCGGGTCGATGTTCTCGATGGAGCAGACGATGATGGCGTTGTCGGCGGTGTCGCGCACCACCTCCATCTCGTATTCCTTCCAGCCCAGCAGGCTCTCGTCGACGAGGATCTGGCCCATGGGCGAGGCGTCCATGCCCGAGCGGCAGTAGAATTCGTAATCCTCGCGGTTGTAGGCCACGCCGCCGCCGGTGCCGCCCATGGTGAAGGCGGGGCGGATGATCGCCGGAAGGCCGACGTATTCCAGCGCCTCAAGGGCGAGGTTCACGCCCGCGGCGAGGTCTTTCTTACCGTCTTCGCGGGTCGGGGCGGTGACGATGGTGGCCTTGGGGTTTTCGATGCCCAGACGGTCCATCGCTTCGCGGAACAGCTTGCGGTCTTCGGCCATCTCGATGGCTTCGCGCTTGGCGCCGATCATTTCGACGCCGAATTTCTCAAGCACGCCCATTTCTTCGAGCGCGAGCGAGGTGTTGAGGCCCGTCTGCCCGCCCATGGTGGGCAGCAGCGCATCGGGGCGCTCTTTCTCGATGATCTTGGCGACGATCTCTGGCGTGATGGGCTCGATATAGGTGGCATCGGCGAGCCCGGGATCGGTCATGATCGTGGCCGGGTTGGAGTTGACGAGGATGACGCGGTAGCCTTCCTCTTTCAGCGCTTTACAGGCTTGAGCGCCGGAATAGTCAAACTCGCAGGCTTGTCCGATGACAATCGGCCCCGCACCAATGATCATGATCGACTGGATGTCGGTACGTTTCGGCATGGCGGCCCCCTAATTTTGCAAATTGTCCTGCCTTATAGGGATGGCGGCACGGGCTGCAAGGGGGGAATGGCTTTGACGGCCCCAGAAATAAGGGCGGGGCCGTCTGTTCAACCTTTGCGGGCGCTATGCGGGGGCGATCCGCCGGGGCGAAAGGGGTCAGCCCGCGGGCGCGGCCCCGTCGGCGTTTAGAAAGATGCGCAGGGTGGCTTCGAACTCGCGCGGTTTCTCTGCGTGCAGCCAATGCCCCGCGCCGGGGATTTTGGCAAAGCGCGCTTGTGGGAACAGCGCCTTGATCGGATCGCGATGTTCGGGCTGCACATAGTCCGAGGCACCGCCCGATAGAAACAGGGTCGGCCCCGTGAACTGGCCAGTCACATCCTCGGGCCAGCCGATGATCTTGGGCATTTCCGCCTCCAGCGCGTCGAGGTTCAGCCGCCAGCGCTTGCCGGGTAGGTCGAGCGATTGGGTGAAAAAGCTCTGCAACGCGCGCTCCACCCCCGCCTCGGCCAGCTGCGCCTCGGCGTCCGAGCGGCGTTCGACCCCGCTGAGGTTCACGCCGCGCATGGCGTCGATGAACATTTGCTGCGTATGGCCGTAAGCGACGGGCGCGATATCGGCGACGATCACGCGGCGCAGCAGCTCGGGCCGGGTCAGCGCCAGCATCATCACCGCCTTGCCGCCCATGGAGTGGCCGCAGATGTCCACCGGGCCGCCCAGATGGGTGATCACCTCGGCCAGATCCTGCGCCATTTCGGGGTAGCTGTGGGTGTCGTGATGCGGGCTGCCGCCGTGGTTGCGCATGTCGACGGTGACGACATGACGCGCGTCCGCGAGGCGTTTGGCGATCACGCCCCAGTTGCGGCCAGAGCCATAGAGGCCATGGACAATCAGCAGGGTCGGGCGGTCGGCGGTGGCTTCGCCATATTCGGAGTAATTCAACATGCGGGCAAATTACGGGCATTGCAGCCCGGGGACCAGAGCGATTAGATGCGCGCATGATTGACCGGCAAGATTTCAACACCCGCGCCGAGGCGCTGCGCCCCCTGTTCGAGGACCGTCTGCGCATCAAGGCCCGTGATCTGCGTGAGGCATTTCACCGCGCCGGGCCGGAACTGCCGCGCGGCATTCGTGGTGACGGGGTGTTGCTCAGCAAGACCGAGCATTTGGTCGCCAATCCCCATATCGCCCGCCAGTTGGAGGATGCCCCGGTTTGGGCTGCCTTCAATCGGGTTACGGCACATTTGAAAGAGATCGACCCCAAAGCCCGGCGGCGCGGCATCATCCTTGACCGTCTGGCCGGGGTGGCCTTCAATATTCTGGTGGTTTCCGTGGGTTTCGTGATCTGGCTTTGGTGGCGCGGCTACGTGTAAGCCGCCGCGCCGATGGGCTCAGGCCGGGTCGTAATCCGCGTCCGATACCTTTTCCATCCATTCGACCGCCTCACCGACCTGTGCCTCTTGCAGCGCGATGTGGGTCATGGCGCTGTCGGGCGCGGCCCCGTGCCAGTGTTTCTCACCGGGGCCGAACCAGACGACATCGCCCCTGTTCAGCGTCTGCACTGGGCTGCCTTCGGTCTGGGCGCGGCCTGTGCCTTCGGTAACGATCAGGGTCTGGCCCAGAGGGTGGACATGCCACGCCGTGCGCGCGCCGGGCTGAAAGGTCACCGTCACGCCGCGCAGGCGGGCAGGCGCCGGGGCCGAGATCAGCGGGGTCATCTCGACCTCTCCGGTGAAGTAATCGTCAGGGCCGGGTTCAGAGGGGCGGCTGCCCTTGGGATGAATGATCATGCGGTTCTCCTTTGCGAGAGAATGTGGCGCGGGGAGGGGGGATCGGCAAGGGGGAGCCTGACAGTGCAACAGAGGGTAGCGCCCGACCGCGGGTGGGCATCGCAACCGCGCCGAGACCACTTAATTTCTCAAGTTTGATGTGGGGGTGATTTGGCGTGCTTCGGCACAGAAGCGCCCGCCCATGGGGCGGTCGGGCGCTGCCCGGCGGCGCGGAGCGCCTTGATTCCGGGCAAAGGAATTCCTTAGAAAAAGGCCCCCGCATCGCTGCGAGGGCCAAATAGCTTACAGGTTCGGATACATCGGGAAACGCTGGCACAGCGCTTCGACCTCGGCTTTCACCTTGGCCTCGACCTCGGCATTGCCATCGGCACCATTGGCCGCCAGCCCATCGACCACTTCGATGATCCAATCGGCGATCTGGCGGAACTCGGCCTCACCAAAGCCGCGTGTCGTACCCGCGGGGGAGCCGAGGCGGATGCCGCTCGTCACCATCGGCTTTTCCGGGTCAAACGGCACGCCGTTCTTGTTGCAGGTGATATGCGCCCGGCCCAGAGCCTTCTCGGTGTCGTTGCCCTTCACGCCTTTCGGGCGCAGATCGACCAGCACAACATGGGTGTCGGTGCCGTGGGTCACGGTATCAAGGCCGCCTTTGATCAACTGATCCGACAGCGCCTGCGCATTGGCGATGACCTGTTTGGCATAGGCTTTGAACTCAGGCTGCTGCGCTTCGCCAAAGGCCACGGCCTTGGCCGCGATCACATGCATCAGGGGGCCGCCCTGAATGCCGGGGAAGATGGCGGAGTTGATTTTTTTCGAGATCGCCTCGTCATTGGTCAGGATCATGCCGCCGCGCGGGCCGCGCAGGGTTTTGTGGGTCGTGGTCGTCGCCACATGCGCATGGGGGAAGGGGGAGGGATGCTCACCCGCTGCCACGAGCCCCGCGAAATGCGCCATGTCGACGAGCAGATAGGCACCCACGCTATCGGCAATCTCGCGCATTTTGGCAAAGTCGATCTGACGCGGGATGGCGGAGCCACCGGCGATGATCATCTTGGGCTGATACTCTTTCGCCAATTCGGCGACTTGATCGTAGTCCAGCAGGTTGTCCTGTTTGCGCACACCGTATTGCACGGCGTTGAACCATTTGCCCGACTGGTTCGGCTTGGCCCCGTGGGTCAGGTGGCCGCCGGCATCAAGGCTCATCCCCAGAATGGTGTCGCCCGGTTGCAGCAGCGCTGTAAAGACACCTTGGTTCGCTTGGCTGCCGGAGTTCGGCTGCACATTGGCGAACTGACAATCGAACAGCGCGCAGGCGCGTTCGATGGCAAGGTTCTCGGCCACGTCGACATGCTCACAGCCGCCATAGTAGCGGCGGCCCGGATAGCCTTCGGCGTATTTGTTGGTCATGATGCTGCCCTGCGCCTCAAGCACCGCAGCCGAAACGATGTTCTCGCTGGCAATCAACTCGATCTCGTCGCGCTGGCGGCCCAGTTCGGCGTCGATCGCAGCGGCGAGGGCGGGGTCGGAATCAGCGAGAGATTTGGTGAAGAAATCGGACATCAGGGGATCCTCATTGGAGCTGGTTTCGCGTGTTGCCTATCGGAAACGCGGGCCGAGGTGAAGGCTGTAAACCGACAGGTTGCAAGATATGTGCGTCAACACTGGTGGCGCACGGAATAATGTGATTGTTTTGGCCCCAAACGTCGATGATCGGAAACTTCGCCGGAATGAGCCTGCTGACATGTCCTTAAAGATCGCTTTTGTGGCCAGCCGGGCCAGCGTGGCACAGACGGCGCGGGCCGCTTTGATCGGGCGTTATGGCGATGTGCCACTGCGTCAAGCCGAGGTGATCGTGGCGCTTGGGGGCGACGGGTTCATGCTGCATACGCTGCACAGCACCCAAGACATGGACGCGCCGGTCTATGGGATGAACCGAGGCACCATCGGCTTTTTGATGAACGCCTACCGGGAGGGGGACCTGCAAGCGCGGCTGGCGGCGGCGGAAGAGGCGGTGATCAACCCTCTGGTCATGCGCGCCACCCATATCGACGGGACGATTTCGACCGCGCTGGCGATCAACGAGGTGTCTTTGCTGCGCGCGGGGCCGCAGGCGGCCAAGCTGCGCATCACGATAGACGGGCGTCAGCGGATGGAGGAACTGGTCTGCGACGGGGCACTGGTGGCGACCCCTGCGGGCTCCACCGCCTATAACTACTCGGCCCATGGGCCGATCCTGCCCATCGGTTCTGACGTTTTGGCCTTGACCCCGATCGCCGCCTTCCGCCCGCGCCGCTGGCGTGGGGCCTTGCTGCCGAAACGGGCCACGGTGCGTTTCGATGTGCAAGAGCCGCAAAAGCGCCCCGTGATGGCCGATGCCGACGGCCAGTCGCACCGCGATGTCACGACGGTTGAAGTTTCCTCGGACCCCAGTGTCAGCCACCGGATCCTCTTCGATCCGGGCCATGGGTTGGAAGAGCGGTTGATCTCGGAACAATTCAACTGACCCGGGGGGGGGGCGGCGCCTTTCCGCCGCACCTTGCGCCCGCCGGAACCCAGACTTCGCGCATGCGTTGAGCCTGCAAGAGCGGGATCCTCCCGCGTCTTAACAGCCGAAGAAAGGAGACCTAAGATGAATTGGGACCGTATCGAAGGCAATTGGAACCAGATGACCGGCGCGGTGAAATCGCAATGGGGCGATCTGACCGATGACGAAATCGCCGAAGCCCGTGGCAATCGCGAGCAGCTGGTGGGTAAGATTCAAGAACGCTATGGCATCGCCAAAGATGAGGCCGAGCGTCAAGTCGATGACTTTGCTGCGAAATACTGAGTTTCGTCGGCAGAATTAGAAAAGGCGACCCTTTGAGGGTCGCCTTTTGCGTTTCAAGAGAGGCTCAAGCCTCGTGCCACGCGCGGTCGCCCTTGTCGTCTTTGACGCGAGTGGGCAGGCCGATGTCGTCGAGCAGACCGAAGAGGGGCTTGGGGTCCAACTCTTCGACATTGACCATGGCGGCGGTGTCATAGGTGCCATCGGCGATCAGCATCGCAAAGGCCACCGGCGGCACGCCCGCGGTGTAGGAAATGCCTTGGCTGCCCACTTCGTTGTAGGCGTCCTTGTGATCGGCGACGTTATAGACAAAGACCTCGACCTCTTCGCCGTCCTTCACGCCTTTCACCAAGTCACCGATGCAGGTCTTGCCAGTGTAGTTGGGCGCAAGGCTCGACGGGTCGGGCAGCACGGCTTTCACCACTTTCAGCGGCACGACCTCCAGCCCCTCGGCGGTGGTCACGGGCTGCTCGGACAGCAGGCCGAGGTTTTGCAAGACGGTGAAGACGTTGATGTAGTGGTCGCCAAAACCCATCCAGAAGCGCACATCGGCCTGCGGGTAGTTTGCCGACAGCGAATGCACCTCGTCATGGCCCGAGAGATAGGCCTTCTGCTTGCCCACCACGGGCAGGTCCCATTCGCGGCCCACTTCGAACATCTTGTTCTCTTGCCACGCGCCTTCCTGCCAGCTGTAGACCGTGCCGGTGAACTCGCGGAAGTTGATCTCGGGGTCAAAGTTGGTCGAGAAATACTTGCCGTGGTTGCCCGCGTTGATATCGACGATGTCGATGGATTTGACCTCATCCATGAACTCATCCACCGCGAAACGCGCGAAGGCGTTGACCATGCCGGGATCGAAACCGGCGCCAAGGATCGCGGTCACGCCCGCTTCGGCGCAGGCCTCGCGGCGCTTCCACTCGTAGTTGCCGTACCACGGCGGGGTCTCGCAAATTTTGGTCGGGTCCTCGTGGATCGCCGTGTCGATATAGGCGGCACCGGTGTCGATGCAGGCTTGAAGCACGGTCATGTTCACGAAAGGCGAGCCCACGTTGATCACGATCTGGCAGCCAGTCTCTTTGATCAGGGCGGCCACGGCATCGGTGTCCATCCCGTCAACGGCATGCGCCTTGAAGACGCCATCCTGCTTCATCGCGTTTTTCTCATGCACGCTGGCGATGATCGCCTCGCATTTGGAGACCGTGCGGCTGGCGATATGCAAGTCACCCAAACGGTCATTATTCTGCGCGCATTTATGCGCCACGACCTGTGCGACGCCGCCCGCGCCGATGATAAGAACATTGCGTTTCATAGTGTTGACCTCTTTCCTTGTCACGACAGGGCGGCGGCGAAATCGTCATAGTCGAAATCGCGCACCATTCGGGTGGTTCCGTCCAACTCGCGCACCGCGATGCCGGGGATCTTGACGCCGTTGAACCAGTTTTTCTTGACCATCGTGTAACCGGCAGCGTCCTGGAACGAGAGCCGGTCGCCCGCTTTCAGTGGCGCATCAAAGCGAAACTCGCCAAAGATATCGCCCGCAAGGCAGGACTTGCCGCAGATCATCCATTCGTGGTCACCGCTGTTGGGGCTGACCTTCGCAGGCTCACGGTAAATCAGCAGATCGAGCATATGCGCCTCGATGGAGCTGTCGACGATGGCGAGGTTCTTACCGTTGTACATCGTGTCGAGCACGGTGACCTCCAGCGTCGCCGCCCCGGTAATCGCGGCCTCTCCGGGCTCCAAGTAGACCTGCACGCCGAACCGGTCGGCAAAGGCCTTGAGGCGCAGGGCCAGATCGTCGAGCGGATAGCCCTCGCCGGTGAAGTGGATGCCGCCACCAAGGCTGATCCACTCCATCTTGTGCAGCACTGCGCCAAAGCGCTCCTCGATCAGGGTCAGCATCTCGTCGAAGCGCGCGAAGTCGTCGTTCTCGCAGTTGTTGTGGAACATCAGCCCGCTGATCCGGTCGGCGACCGCGTCGATCGCTGCCGGGTCATGCTCGCCCAGACGGCTGAAGGGGCGGGCGGGGTCGGCGAGATCAAAGTCCGAGGTGGAGACGCCGGGGTTCACCCGCAGCCCGCGGATATGGCCCGCGGATTGCGCATAGAACTTGTCGAGCTGGCCGATGGAGTTGAAGATGATCTTGTCGGCATGGCCCAACACCTCGTCGATCTCATGCTCGGCATAGGCGACGGAATAGGCATGGGTCTCACCGGGGAATTTCTCGGCCCCTAGCCGCACTTCGTAGAGCGACGAGGAGGTCGAGCCGTCCATATACTCGGACATGAAGTCAAAGACCGACCATGTAGCAAAGCACTTCAACGCCAGCAGGCAGCGCGCACCGGAAAGCGCGCGGAGGCGGGCGATCTTTTCCATATTGTCGCGGAGATTGGCCTTGTCGATCAGGTAATAGGGTGTCTGCACGTCGAAAACCTTTCTGCGCGGCCGGAGGGCAAGCTCCGGGAGGGAAAAGACCCACTGAATGTGCTGTCGTGGTTGGCCCCGCCGGGGGGCATTTCCGGGGGCGCTTCGCATATTTTGCGCAAGCAACGCAATTGTAAAAAACGCGCGGGCTGGGCTGCGCGCGCGTTTCTGTGGGGGTAACTGTAGCGCCGGACAGGCAAAGGTCCACCGCCATGTGATTGTTGGTTAGCTCTGCGGGTAGCCGATGCCCTTCAGCGCCGTGCGGATTTCGTCCAAGATCGCCGGGTCGTCGATGGTGGCGGGGGTCTTGAAATCCTCCCCATCGGCGATCTTCACCATCGTCGCGCGCAGGATCTTGCCCGAGCGGGTCTTGGGCAGGCGGTCGACCACCACGGCCTGTTTGAAGGCGGCGACGGGGCCGATCTGCTCGCGCATCCGGGTGACGCATTCGGCGACGATTTCCTCATGCGGGCGGTCGATACCCTTGGTCAGGCAGAGAAACCCGACCGGCATCTGTCCTTTAAGCTCATCGCTGACCCCCACAACGGCGCATTCCGCCACATCGGGGTGCCCGGCCAAGACCTCTTCCATCGCGCCGGTCGACAGGCGGTGGCCCGCGACGTTGATCACGTCATCGGTGCGCGCCATGATCCAGACATAGCCGTCCTCGTCGATCCGGCCCGCATCGCCCGTCTCATAATAGCCGGGGAATGTGCTGAGGTAGGATTTGCGAAAGCGGTCTTCGGCGTTCCAGAGCCCCGGCAGGGTGCCGGGGGGCAGGGGCAGCTTGATTGCGATGGCGCCCAACTCTCCGGCGGGCAGGGGGGCGCCGCGCTCATCCAAAATCTGCACGTCATAGCCCGGCATCGGCACGGTAGGGGAGCCGACCTTGACCGGCAGCGCCTCAAGCCCCGCCGGATTGCCGACGATGGTATAGCCGGTCTCGGTCTGCCACCAGTGATCGTAGACCGGCTTGCCCAGTTTCTCCTGCGCCCATTCAACGGTATCGGGATCGGCCCGCTCCCCCGCGAGATAGAGCGCACGCAGGCTCGACAGGTCGTATTTTTTGATCTCCTCGCCCTCGGGGTCTTCGCGTTTCACGGCGCGGATGGCGGTGGGGGCGGTAAAGAAGCTCGCCACGCCATGTTCCTCAATCACCCGCCAGAAGGTGCCGGCATCGGGGGTGCCTACGGGCTTGCCTTCGAATACGACCGTGGTGTTCCCGGCGATCAGCGGGGCGTAGCAGATATAGCTGTGCCCCACGACCCATCCCACGTCCGAGGCGGCCCAAAAGACCTCTCCCGGTTCGACATTATAGACGTTCTTCATCGTCCAGTTGAGCGCCACCAGATGCCCCGCCGTGGGCCGCACCACGCCCTTAGGCGCGCCGGTCGTGCCGGATGTGTAGAGGATATAGGCCGGGTGGTTCCCCTCCACGGGCACGCAGGGCGCCGGGCGCACGCCGTCTTGGGCGGCGTACCAGTCGATGTCCCGCTCGGGGTTCAACTCGCAGGGTTTCTGGCCGCGTTGCAGGATGATGCAGGTGTCGGGCTTGTGGCTGGCCTGTTCGATGGCTCCGTCAAGCAGCGGTTTGTAATCCACCACCCGCGAGGGCTCCACTCCGCAGGAGGCGGCGATGATCGCCTTGGGTTTGCAATCGTCGATCCGCACCGCCAATTCGCTAGAGGCGAAGCCGCCGAAGACCACGGAATGGATCGCGCCAATGCGTGCACAGGCCAGCATCGCCTCCACCGCTTCGGGGACCATGGGCATATAGATCACCACGCGGTCGCCCTTCTCGACGCCCTGCGCCACCAACGCCCCGGCGAGCGAGGCGACATGGGCCTGCAACTCCCCATAGGTCAGGGTGGATTTGCTGCCGGTGATCGGGCTGTCATGGATGATCGCCACGCGTTTGCCATTGCCTTGGTCGACATGGCGGTCGACGGCGTTGTAGCAGGTGTTCACACTGGCATCCGCGAACCATTCATAGATATGGTCGCCCCGGTCAAACAGCGCGCGCGTCGGCGCGATGTCCCAGTCGATCGCCTCGGCTTGCTCAAGCCAATAGGCTTCCGGGTCGGCCTTCCAGCGGTCGTAGGTGTCGCGATATCCCATGGTGTTCCTCCTCCTGTTGCGCTGTGCGGCAAACCCGCGGGCCGGGTATAGGTGCAGTGTCGCGCAAATATTTCCAGTCACTCTGGCCGCTTAGAAAGATTTCGGCAAGCGGAACGCTATTGTTCCTGTCAGTCGCGCCGCGTCATGCTAGATTGGGCGGAAATTCACTGTTTTTTCGGAGCCTGCCATTATGCGTCTCGCCCTTTCCTTGCCTCTTGCATCCTGCCTTGCCATTGTTGCCGCGCTGCCTGCGGTGGCGCAGGACCGTAGCATCAACTTCGCCCTGCGCGGCGGTGTCGGGGCGGCGCCGGATTATCCGGGCGCCAGCAGCTATCGCGCGACGCCGGATTTGGCCTTTACCTTCGGTTCGCTGGAATGGGGCGGGCGCAAGATCGGCACCAACATCGGCGAAGCGCCCAAGACCGGTTTCGGCTTCACCGGCGCGTTCCGCTATCTGGGCGAACGTGACAGTTCCGATCACGCGGAACTTGCGGGGCTTGAGGATATCGACGCGGCGGTCGAACTGGGCTTTGGCGTGGTCTACCGCGAGGTGAACTGGCAGGTCTTCGGCAAGGTGCGCCGTGGCTTTGGCGGCCATGAAGGCGTGACCGGCGACATCGGCGCCGATGTGATCTTCCGCCCCGATGAGCGTTGGACCATCACCGCAGGCCCGCGTTTCAGCCTTGGCAACGACACCTATGCTGACACCTATTACGGCGTCGACACCGCCACCACGAATTTCGCCGCTTATGAGGCCGGTGGCGGTCTGCTGGGCGCTGGTGTCGAGGTTGAGGCGACCTATCGTTTGGACGAGGCATGGGCGCTGGAAGGGGCCGTGGCCTATCAACGCCTGCTGAATGACGCCGCCGACAGCCCGATCACGCAGGCCGGGTCAGAGGATCAATGGACCATGCGCATCGGCGTCAGCCGCGCCTTCACCTGGCGGTTCTAAACGGCTTTGCGCCGCCCTTTGGGGGCGGCGCCTTGTCTTGCCTTAGCCGTAATGCGCGACCGGCGTGCCCGCGATGGCGCCCACGTTCAGCAGCCCGCGCGCGGTGATCGAGGGCGACACGATATGCGCGCGGTTGCCCATGCCCATCAGGATCGGCCCGACCTCAAGCCCGTCGCCCTTCATTTTCAGGATGTTGCGCACGCCCGAGGCGGCATCGGCATGGGCGAAGACCAGCACATTGGCGGCCCCTTCCATCCGGTTGCAGGGCAGCAGCCGCGCGCGCAGTTCGGCATCAAGCGCGGTGTCGATGTTCATCTCACCTTCGTAGACGAAATCATGGTTGCCCGCGTCGAGGATCTCCAGCGCCGCGCGCAGACGTTTGCCCGACCCTTCGCCCTGATTGCCGAACTGGCTTTGTGAGCAGAGGGCCACTTTCGGCTCGATGCCAAAGCGGCGGACGTGACGGGCGGCCCCGATGGCGATCTCGGCGATCTGTTCGGGGGTGGGGTGCAGGTTCACTTGGGTATCCGCGATGAAGAGCGGCCCGTCTTCGAGGATCATCATCGACAGCGCGCCATGCGGGCGGAAACCGTCGCGGCCCAGCACTTGGTTGACGTAATTGAGGTGCCAGCCAAACTCGCCAAAGGTGCCGCAGATCAGGCTGTCGGCCTCACCACGATGCACCATGACCGCGCCAATGGCGGTGGTGTTGGTGCGCATGATTGCCCGCGCGATGTCGGGGCTGACGCCGCGGCGGCACATCAGGCTGTGATAGGTCTCCCAATAGTCGCGGTAGCGGGGGTCGTTCTCGGGGTTCACCAGATCGACGTTTTGGCCCAGTTGCAGGTTCAGACCCGCCTTTTCGATGCGCCGTTCGATCACCTCGGGGCGGCCAATCAGAATGGGCCGTTCCACCGTTTCTTCGATGATCGCTTGCGCGGCGCGCAGCACGCGTTCGTCCTCCCCCTCGGCAAAGACCAGACGGCGGGGGGAGGAGCGGGCGGATTCGAAGACCGGGCGCATGATCAGCGCCGATTTGAACACCGACCCGTCGAGTTTGCGTTTATAGGCGTCGAGGTCTTCGATGGGCCGCGCGGCCACGCCCGTCTCCATCGCGGCCTTGGCCACGGCGGAGGAGACGACGCCGATGAGGCGCGGATCAAAAGGTTTCGGGATCAGATATTCCGCGCCAAAAGTCAGCTGCTCGCCCTGATAGGCCGCTGCCGCCTCCGCGCTCGTGGTGGCGCGAGCGAGGGCGGCGATACCGTCGATACAGGCGATCTTCATCTCGTCGTTGATCGTGGTCGCCCCCACGTCCAGCGCGCCCCGGAAGATGAAGGGGAAACACAGCACGTTGTTGACCTGATTGGGAAAATCGCTGCGCCCTGTGGCGATGATCGCGTCCGGTGCCACGGCACGGGCCACATCGGGCAGGATTTCTGGCGTGGGGTTCGCCAGCGCGAAGATGATCGGGCGTTTGGCCATCTTCGCCACCATCTCGGGCGAGAGCACGCCGGGGCCGGAGAGACCGAGGAAGAGGTCGGCCCCGTCGATCACATCATCCAGCGTGCGCAGGTCGGATTTCTGCGCATATTCGGCCTTGCTGGGGTTCATATCCTCGGTCCGGCCCTCATAGACAAGCCCGTTGATGTCGCAGAGCCAGACGTTCTCGCGCTTCACGCCGAGTTTCAGCAGCATGTTGAGGCAGGCGATGCCCGCAGCCCCGCCCCCGGTGGAGACGATCTTGATGTCCTCAAAACGTTTGCCCGCCACATGCAGCGCGTTCTTGACCGCAGCGCCGACGACGATGGCGGTGCCGTGCTGGTCATCATGGAAAACGGGGATGTTCATGCGCTCGCGGCAGATCTTCTCGACTACGAAACAGTCGGGCGCCTTGATGTCTTCGAGGTTGATCGCGCCAAAGCTTGGCTCCATCGCGCAGACGATCTCGGCCAGTTTCTCGGGGTCGGATTGATCAAGCTCGATGTCAAAGCAATCGATGTTGGCGAACTTCTTGAAGAGCACGGCTTTGCCCTCCATCACCGGTTTCGAGGCCAACGCGCCGATATTGCCCAGCCCCAGCACTGCCGTGCCATTGCTGACCACGGCCACCAGATTGCCGCGCGAGGTATAGCGCGCGGCGGCGTCGGGGTCGTTCTTGATCTCGATACAGGCCTCGGCCACGCCCGGTGAATAGGCCCGCGCCAGATCGCGGCCATTGGCCAGCGGTTTGGTCGCGCGGATCTCCAGTTTCCCGGGCCGGGGGTGTTCGTGGTAATCCAATGCAGCTTGGCGCAGGTTGGGGGTGTCGGACATCGTTTATGCTTCTCCCGAATAATGGTTTAGCGTTAAACTAATTTTCGCGCGCAAGCAAAGCGGCTTTTGGCGGGGGCGGTCTGGGTGCCGGATGGCTTTGCCCCAGCGTCGCCCTTGCAGGTCATTTTGCGCGGGCTTTAAGAGGCGATTGAGGGGACATGTGGTTTTGCATCGCACAGGGCGGGGCAATTTTCTATAGTCCGAGAAAAGGGAGAGCCTAATGACTGATTTGCGCGACGCGGCTGTGTTGGTGCGGGAAAATGCCCATGCGCCCTATTCGAATTTCAAGGTCGGCGCGGCGATCCGCACCGCCTCGGGGGCGGTGTTCAGTGGCTGCAATGTCGAAAACGTCGCCTACCCGCAGGGCACCTGCGCCGAGGCGGGTGCGATTGCCGCCATGGTCGCAGCAGGCGAGCGTGAGATCGCCGAGGTCTATGTCGTGGCGGGCAGCGATATGCCGGTGACGCCCTGCGGCGGCTGCCGCCAGAAACTGGCGGAATTCTCGGGCGGGGATGTAGCCGTGACCATGGCCACCGTGGCGGGCAAGGAACAGCAGACCACCATGGGCGACTTGCTGCCGGGGGCCTTTGGCGCCGCCCATATGCAGGGTTAACCGCATGAGCGCGCGGGACATTCTGGCGCGGCTGCGCCATGGTGAGGCATTGGATGCAGAGGCGCTGACTTGGATGGCCGGGGCGCTGGCCGATGGGCGTGTCAGCGACGCGCAGGCCGGAGCCTTTGCCATGGGCATCTGCCTGAATGGCTTGGACCAGCAGGGCCGCGTGGCCCTGACCCTCGCAATGCGCGATTCGGGGCAGGTGTTGGACTGGGACTTGGACGGCCCCGTGCTCGACAAACATTCGACCGGCGGGGTGGGCGATTGCGTGTCGCTGATCCTCGCCCCCGCGCTGGCCGCCTGCGGGGCCTATGTGCCGATGATCTCGGGCCGGGGGCTGGGGCATACGGGCGGCACGCTGGATAAGCTTGAGGCGATCCCCGGCGTCAGCACGCAGTTGGACGAGGCCCGTTTTCGCGCGGTCGTGAGAGACGTGGGCTGCGCCATCGTCAGCGCCAGCGGCGACATCGCCCCGGCGGATCGGCGGCTTTATGCGGTGCGGGATGTGACCTCGACCGTGGATTCGCTCGACCTGATCACCGCGTCGATCCTGTCGAAAAAGCTCGCTGCTGGGCTGGATGGGCTGGTGCTTGACGTAAAGGTCGGCTCGGGCGCTTTCATGAAGGACCTCGCGCAGGCGCGTGCCTTGGCCGAAGCGCTGAGCGGCACTGCCACGGCGGCAGGCTGCCCGACGACGGCGGTGATCAGTGACATGAACCAGCCGCTGGTGCCGAGCCTTGGCAACGCGCTGGAAGTGGCCGAGGTGATGCGGGTGCTCACTGGGGCGGCCACAGGGCCGATCCTTGATGTGACGGCTGAATTGGGCGGCGGGCTTCTTGCCAATGGCGGTCTGGCCGCGACGGCTGAGGCGGGGGCCGAAGCGCTCCGCGCGGCAGTCCGCGATGGCCGCGCGTTGGAGCGTTTCACCCGGATGCTCAGCGCCATGGGCGCACCCGCTGATTTCGCCGAAAACTGGGAGCGTATTCTGCCCAAAGCCCCCGTGATCCGCGCAGTCCCCGCGCCGCGCGGCGGCTACGTAAGCGCGATTGACGGCGCGGCACTCGGCATGGCGGTGGTCAATCTCGGCGGGGGCCGGGTGGTCGAGGCAGACCAGATCGACCCGGCGGTGGGCCTGTCGCAGGTGCTGCGCTTGGGCGAAGAGGTCCGCGCGGGCGGGCCTTTGGCCACGATCCACGCAGCGGGAGAGGCGGCTGCGGATGCGGCAGAGGCGGCGGTTCTGGCGGCGATCACGCTAGGGGACACGGCGATTGAAGCGCCGGATTTGATCTTGGAAAGGATCGGTTGATGGGACGTGCATTCTTGGTCGTGATCGACTCCGTGGGCATCGGCGGCGCGCCGGACGCGGGGGATTTCTTTAACGGTGATCTGCCCGATACCGGGGCCAATACGCTGGGCCATATCGCGCAAACCTGTGCGGCGAGAGAGGCCGAAGAGGGGCGCAGCGGGCCGCTGGCCCTGCCCAATCTCGACCGGTTGGGTCTGGGTGCCGCGCTGAAGCTCGCCAGCGGGATGGAGGCACCGGGGCTGGTTGCTGCACCCGAAGGCCGCTGGGGCGCTGCGACGGAGGTTTCGCAGGGCAAAGACACTCCCTCGGGCCATTGGGAATTGGCCGGGTTGCCGGTGCCTTGGGCATGGCATTATTTCCCTGATGAGACGCCTGCCTTTCCCGCCGACCTGACCGCAGAGGTCGCGCGGATGGCGGGCACCGATGGCATCTTGGGCAATTGCCATGCCTCTGGCACGGCGATCATCGAACGGCTGGGGGCGGAGCATTGCGAAAGCGGCTGGCCGATCTGCTATACCTCTGCCGACAGTGTTTTTCAGATCGCCGCGCATGAAGAGACCTTTGGCCTCGACCGTTTGCTGAAACTTTGCCAAGACATCGCGCCGCGGCTGCATGAGATGAAGGTGGGCCGTGTCATTGCGCGGCCCTTCACTGGCGAGCCGGGCGCATTCCAGCGCACCGCGAACCGGCGCGACTATGCCATCACGCCGCCCAAACCGGTGCTGACCAACTGGGTGCAGAACGCCGGAGGGCGGGTCTATGCGGTGGGCAAGATCGGCGACATCTTTACCATGCAGGGCATCGACGAGCTGCGCAAAGGGCCAGACGCCAAGCTAATGGACCATCTGCATGATCTGGTTGCCGACGCCGAAGAGGGCAGCCTGACCTTCGCCAATTTCGTGGAGTTCGACAGTCTTTACGGGCACCGCCGCGATGTGTCGGGCTACGCCCGCGCGTTGGAGTGGTTCGACGCCGAGATCGGCAAGGTGATCGCGGCGCTGCGGACGGGCGACATGCTGGTCGTGACGGCGGATCATGGCAATGATCCGACATGGGCGGGCAGCGATCACACCCGCGAAAGGGTGCCGGTGCTGGTCGCCGGGACCGGGGCCGGGGCGTTGGGGCAGATCGGCTTTACCGATGTCGCAGCCCTCGTCGCCGGGCATCTGGGGGTAGAGGTGCCGCAGTAGCCGCGCAGCCTTTGCTTGCGAGCGGGGCGCTTGTGCGGCTAGAAGCAGGGCAAATAAAGGAGCCTGCCGCATGACCGATACCCCCAATCACCTGACGATCGTCGACCATCCGCTGGTGCAGCACAAGCTGACCATCATGCGCGACAAAGCCACCTCGACCGCCGTCTTCCGGCAGTTGCTGCGCGAGATCAGCCAGCTTTTGGCCTATGAGGTGACGCGCGGCCTGCCGATGACGACCAAACGGGTCGAGACCCCGATGCAAGAGATGGACGCGCCAACGCTCGACGGCAAGAAACTGGCGCTGATCTCGATCCTGCGGGCGGGCAACGGGCTGATGGATGGGGTGCTCGAATTGATCCCCTCGGCGCGGGTCGGCTTTGTCGGTCTCTACCGTGACGAAGAGACCCTCCAGCCGGTGCAGTATTACTTCAAAGTGCCCGAGGCGATGGAAGACCGTCTGGTCATCGCCGTGGACCCGATGCTGGCCACCGGCAACTCCTCGGTCGCGGCGATCAATCTGCTGAAAGAGGCAGGCGCCACCAACATCATCTTCCTCTGCCTGCTGGCCTCGCCCGAGGGGGTCGCTACGATGAAAGCCGCGCATCCGGATGTGCGCATCGTCACGGCTTCGCTGGACGAGTCCCTCAACGAAAAGGGCTATATCATCCCCGGTCTGGGCGACGCGGGTGACCGGATGTTCGGCACCAAGTGATCGGGTAAGTTTCGCTAATCAGCGCGCGGTGCTTTACTCAGGCCGCGCGCTGATGCATCGTTCTACCAGATAGTGTGGGGGCATTAGATGACACTTACCAGAAGTATTGCCATGGCGATGATCGTCGCAGCCTTGGGCGTCGGCGGATCGCAGACCCAAGCGCAGGACAGCCGCAGCCAACCGGCAGAGTTTCCGCCGTCCTCTTACAAGGGCAAGCAATATGTCGACAGCGCGGGATGTGTGTTCATCCGCGCGGGCATTGACGGCAATGTGTCATGGGTGCCCCGCATGAGCCGTGCGCGCCAGCAAATCTGCGGGTTCCAGCCCACGAATGGCGTGAAAATGGCAGAGGCAAAGGTTGAGGCGGCGCAGCCCAAGGTCGACCCCGCCCCGGCCAAGAGGCCCCCAGCCCGTGTCGCCGAAGCGCCCGCGCCCAAGGCGAAGCCGAAAGCACCCGTGGCCCGGCCCGCGCCGCAAAAAGTGGTGCGCCGTGTCGCGCCAGCCCCGGCGCGGAGCGCTGCCCCCAAAGTCGTGCGCGAGACCGCGCCGCGGCCCGTGCCCGTGGTGCCGAGCAAACCCGTCGCACTGGCCGCCCCGGCACCGGCTGGCTTCGCCACCGCTTGCCCCGGCGCTTCGCCCCTGTCGCAGCGCTATATGCGGCGCGGGGATGGCTATAGCGTGCGCTGCGGTCCGCAGGCGGAGCCGATTGTGACGGGGCGTCTTGCCCCTTCGAGCCCGCAGCGCGGCACCGCACCGCAGCCCTACCGCAGCGCGGGTGTGATGCCCGGCGTTGCCGCTGCACCCGCGCGGATCGTGGCCCCTGCCGCTGTCGCCGCCCCGGTGGTCAGCGCCAAGCCCGCCCGCGCCGTGGGCACGCAGACGCGGATCGTGCCGAAACATGTGGCGATCAATCGGGTGAACACGACCAATGTGAAAGTCCCCAAAGGATACCGGAAGGTTTGGGAGGACGACCGTCTGAACCCGCACCGGGCCGAGCAGACCTTGGAAGGCCGCGCCGACATGCTGTTGGTCTGGACCCAGACCCTGCCGCGCCGTTTGGTCAACAAGGCCACCGGCGAAGACGTGACCGCCAAAGTGCCGCTGATCTACCCCTATCTCGAT
This sequence comes from Sulfitobacter sp. 1A12779, assembly GCF_043557315.1. Taxonomy (NCBI): domain Bacteria; kingdom Pseudomonadati; phylum Pseudomonadota; class Alphaproteobacteria; order Rhodobacterales; family Roseobacteraceae; genus Sulfitobacter; species Sulfitobacter sp. 1A12779. The sequence continues at coordinate 25,208 of NZ_JBIFFU010000002.1, forward strand.
ATCGAAACGCAACGCCGCAAGCTGGGGCGGGTCAAGATCGTCGAGCGGGATGGCCAAGTGGTGAAACGGGTGCTGCGCTACCGCAACGCCGCGCCGATCCACCGGGATGCCCGCCCGATCAAGAAGGCCCCCGTCTACTCCAGCCGCTCGGCCCCGACAGCCCAGCCCAGCACCAAAGCGGGCTATGTGCAGGTCGGTGTCTTTGGCAGCCCCGCCAATGCGCAGCGCGCGGCCCGGCAGATCGCGGCCTTGGGCCTGCCCGCCCGCATCGGCAAACAGACCCGTGGCGGCAAGACCTATCACAGCGTTCAGGCAGGCCCCATCGCGGGCGGCTCTGCCCAAGCGGCGCTTGGTCAATTGCGCCGGGCGGGATACCGGGACGCCTATCTGCGGCGCTAAGCGATATGCGATGAAGGAAAAAGGCCAGCCGCGGTTTCCCCGGCTGGCCTTTTTCTTGGGCCAATCCGTCAGCCGCCGCAGATGCTTTGCAATCTCAGCCAATCGGCATCCGACATCAGCGGCGCGGTCAGCTTGCCGTTCATCGGGTCACCTTCGATCAGGGGCAGGGTGCTTTCGCCGGTGATGTCACGGGCAAAGGCATAGGGCTTGCTGCGCAACTCGGCCTTGGCAAATCGCGCCAGTTGAGCCTCGACCTGCGGTGTCGCGGCGGGGCGCATCAGCAGTTGTTCGGCATAGGCATCCAGCGCCTCGGAAGAGATATCGCCGGTGGTCAGCAGGCGGAAATTCTCGCGCAGGCCCACGGCCTCCAAAAGGGCGCGCAGCGGGTCATGTTCCCGGCGCGCCACATCCTCGGTCAGCACATAGCCCGCGGCGACATCGGGCTCTTCGTAATCCTCCAGCACCGCGCGGTCGAGCACGATGATACGGCCCGGCAGATGCAGGCTGGCGCGGGTCATATCGGGCAGGATCGCCACGCGCCCGACCTCCAACCGTTTGGTGAGCCGCGCCAGCGCGGCGCTGCCGCCGGGGCTTTCGCAGGCGGGGCCAGAGACGCGTTCAAGCCGCTTGAGCAGCGCCGTGCCCAAAGAGACACGTTTAACCTCTGGCACCACTTTGATCGCATGATCGCGCAGCGCGCCGGGCATCCAAAAGACCGCCAGCGCCGCCACCACCGCGACGGAGGCCAGCATGCCAACCGACCGCAAACGCCCCGGCTTGGGACGGCTGCGGTTGATCGCGCGGCGCAGCTTTTCGATGGCCTCGATCATCTCGGTTTCATTCTCGGGCAGTTCCAGGGTTTCGCCCGGATCGCCGTCTGGGTGATAGAGCGCGGGGGTCTGGCCGGGGTTGGCCCTGTCGACGGCGGCCAGCGACCAATGGGTCAGCGCCTGATCCTTGAGATCGCTGATCACCAGCGTCGCGTCACCGATAGAGACGATCACCTCGCGCCGCTGCGCATCGGGCGTGGCGCGCCAGAGGCCCGTCGCTTCGAGCCGGGCGTATTTTGTCAAGGCGGTCATGGGGTTCTGCTGCGGGCCTGTCAGTTTTCGCCACTCTACCACGCGCTGCGGGATCAGCAATGGCAGGTGACATAATGCCCCGCCTTAGAGGGCCTCTGCCTGTTTGCGCAATTCGAACTTCTGGATCTTCCCGGTGGAGGTTTTGGGCAACTCGCCAAAGACCACGCGCTTGGGCGTCTTGAACCCGGCAAGGCGCGCGCGGGCGAAGGCGATCAGCGCCTCTTCGCTGGCCTCCGCCCCCGGTTTCAGCTCGACAAAGGCGCAGGGCACTTCGCCCCATTTCTCATCCGGTTGTGCCACCACGGCGGCGAGGTTGACCGCGCCGTGGCCCATCAATACGCCCTCGACCTCGACGCTCGAAATATTCTCTCCGCCCGAGATGATGATGTCCTTGGCGCGGTCGGCGATCTGGATGTAGCCATCGGGATGCTGCACCGCGATGTCGCCGGAGTGGAAGTAGCCGCCCGTAAAGGCTTCGGCCGTGGCCTCTGGGTTTTTGAGGTAGCCTTTCATCACCGCATTGCCGCGGATCATGATCTCGCCCTGCGCGGTGCCGTCGCGCGGGGTTTGGGCCATCTCGGCGTCCATCACGGTGATCTCTTCCATCATCGGCATGGCGACACCTTGGCGGGCTTTGATCCCGGCGCGCTCAGGCTCGGGCAGCCCGTCCCATGCGCCTTGCCAGAGACATTCGGTGACATGGCCAAAGGTCTCGGTCAGCCCATAGACCTGCGTGACGTTGAACCCCAGCTTTTCGATCTTCGACAGGGTCGCGGGGGCCGGGGGCGCGCCCGCGGTGAAAACCTCGACCCGGTGATCGAAGGCGCGGCGGTCTTCTGCGTCCGCGTTGACCAGCATGTTCAACACGATGGGCGCGCCGCCGAAATGGGTGACGCCGTGATCGGCGATGGCGTCATAGATCGCCGCCGCGGTGATGTCGCGGCAACAGACCAGCGTGCCGCCCAAGAGCGGCATCATCCAAGTGTGGTTCCAGCCGTTGCAGTGAAACAGCGGCACGATCTGCATGAAGACCGGGCGCAGCACCATCTGCCATGAGATCACCGTGCCCATGGTCATCAGGTAGGCGCCGCGGTGGTGATAGACCACGCCCTTGGGCCGCCCGGTGGTGCCAGAGGTGTAGTTGAGCGCAAGGCTCTCCCATTCGTCCTGCGGCATGATCCAGTGGAAGTTCGGATTGGCCTCCGCCAGCAACTCTTCGTATTGCGGGTGCCGTCCGCTGGCGGGGAAACCGGCAGATGCGTCCGGCACTTCGATGATGGCGGGGCAGGTGCCCTCCATCCGCGCGCAGGCGTCTTCGGCCAGCGGCAGGAATTCGGTATCGACCAAGAGCACCTTGGCGCCGCCGTGGTCGAGGATATAGGCCACCGTGTCGGGATCGAGGCGAATGTTGATTGTATTGAGCACGGCCCCGCAGGCGGGCACGCCGAAATGCGCCTCGGCCTGCGCGGGCAGGTTGGGGATGAGGGTGGCGACCACATCGCCGGGGGTCACGCCGATTTCGGCCAGTAGCGCGGCGAGGCGGGTGCAGCGGTCATGGTACTGGGCATAGGTGACGCGATGTGCGCCGTGGATCACCGCCGTCTGGTTCGGGAAAACCTCTGCGGCGCGGGCCAAATGCGACAGGGGCGTGAGCGGCACGAAATTCGCCGCACATTTCTCAAGCCCGCTTTCATCCGTCATCCACCCCATGCGACCCCTCCCAAGGCATTGGTTGCGATTTGGGGTTGAGTATTGCTGCCCGGACGTGACTTTGAAAAGAGGGCAGGAGGGAAAAGGAGGGCAGATGCAGGACACAGCGGTAAAATCGGGGCTGGCGGCGCTTTGCGCGGTGAGCGGTATGGCGGCCTTGGGGCTGACGGACAATTTCGTCCCCTTCATCACCGAGCGCGGGTCGCTCTGGCAGTTTCACTTCCTGCGCGGGCTTATGGCGGTGGCGATTCTGATGGTGCTTGCGGCCTTGGGCTTCGGCATTCTGCGTCCGCGGCGGTTCTGGGCCGTGGCCGGGCGCAGCCTGTTTCAGGCGGGCGCGATGTTGATCTACTTCGGCTGTCTGGCCTTTCTGCCCATCGGGGTGGTGGTGGCCGGGCTGTTCACCTCGCCGCTTTTCGTGCTGATGATCTCGGCCCTGTTTCAGGGCAAACGCGTCGGCCCGTGGCGGTGGGGAGCCGTGGCCGTGGGCTTTGCCGGGGCCTTGATGGTGATCCGTCCGGACCCGAGCGATCTTGACCCCGTGGCCTTCCTCCCGCTGTTGGCCGGGGCGCTCTATGCCATCGGTGCCGTGGCGACGCGGGCGTGGTGCGAGGGGGAGAGCACGATGGTGATGACCGCGGGCTTCTTCGGCATGTTGGCTGTCATGGGCGGCATCGGTGTCTTGGTCCTGCCGGGTGCGGAGGTGGCGGGGGCCGAAGGTTTCGTCAGCCGCACATGGGGGCCGCTCGACGGCGCGATGTGGTTCTGGATCGCGGTGCAGGCGGTCGGCTCGCTGGTGGGCATCGGCTTTTTGGTGCGCGGCTACCAATTGGGAGAGGCCGGGCATGTGGCGATTTTCGAATATTCGCTGCTGATCTTCGCCAGTTTCTGGGCCTATATCCTTTGGGATCAAGAGGTGCCGCCTTTGGCATTCGCGGGCATGGCGTTGATCGCACTGGCCGGGGCGGTGATCGCCCTGCGCAGCGATGAGCCTTCGACCCTGCGCGCGCCGGAGGCGGTAGAGTGATCATCAGTCGCGGTCGGCGTTACGTCTTTGTGCATATCCCCAAGACCGGGGGCACCTCAATGGCGCTGGCGCTTGAGGATCGCGCGATGAAAGACGACGTGATGCTGGGCGACACGCCGAAAGCGCGGAAGCGGCGGCGGCGGGTGCAGGTGGTGCAGGCGGCGGGGCGGCTGTGGAAGCATTCGACGCTGGCGGACATCGACGGGTTGGTGACAGCGGAGGAACTCTCGGGGCTGTTTTGTTTCACGCTGGTGCGCAACCCATGGGACCGGGTGGCGAGCTATTATCGCTGGCTGCGGGCGCAGGGGTTCGAGCATCCGGCGGTGGCTCTGGCAAAGGGCACGGATTTCGCCGGGTTCCTGCGGCATCCGCAGACGCAAGCCAGTCTGCGCGCATTGCCTGCGCGGCGGTATATGCAGGATGCGGCGGGGCGGGAGCGCTGTGATCTCTATATTCGGTTGGAGCATTTTGCCGAAGATGCGGCGCCGTTGTTTGAGCATCTTGGGTTTGAGTTGGAATTGCCGCGGGTGAATGCCTCGGAGGGGGAGGCGGCCTATACGCCCGAGTTGCGCGATTTGGTGTCGGATATCTGCGCCGAGGATATCGCGCGGTTTGGCTACGTTTACCAAGAGCACTAGGGCCAGCGCCTGCCCGTGGGTCGGCGACCCGACCGGGGTCGCTGCCACTTTATCGTTCAACCGTGACGCGCCATCGCGAGGTCACGCCCAGCCTCACTAAATCGCCTACCCGGGGGACGGGCAGGCGATGGCCCGGCGCCTGCGGCTTGTTTCCGGGCCGGGTGGCATCACAGGCGATGACCCTCCTACCAATAAAAAGGGGCGCCGAAGCGCCCCTCTCCCCCTTACGCCGCCTTGGCGTCCGGGTTGAACCGTCCATAAAAGCTCTGGTTCTTCTGCGCCATCTCGCGCAGCAGGTCCGGACAGGCAAAGCGCTCACCGAACTTCTCAGTCAACTGATCACAACGCTCCGCCGCATAGGGCGCGCCGATCATGTCGAGCCAGCTCAGCGGGCCACCCGACCACGGCGCAAAGCCCCAGCCGAGGATCGCGCCGACGTCGCCCTCGCGGATGTCCATCAAGACACCCTCCTCCAGCGCGCGCACGGCTTCCAACGTCTGCGAGAACAGCAAGCGGTGCTGCACCTCGATCAACTCGGGCTGCTCCTCGGCGACGGGGTACTTGTCCCCCATGCCCTGCCACAGCCCCTCACGCTTGCCCTTGGCATCGTAGCTGTAGAAACCGGCGTTGGCCTTGCGGCCCAGACGGCCCTCTTCCTCCATCCAGAACACCAGCGGGTCGATGTCGTCGTTCGGATATTCATCGCCCATCGCCGCCTTGGTCGCCCGGGCGATCTTCGCGCCAAGATCGATTGAGGTCTCGTCCATCAGCTGCAGCGGGCCCAAGGGCATGCCGACCAGCTTCGCGGCGTTCTCGATGAGCGCGGGTTCGACACCCTCCTGCACCATGCGCACACCCTCGTTGATGTAGGGAATGATGCAGCGGTTGGCGTAGAAGAAGCGCGCGTCGTTGACCACGATCGGGGTCTTGCGGATCTGGCGCACGTAGTCGAGCGCTTTGGCCACGGCCCGGTCACCGGTCTCTTGGCCCTTGATGATCTCCACCAGCAGCATCTTCTCGACCGGCGAGAAGAAGTGAATGCCGATGAACTGCTCCGCGCGGCTCGACGCTTTGGCCAGATCGGTGATCGGCAGGGTCGAGGTGTTGGAGGCAAAGATGCAATCCTCGGGGATCACGGCTTCGACCTTCTGGGTCATCTCGGCCTTAACCTTCGGGTCCTCGAAGACCGCCTCGATGATCAGATCGCAGCCCTTCAGCGCATCGAGATCGGTGGTGGCGGTGATCAGGTCAAGCGCCTTGGCCTTTTTCTCGGGCGTGGCTTTCTTGCGGGCGATGCCCTTGTCGAAATAGCCCTCGGTATAGGCCTTGCCGCGGTCGGCGGCTTCCTGCGTCTGGTCGATCAGCACCACCTCGATGCCGGCCTGAACCGACACCAACGTGATGCCCGCGCCCATCATGCCAGCGCCCAGAACGCCCAGTTTTTTCACGCGCTGGTCCGGCACACCTTCGGGCCGCACCGCGCCTTTCTCCAACGCTTCCTTGTTGAGGAAGAGCGAGCGGATCATGTTGCCCGACGACGGATTCATCAGCACGTTGGTGAACCAGCGCGCTTCGACCTTCAACGCCGTGTCGAAAGGCACAAGCGCACCTTCATAGACCGCCGACAAGAGCGCCTTGGCCGCCGGATAGACGCCTTGGGTCTTGCCGTTGACCATGGCGTTGGCGCCGACGAAAGTCATGAAACCCGCCGGGTGGTAGGGCGCGCCGCCGGGCATCTTGTAGCCCTTGGCATCCCACGGCTTGACCAGATCGGCGTCCTTGGCGTTCAGCACCCAGTCGCGCGCCGCGGCCATCGGGTCTTCGCTGACCTCGTCGATGATCCCGGCTTTCTGCGCGGCGGCGGGGGCGACCATCTTGCCTTCCAGAAGGAAGGGCGAAGCCGCCATGGCGCCGAGCTTGCGTACCATCCGCGTGGTGCCGCCAGCACCCGGGAAAATCCCCACGAGGATCTCCGGCAGGCCGATCCGCGCCTTGGGGTTGTCGGCGGCAAAGGTGCGATGCGTGGCCAGCGGCAGTTCCAGCCCGATGCCCGCGGCGGTGCCGGGGATCACGCAGGCCACGGGCTTGCCGCCCTTGTTGGTCTTGGGGTCCATGCCCGCGCGCTCGATCTTGCGCAGCAGGGCGTGCATCTGCATCGTGCCCTCGAAGAGACCCTTGGCCGGATCGTCGCCCGCGTCTTCCTTCATCTTCGCCAGCAGGTTCAGGTCCATGCCCCCGGCAAAGGAGCCTTCCTTGCCGGAGGTGATGACGATGCCTTTGACGGCGTCATCGGAGAGCGCGTCGTCGATATGCTTTTCCAGATCGCGCAGGCCGTCGAAGGACATGACGTTCATGCTCTTGCCCGGCACGTCCCAAGTGATGGTGGCGATGCCCTCGGCATCCTTGTTCATTGTGAAATCGGTCATTCTCTTGCTCCCTTCGCGGCTCACACGCGCTCGATGATGGTGGCGGCACCCATGCCGGAGGCGATGCAGAGCGTGGCCAGCCCCACTTCCTTGTCGGCGCGCTCCATCTCATCGAGCAGGATGCCGATGATCATGGCGCCGGTGGCGCCCAGGGGGTGGCCCATGGCGATGCCGCCGCCGTTCACGTTCACTTTGCTGTCGTCCACGTCGAAGGCCTGCATGAAGCGCAGCACCACGGCGGCGAAGGCCTCATTGACCTCGAACAGATCGATGTCGCCGATGGTCATGCCGTTGTCCTTGAGGATCTTCTCGGTCACCGGCACCGGGCCGGTCAGCATGATGGTGGGATCGGTGCCGATCTTGGCGGTGGCGCGGATGCGGGCGCGGGGCTTCAGCCCGTGCTGCTCGCCGAACTCCTTGTTGCCGATCAGAACGGCGGCAGCACCGTCGACGATGCCAGACGAGTTGCCCGCGTGGTGGATGTGGTTGATCCGCTCCAAATGCGGGTATTTCATCAGCGCGACCTTGTCGAAGCCGGGCATGACCTCGCCCATCTGCTGGAAGGCGGGGTTCAGGCCGCCAAGCGACTGCATGTCGGTCTGCGGGCGCATGTATTCGTCGCGGTCAAGGATGGCGAGGCCGTTCTGGTCGCGCACGGTGATGACGGACTTGTCGAAGCGGCCCTCTTCCCAGGCCCGCGCGGCACGCTGCTGGGACTGCATGGCCAGTTGGTCGGCCTCGTCCCGCGAGAAGCCGAACTCGGTGGCGATGATATCCGCCGAGATGCCCTGCGGCACGAAGTATTTCTCCATCGCAAGCGTCGGGTCCACGGCGATGGCCGCCCCGTCGCTGCCCATGGCCACGCGGCCCATCATCTCGACACCGCCGGCGATATAGCCGTTGCCCGCGCCGCCTTTGACTTGGTTCGCGGCGAGGTTCACCGCTTCCATGCCCGAGGCGCAGAAACGGTTGATGGCCAGACCCGGGATGCGCTCATCGAGGTCCGAGGCCAGCACCGCTGAGCGGGCCAGGCAGCCGCCCTGTTCCATCACTTGGGTGACGTTGCCCCAGATCACGTCCTCGACGGCATGGCCTTCGAGGTTGTTGCGCTCCTTCACGGCATTCAGGGTCTGCGCGGAAAGCCGCAGCGAAGTCACCTCGTGCAGGGCGCCGTCCTTGCGGCCCTTGCCGCGCGGGGTGCGCAGGGCGTCGTAGATGTAAACGTCTTGGGTCATGTCATATCCTCCGGGTCAGGCGCGGTCAGCAGGGCTGCCGGGCATCAAATCATAGGGGGCTTTCCAGCCCGGTGTTTCGCTCAGACGCGTAAGCCACGCGTCGATATGCGGCCAGTCGCTGCGATCAAAGCCGAAGGGCTCGGGGTAATAAAGATACCCGCAGCAGCTGAGGTCCGCGTTGGTGATGTCGTCGCCCACGATCCAGTCGCGGCCGTCGAGATGGTCGTTCAGCACGCTATACGCGGCCTTGAGCCGGCCTTGATTAAAGGCGATGACCTCGGCGGGACGTTTGTCTTCGGGTAGGAAGTTCATCAGAAAACGGGTCATCCCGGCAACGGAGCTAAGCTTGTGGTTATCCCATAGCACCCACCGCAGGATTTCGCGCCGTTCCGTCGCGTCGCGGCCGCCGAATTTGCCCGTCTTTTCCGCGACGTAATCCTGAATCACGCCCGATTGGGTAAGCCGCAGATCGCCGTCGATCATCACCGGCGCCTCGCCCATGTTGTTGATCTGCGCGCGGTAGTCGGGCTGGCGCGTTTGGCCACCGAAGAAGTCCACCTTCACCGGCTCCCAGTCGAGCCCCGACAATTCGAGCGCAAGCGCCGCCTTGTAGGCGTTGCCCGATTCGCCAAAGCAATAAAGCTGTATGGTCACCTGTCATTCCTCCTCTTCTGTCGGCGCCCGCTGAAATGTCGGAAGGTATTTGTGAAAGGATGAAGGGGGCAGGGGGCGCCTTATCTTCATCCTTTTTCAAATACCTCTGCGCCGGTGTTTCAACCCGCGCACGGCTAGAGGTTGCGCGCGATCAGTTCCTTCATGATCTCGTTCGTGCCGCCGTAAATGCGCTGCACCCGCGCGTCGGCCCACATTTCGCCGACGGCATATTCCTGCATGAAGCCGTAGCCGCCGTGCATCTGCAAGCAGACATCCAGCACCTCGCCTTGGGTATCGGTGAGCCAGTATTTCTGCATTGCCGCCTTGTCGACGCTGAGTTCGCCGCGCAGGTGTTCCGCGATACATTCGTCGAGGAAGGCGCGGGCCACCGCGGTCTTGGTTTTGACCTCGGCGAGTTGGAACCGCGTGTTCTGGAACTGGGTCAGCGGGCCGCCGAAGGCTTCGCGTTCCTTGCAGTATTGTATCGTGCGCGCCACGGCGCCTTCCATGGCGCCCACCGCGCCGCAGCCGATGATCAGGCGTTCCTGCGGCAGTTGCTGCATCATCTGGTAGAAGCCCTGGCCCTCGTCTTGACCGAGGATGTTTTCGGGCGGGATCTCTACGTTGTCGAAGAAGAGCTCGGAAGTGTCGGCGGCGTGCAGGCCAATCTTGTCGAGGTTGCGGCCGCGCTGGAAGCCTTCGGCCTTGTCGGTCTCCACGACGACGAGGCTGACGCCCTTGGAACCTTCCTTGGGGTCGGTCTTGGCCGCCACGATGATCAGGTTGGCGTGCTGGCCGTTGGTGATGAAGGTCTTTTGCCCCGAGAGTTTGTAGGCGTTGCCCTCGCGGATCGCCTTGGTCTTGATGCGCTGCACGTCCGAGCCGGTCGAGGGTTCAGTCATCGCCAGCGCGCCGACCAGCTCACCCGAGACCATCTTGGGCAGCAAGCGTTTTTTCTGGTCCTCTGTGCCATAGGCGAGGATGTAATGCGCCACGATGCCGGAGTGAATGCCGTGGCCCCAGGAGGCGAGGTTGGCGCGGGAGCCTTCGATCAGGATCGCCGCCTCATGGCCGAAATCGCCACCAGCGCCGCCGTATTCCTCGGGCACCGAGGGGCAGAGCAGGCCGAGCTCTCCGGCCTGTGCCCATATGTCGCGGTCCATCTGGCCCTGTTTGCGCCATTTTTCGAAATGCGGCGCCCATTCGGTGTTGATGAACTGCGCCGTCATGTCGGCGATCATCTGGTGTTCTTCGGTCATCCAGCTGGATGTTTTGGTCTGCATCTTCTGGCCCCCTCCCCAAGGGTTCAGCGTTTGCGGGCGTCCAGTTCGGCGTTGAACAGGCGCAGCCGCGCGATCAGGTTTTCCTCGTTCATGACCGAGTTGAAATTCTCGAACAGGAACGACAGCGCTTCCCCCTCATCAAGACCTGCGTCGGTGCTGAACTTCTTCAGCCTGCGGTAGCCTTCCTCGGTCATGGCGACGGGGAAGCGGCGGGTCAGGCGGAAGCGTTTGGGCATGGTCTCTCCGGGTGTTGGGCAGGGTGGGGGGCTTGCCCCCACCCCCCGTTTTAGAAGTTTGCGGCCTCCAGCGCCATGACCGTATCCGCGCCCGATTGGATGCGGGTCAGGTGCAAGGCCGTGGCGGGCAGTTGGCGCGCCATATAGTAGCGGCCGGTGGCCAGTTTGGTCTCGTAGAAGGTGGCGTCGCCGCTGCCGTTCTTCAATGCTTCTTTCGCCGCCAGACCCATCTTGGCCCACATCAGGCCGAGGCAGACATGACCGAACATATGCATGAAGTCATTGGACCCGGCGAGCGCGTGGTTGGGGTTCTTCATGCCGTTCTGCATGAAGTACATGCCCGCCGATTGTAGATCCTTGCTGGCCGCCTTCAGGGGTTCAAGGAAGGCCGCGTCGAATTCGGCGTCTTGGCCCGCATTGTCCTTGATGAAGCCCTTCACGAGGTCGAAGAAGGCCATGACGTGCTTGCCGCCGTCCTGCGCCAGTTTGCGGCCCACGAGGTCAAGCGCCTGCACGCCGTTAGCCCCTTCGTAGATCTGGGCGATGCGGGCGTCACGGGTGAATTGGGACATGCCCCATTCCTCGATATAGCCGTGGCCGCCGTAGACCTGCTGCGCCTTCACGGTCATGTCGTAGCCTTGGTCGGTCAGGAAGCCCTTGATGACCGGGGTGAGCAGCGACACCAGGCCATCAGCGTCCTTATCCTCGGCGCGGTGCGCCGCGTCGATCATCGTGGCCCCCCAGAGGATGAAGGCACGGGCGGCTTCGACGAAGCTTTTCTGGTCCATCAGCGAACGGCGGATGTCGGGGTGCACGATCAGCGGATCGGCGGGTTTTTCGGGGGCGACGGCACCGGTGACGGCACGGCCCTGCAGGCGGTCCTTGGCGTATTCCAGCGCGTTTTGATAGGCCACCTCGGCCTGAGCCAGACCCTGCATGCCGACGCCGACGCGGGCTTCGTTCATCATGGTGAACATGGCGCGCATGCCCTTGTGTTCGGTCCCCAGCAGATAGCCGGTGGCGCCGTCGTAGTTCATCACGCAGGTCGAGTTGCCGTGGATGCCCATTTTCTCTTCGATGGAGCCGACGGAGACGCCGTTACGCTCCCCCAAAGACCCATCTTCGGTGACCATGAACTTGGGCACGATGAAGAGCGACACGCCCTTGATGCCCTCAGGTCCGCCTTCGATCTTGGCCAGCACGAGGTGGATGATGTTGTCGGCCATGTCATGCTCACCCGAGGAGATGAAGATTTTCTGGCCAGAGATCTTGTAGCTGCCATCGTCCTGCGGCGCGGCCTTGGTGCGCATCAGGCCCAGATCGGTGCCGCAATGCGGCTCGGTCAGGTTCATGGTGCCGGTCCACTCGCAGGAGACCATCTTGGGCAGGTAGGTGTCTTTCTGCGCGTCGGTGCCATGGGCAAGGATCGCCGAGGCCGCACCATGCGTCAGACCTTGGTACATGGTGAAGGCTTGGTTCGCCGCCGAGAACATCTCACCCACAGCGGTGCCGAGGACGTAAGGCATGTTCTGCCCGCCGTAGGCTTCGGGCATGTCGAGGCCGGGCCAGCCGCCTTCTTTCACCTTTTCAAAGGCTTCCTTGAACCCTTTGGGCGTGTAGACGACGCCGTTTTCCAGACGGCAGCCTTCCTTGTCGCCCACGACGTTCAGCGGGGCGAGCACTTCGGAGGTGAGCTTGCCTGCCTCTTCAAGGATGGCGGAGGTGAAATCGGGCTCCAGCTCATCATAGCCGGGGGTCTTGCTTTCGGTCACCTTCAGCACGTCGTGCAGAACGAATTGCAGGTCTTTGGTGGGGGCTGTGTAACTGGGCATCTTTGCTCTCCGGGTCGTCTTTTTATGGATGTGAGGGGCGGCGTCGCCGGGGTTATTCGGCGGCGCGGCGGGGTTGGTTCATGGAGGCGATCATCTTTTCCCCCCATTTCAACTGATCCTTGAGGTCTTCGATGGCCTCGTTCAGCTCTTCGCGGCGCGACTCGAGGTCGGCCAGACGGGCACGGGCGATCTCATAGGCCGCGGCGATCTGCGTCTGTTGCTGGTCGCCCATATGATAAAGGTCGAGCAGTTGGCGGATTTCTTCGAGGCTGAAGCCAAAGCGCTTGCCGCGCAGGATCAGCTTGAGCCGGGCGCGGTCGCTTTTGGTGAACAGGCGTTTCTGGCCCTCGCGCAATGGGAAGAGCAGCTCTTTCGCTTCGTAGAACCGCAGGGTGCGGGGGGTCACTTCGAAAGCGTCGCACATCTGGCGAATGGTCAGCGTGTCGGCGGTCATCTCATCACTCTCCAATCGTCGTTTCATGACTTCAGTTGGGGGCTGGCATTCCTGATACAATGGGAGTTGACGTTGACGTAAGTGATACGTTGCGTCACTTTATGCGCAGGGTAATTTCCTTTAGGTTTGAAAGGATGATGGGCGTGCGCCGCCGCCACGGCGCTGGGCATTAGAACGGGTGGGAGATGGCAAACCTCGATCAAAGCGGGCCGGAGACGTTGGACGGATTGGTTCACTGTGCGCAGAACGCCACCTCCGCGGCGCGCCTTCTGGCTTGCGGCCTTGCCTATTATCAAGGTCGTGGAATTGATCTGGTCAGCTATCACGGGGACAGCCCCGGCGCGCCTGCGATCCTTTATCAGTTCGACGGGAAGGGCGCGGTAGGGGCGCAGTGGCATTCGCAGTTTTTGGATGTGGAGAAGCTGCGCGAAAGCCCGGTGGAGGCGCTGGCCCGGCAACAGGTGATGCCGATTTACTGGTCGGATGTGGCCCGCACGGCGCGGCTTACCTCTGCGGAAGGCCTCTATATGAAAGGATTGATGCGGCGCTACCCGAATGACGGCATTTCCCTTAGGGTGCATGGCCCGGGCAGGGATTCCGCCGTGGTAGGACTGGGGTTTGCCGCCAAACAGGCGCGTCTGTCGCCGGAGACGTTGTACAAACTTCTCAGCGCCGCCCAGATCGCGCATCTGCGCTATTGCGTCTTGGCCGAAAGCCAATCGCCGCGGGATTTCGGCCTGTCCCCGCGCGAGATTGAGGTGTTGGAGTGGATCGCAACCGGCAAGAGCAATGGCGTCATCGCCGAAATACTTGGGATTTCGCCTCATACGGTCGATACGATCGTGCGGCGGATTTTCTCCAAGCTTGAGGTGAATGACCGCACCACCGCCGCCATTCGCGGGTTGGGGGCGGGGCTGCTGCGCCGCCCGAAAGAGGGCGCGCCCTAGGGCAAGGTTGACCTCGCGTCGCTGTCGCGTGACTGCGTGACATGACCCCACGTCGTGGGGGCTGTAGGTGCGGGCGCTCGACCTAAAGAGGCACGAGGCATGTCAGAAAAACAAGAGCAGACAGGTAGCGGGGCTGAAAACGGTTCCGTGGCAGAAACGCGCGCGCGCGTGCTTGCAGAGCTGAAAGGCGCGTCCGAGACCATCGAAAACGGCGCATTCGATCTGGCCGGAGACGCGAGCGCGGATGTGGTGTCCGATCTCATCCGCATCACGGCGGATTTGCAGATGCTCATCGGGCAGTTGGCGCAGCGCAACAGCCGCTGAGCCCGCCGCTCAGCCAGCCGCTCAGCTCTTGTCCGAGGCGATGGCCGCGGCGGTGTCGTCGCGCAGTTTTTGCAATTCCGCCATGGCTTCGTCCAACTGGCGGCGCTGTTCGGCCAGTTCTTCCAATTGACCATCGGCCATGGTGACCCAAGTGCGCATCTGCGCCTCGGTCCCCTCTTTTTCGTAGATTAGCAGCCACTGGCGGATGTCCTCCAGCGCGAAGCCAAACTTGCGGCCGCGCAGGATCAGCTTCATCCGCGCCCGTTCGCGCGGGCCATAGAAACGCGAGCGCCCCTCACGGTGCGGTTGCAGCAATTCGATATACTCGTAATAGCGCAACGTGCGTGGCGTCACGTCAAATGCCGCGCACATCTCTTTGAATGTCAGGCGTTCATCGTTCAAAGCATCTTCTCCCTTCCGGCAAACTATGGTCACGCGCGGGGATGCGCAACAGGCGGTCTTGCCCTTTGGCTATCTCGCCCTGATAAAGGACAAAACCAGAGGCAGAGGGTTGGGTTGCATGTCCGACAAATTAAAGCTGGCGCGACAGTTCATTCAGGCGCTGCCCCATTCCATGGCACTGGGGATGGAGTTGCAGGAGTTGGGCGATGGTTCGGCTGTGATTACCATGCCCTATGACGACAAGCTGATCGGCGACCCAAAGACCGGTGTGATCAGCGGCGGCGCGGTCTCGGCCCTGATGGACACCTGCTGCGGCGCTGCGGTGATGAGCCACCCCAGCAACCCCGCGGCCACCGCCACGATGGATCTCAGGATCGAATATCTGCGCGCCGCCACACCGGGACAGACGATCATCACCCGCGCGACCTGCTATCACGTCACCCGTTCGGTGGCCTTCGTGCGGGCCACGACAACGGATGAGGACGCCGACAACCTTGTCGCCACGGCAACCGGCACTTTCACCGTGGAGGGGCACACATGACCACACGTCGCAAGCCGGAGCCGGTTCAGGTCATCAAGCAACGCCGCGACGGGGTGCTGCGCGCCATGGTCGAAGGCGTGCCCTACATCCGCTTTCTGGGCATCGAGTTCGAGCGCCGTGGCGATGAGCTAACCGGCATCATGCCCTTTTCCGAGCAACTGATCGGCAACCCGATCCTGCCTGCCCTGCACGGCGGGGCCACGGCGGCCTTTCTTGAGGCGACCGCGATCATCACCCTCAGCTGGGGGCTGATCTGGGAGGATATGGAAAGCGGCGCGCTCGATCTGGACAATCTGGATGCCGACCACTTGCCGCGGCTGCCCAAGACGATCGATTTCACCGTGGATTACCTGCGGTCGGGCCTGCCGCGCGATGCCTATGCGCGGGCGCGGATCAACCGGTCGGGGCGGCGCTATGCCAGTGTCCATGTCGAGGCATGGCAGGACAACCGCAGCCGTATTTTCGCGCAGGCCACAGGCCATTTCCTGATGCCGCAACGGCGTGGCTGAGCCGCAATCAGAGACGGAGCCGCTGACCGAGGCAGAGGTGCGCGCGGTTGAGCGTGGCACGCTGGTGGCGCGTGATGTGGTGACCCACCGCCGCGTGCTCAAGATCGCGGTTCCCATTGTCATCTCCAACGCCACCGTGCCGATCCTCGGCGCGGTCGATACCGGCGTGGTGGGGCAGATGGGCGCCGCTGCCCCGATTGGCGCGGTGGGGCTGGGGGCGATCGTCCTCTCGGCGCTTTACTGGATTTTTGGCTTTCTGCGGATGGGCACCGTGGGCCTCACCGCGCAGGCGGCGGGCAATGGCGAAGAGGGCGAGGTCGCCGCATTGCTGACGCGCGGGCTTTTGATCGGCGCGGGGGCGGGGCTG
Source organism: Sulfitobacter sp. 1A12779 (assembly GCF_043557315.1). Classification (NCBI taxonomy): domain Bacteria; kingdom Pseudomonadati; phylum Pseudomonadota; class Alphaproteobacteria; order Rhodobacterales; family Roseobacteraceae; genus Sulfitobacter; species Sulfitobacter sp. 1A12779. The sequence continues at coordinate 41,274 of NZ_JBIFFU010000002.1, forward strand.
GCCTTGATGGCGCTGCAATGGCCGCTTTTCTGGGCCTCGTTCCAGATCGCCCCCGGATCGCCCGAGGTTGAGGGGCTGGCGCGGCAATATATGGCGATCCGCATCTGGTCTGCCCCCGCTGCCATCTCGATCTATGCAATCACCGGCTGGCTCATCGCGCAGGAACGCAGCCGCGCCGTGCTGGTGTTACAGGTCTGGATGAACGGGCTGAATATCCTGCTGGACCTGTGGTTTGTGCTGGGCCTCGGTTGGGGTGTCGAAGGCGTCGCCATCGCCACCTTCCTTGCGGAGTGGAGCGGCGCGGCCTTGGGCCTGTGGTTCTGCCGCGCGGCTTTCGCAGGGGTGGCGTGGCGCGATTGGGCGCAGGTCTTTGACGGGCCGCGCTGGACGCGCATGATGCAGGTGAACACCGATATCCTGATCCGCTCGCTTTTGTTGCAGGCGATCTTTGTCTCCTTCCTCTTCATGGGGTCGGGCTTGGGCGATGTGACCTTGGCGGCCAATCAGGTGCTGTTGCAGTTCCTGATGATCACCTCCTACGGGCTGGACGGTTTCGCCTTCGCCGCCGAGGCGATCATTGGCCGGGCCTACGGCGCGGGGCAGCGCGATGTGCTGCGGCGCGGGGCGGTGCTGACCTCCGCTTGGGCGCTGTTGGTCAGCTTGCTGTTATCGGTGGTCTTTGCCGTCAGCGGTGGCGCGATCATTGATCTGATGGCCAAGGCCCCGCAGGTGCAAGATCTCGCTCGGGTCTATCTGCCCTATTTGGTCGCGGCGCCGCTGCTGGGTTGTGCGGCCTATATGTTCGACGGCATCTTCATCGGCGCCACGCGGTCGCGCGACATGTGCAACATGATGCTGGTGTCATTTCTGATCTATGCCGTGACCGCGCTGGCATTGGTGCCAAGCCTGGGCAATCACGGGCTTTGGATATCGCTTCTGGCGTCCTTCGTGGTGCGCGGCATCACCTTGGCGCTGCGCTATCCGGCGTTGGAGCGCGCGGCGGGTTAGAGCAGCGCCTGCACCGCTTCGGGCGGCCGGCCGATCACGGCGCGGCCATTGTCAAAGGCGATGGGGCGTTCGATCAGGATCGGATGGGAGGCCATGGCGTCGATCAGGGCCTCTTCGGGGCTGTCCTTGGTCAGGCCCAACTCTTTGAACAGCTTCTCGCCCGTCCGCATCATCTTGATCGCAGGCAGGCCAAGGGTGTCGCGGGCGGCGATGACCTCATCCCGTGTCGGCGCGTCTTCGAGGTAGCGGCGGAGGGTGACTTTCCCCCCGGCTGCTTCGATCAGGGCCAGCGTCTGCCGCGATTTCGAGCAGCGCGGGTTGTGCCATAGGGTGATCATAGCCAATCCTCGCGTTTGCTGCCCACGGCCTCGGCCACGTTGGCGAAACCGTCGCGGGCCAAGAGCGCGTCCAACCCGGTGGTGATCTCTCGCACCAGTCCGAGACCGCCGAAGACCAGCGCGGTGTAAAGTTGCAGGGCAGAGGCCCCGGCGCAGATCTTGGCATAGGCGGTCTGCGCGTCCGACACCCCGCCGACGCCGATCAGCGGAATATCCGTCAGCCCCGCCAGCCGCGCCAAGACGCGGGTCGAGCGGTCGAACAGCGGCGCACCGGACAGACCACCCGCCTCGCCTGCATGGGCGCTGGCAAGGCCAGTCCGGTCAAGCGTGGTATTGGTCGCGATGATGGCAGCAACGCCCGAATTTTGGGCAACCTCGGCCACATCCTCAATCTCGGCTTCGCTAAGATCGGGGGCGATTTTCAGGAAAACCGGCGTGGCGCCGCGCACGTCCATCACCCCTTCGAGCAGGGCCGAGAGCGCCGCCTTGCCCTGAAGATCGCGCAGCTTCTCGGTATTGGGGGACGAGACATTGACCGTCGCGAAATCGACGTGATTGCGCGCGGCGGTCATCACGCGGGCAAAGTCGGCGGCGCGGTCTTGGCTGGTCTTGTTCGCACCAAGGTTCAGCCCCACCGGCACCCCCGCACCCCGGCGCGAAAGCCGGGCGCAGATCGCCTCCATCCCCTCGTTGTTAAAGCCGAAACGGTTGATCGCGGCGCGATCCTCGGTCAGGCGAAACAGGCGCGGGCGCGGATTGCCGGGCTGGGGCAGGGGCGTGGCGGCCCCCACTTCGACAAAGCCAAACCCGGCGCGGGAGAGGGGGGCGATTGCAGTGGCGTTCTTGTCAAACCCCGCCGCCAGCCCAACAGGGTTCGGCAGGTCCAGCCCGGCAAGCGTGGTGTGCAGCCGCGCCGAAGTCTGCGGCCCCGGCGCGGGCGCAAGCCCCGCCCGCAGCGCGCGGATCGCCAGACCATGGGCCGCTTCGGGATCGACCCGGTGCAGCGCCCGCAGGCCCAGCTTTTCCAAGAGCGGCGTCATTTGCTGGCCTCGCCCAATCCTGCGGGGAATTCATGCACGCCACCCACCAGCGGCAGGGGCTGCGCCCAGACTACGTCTTCGATCTTGAGCGGGCGGTAGAGATGGGGAAAAAGCGCGCCGCCGCGCGAGGGCTCCCATTTCAGCGCATCGCCCAGAGCGTCGGCCTCAAGCGCGAGCAGGAAGAGACCGTCCTCCCCCTTGAAATGTTTGGCAGCGGTTTCCGCCGCCTGTTCGGCGGTGGAGAAATGCACATAGCCATCGGTGACATCGATCGGCGCCCCGTCCGAGACCCCATTCTTGCGCAGCGCAGCCCATTCGTCTGCGCGGAATATCTTGAAAATCAGCATGGCTTCTGATGCCCGCCGGGCGGGGCGGGGTCAAGACCCGCGGGTGACCATAGGGCAGGTCATATGACCTTTGACACGGGCCAAACCCCGCGCCACGATACCGGCATAACAAGCAACAGGGGAACTATCATGAAACGATTCCTGACCGCGACCGCTGCGCTGGCTTTGACCAGCGGCATGGCGGCGGCAGAGTATAATCTGACCATTCTGCATACCAATGATTTCCATGACCGGTTCGAGCCGATCAGCAAATATGACGGCCCCTGCAGCGCCGAGGAGAATGCCGAGGGCAAATGCTTTGGCGGTGTCGCGCGGATGGTCACCGCCATCGAAGCCGCCCGTGAACGCGCCGGAGAGAACCACCTGCTGCTGGATGCGGGCGACTGGTTCCAAGGCTCGCTTTTCTACACGCGCTACAAGGGCGACATGGCAGCCGAGTTCATGTCGAAGCTCGACTATGACGTGATGGCCGTGGGCAACCACGAGTTTGACGACGGCCCCGAGGGGCTGGCCGATTTCGTGGCCAAGGTCGATTTCCCCGTGCTCTCGGCCAACATCGACGTGACCGGTGTCGAGGGGCTGGAGGGCGAGATCGGCAAGTCCACCGTGCTTGAGGTTGGTGGAGAGCGGATCGGCATCGTTTCCGTCCTTGCCGAGGACACGCCCGAGACCTCCTCGCCCGGGGCGGAGGTGATCTTCTCTCCCGCAGCGGATGCGGCACAGGCCGAGATCGACGCGCTGACCGAGGATGGGGTTAACAAGATCATCCTGCTCACTCACATCGGGCTGGCGGGCGACAAGCGGCTGGCCGAGGAGTTGACCGGGGTTGACCTGATCGTCGGCGGCCATTCCCACACGCTTCTGAGCAACAGCGAGGAACGGGCCGAGGGCGCTTACCCGACCATGGTCAACGACGTGCCGATCGTGCAGGCCTATGCCTACAGCAAATATCTGGGCGAGCTGAACGTCACCTTTGACGATGCGGGGGAGGTCACGTCGATCTCCGGCGATCCGATCCTGCTCGACGCCTCGGTCGAAGAGGATCAGGCGACGGTCGATCTGGTGGCCGAACGCGCCGCCCCGCTGGAGGAGTTGCGCCAGAAGGTCGTGGCCGAGACATCGGAAACCATCGAAGGCAGCCGTGACATCTGCCGCGCGCAGGAATGCGCCATGGGCAACCTTGTCTCCGACGCGATGCTGGACCGGGTGAAGGATCAGGGCATCGACGTGGCGATCTCCAACGCGGGCGGTCTGCGCGCCTCCATCGACGCGGGCGAGGTGACCATGGGCGAAGTGCTGACCGTGCTGCCGTTCCAGAACACGCTCTCGACCTTCCAGATCAGCGGTGCGACCCTGATCGAAGCCTTGGAGAATGGGGTGAGCCAGTTGGAAGACGGCGCGGGCCGTTTCCCGCAGGTGGCGGGCATGTCTTATACCTTTGATCCCAAGGCCGAGCCCGGCAGCCGCATCAGCGATGTGATGGTTGGCGGCGAACCGATTGATCCCGAAAAGACCTATGGCGCCGTGTCCAACAACTATGTCCGCAATGGCGGCGACGGCTACGCGATGTTCAAGGACGCCGAGAATGCCTATGACTTCGGCCCCGATCTGGCGGATGTGACGGCGGAGTATCTGGCGAAGAACGGCAGCTACAAGCCCTACACCGATGGCCGCATCAAGATGAAGTAAGGGTCTCGGGCCTTGGCGAGAGGGCGCGTCCAGCGGGGCGCGCCCTTTTTGTTTGTGAATAGCCGGGCAGGGCTCTTGATTCCGGGCGGATGCCTAGGCTGCGCGTCCCCCCGCAAGCCGGCCCCTTGCACCTCTCCCGCCAAGGGATACACATGCGGTAACCAAACAGGAGACCGCTATGCTCACCCCCTTCCACCTTGCCTATAACGTCCGCGACCTTGATGAGACCCGCGCCTTCTACGGCGATGTGCTGGGCTGCACCGAAGGCCGGTCGACCGAGACTTGGGTCGATTATTCCTTCTTCGGACACCAGATCTCCATGCATCTGGGTGAGCCTTTCAAGACAGAGGCCACCGGCAAGGTCGGTGAGCATATGGTGCCGATGCCGCATCTGGGCGTCGTCCTGCGGATGGAGGATTGGAAGGCGCTGGCAGAGCGGCTGAAGGGCGCAGAGGTCGACTTCGTAATCGAACCCTCGCTGCGTTTCGAAGGAGAGCCGGGCGAGCAAGCGACCATGTTCTTCCGCGACCCGTCGGGCAATCCGATTGAGGTCAAGGGGTTCGCCGATATGGACCGCGTTTTTGCCCAATAAGGCCAAGCGCTGAAACGACAAAGCCCCGCTGTCACAAGCGGGGCTTTGAAGGGCTGAAACCGGTGCGGGCTCAGTCGAAGCTGATCGCCCCTTCGAAAGCAGGCTCTTCCAAAGTCTGCCCGCTGAAGCTGGTCGGGGTCTGTGCGGTGATGTCGAGCGTGTAGCTGCCGTTCACGGGGATCGGGCCGCTGGTCCAAGCCTCATCCTCGCCAGTGATCGTATGGCTGCCGGTGGCGTTATTGGTAAAGACCACCTGATCGCCCGGCTGCACATGGGACAGCGATGGGAAATAGGCGCCGTCGACGATCAGCACGTTGCGGCTTTCGGCCATGGCGCCAGCGGCGCAGAGGCTCAGGGCAAGGGCCAGAGCGCCGGTGCTTTTGCGGTATGAACTTAGCATCATCTGCTCCTTTGGAACGCCCGATGCGGGCGGGTTAGCCGGTTTCATACAAGGTAAATGCGGCATAACTTGGGCCAGCTTTGCGCGGCTCACCCCGCCGTCGCAGGCTCCGCCTGTTGGGCCAGCCAGCCGCGGAATGACGCAAGCGCCGCCGTCTCATCCCGGTCGTCAGGCCAGACGAGGTAGTAGTTGCCGATGCTTTGCGTGGTGGGCGACGCCGCCAGCACCAATTGCCCGTCGCGCAGGTAGGGGCGGGCGAAGAAGGTCGGCAGCAGCGCCACCCCCAGCCCGTGAATCGCCGCCTGCGCCATGGTCGAGAATTGGTCGAACATCATGCCGCCCGGCGGCTCATCCGTCACCCCGAGCGAGGACAGCCAGCGCGCCCATCCGCGTGGGCGGGTCTCCAGATGAAGCAGCGGCAGATGGCGCACGTCGCGTGCATCCTCCAAGGGTGCGGGCAGCAGATCGGGCGCGCAGACCGCCACCACCGTTTCCGGCAAAAGCGGGAGGTAGCGCACGCCGGGCCAATCTTCATGACCAAAATGAATGGCGGCGTCGAATCGGCTGCCCGCAAAGGCAAAGGGACGCAGCCGGGTCGATAGGTTCACCGTCACCTCCGGGTGGTCCCGCGCGAAATCGCGCAGGCGCGGGGCCAGCCAATGCATCCCGAAGGCAGGCAGGATCGCCAGATTAAGCGTGCCGCCCGTGGGGTTTGTCCGAGTCGAGACCGAGGCCTGCGCCAACCGGTTCAGGATGTCGCGCACCTGCGTTACATAATCCAATCCCGCCTGCGTTGGCGTCAAACGGCGGCCCTGACGGATCATCAGCGTTACGCCCAGCTGTTCCTCCAGCGTCTTGATCTGACGGCTGACCGCGCTCTGCGTGAGGTTCAATTCCTGCGCCGCCGCCGTGGCGGTGCCGAGCCGCACGACCGCCTCGAAAGACAGCAGGGCCGAGATCGAAGGCAGGAAGCGGCGCGGCGCGATCATATGACTTTTTCTCATGAACTCAGGACAAAGCAGCGATAGAGTTCGCGCCGCCGATTTGCAATACTGCCGCAAATCACATCACCCGAAAGGATGCATCATGACCGCTGACGCCCCCAAGCTGCGCGCCAAGGACAAACCCGATCTTGGAACCTTCGATTGGCAGGATCCCTTCCGCCTCGACAGCCAATTGACCGAAGACGAGCGCATGATCCGCGACAGCGCCCGCGCCTATGCGCAGGAAAAGCTGCAGCCGCGCGTGATCGAAGCCTTTGCCGAGGAAAAGACCGACCCGGAGATCTTCCGCGAGATGGGCGAGATGGGCCTTCTTGGCGTCACCATCCCCGAGGAATACGGCGGTCTGGGCGGCAGCTACGTCTCCTACGGTCTCGTTGCGCGTGAGGTCGAGCGCGTGGACAGCGGCTACCGCTCGATGATGTCGGTGCAGGCGAGCCTCGTCATGTACCCGATCTATGCCTATGGCTCCGAGGAGCAGCGCCAGAAATACCTGCCCAAGCTCTGCTCGGGCGAATGGATCGGCTGCTTTGGCCTGACCGAGCCCGATGCGGGTTCCGACCCCGCGGGCATGAAAACCCGCGCCGTGAAGACCGAGAATGGCTACAAGCTGACCGGCTCCAAGATGTGGATCTCGAACTCCCCCATCGCCGATGTCTTTGTGGTTTGGGCCAAGTCCGAAGCCCATGACGGCAAAATCCGCGGCTTCGTGCTGGAAAAGGGCATGAAGGGTCTGAGCGCGCCCAAGGTCGGCAACAAGCTTTCCTTGCGCGCCTCGATCACCGGCGAGATCGTCATGGACGGTGTCGAGGTCGGCGAAGATGCGCTGCTGCCGAATGTGCAGGGTCTGAAAGGCCCGTTCGGCTGCCTCAACCGCGCCCGCTACGGCATTTCTTGGGGCGCGATGGGTGCCGCCGAGTTCTGCTGGCACGCCGCGCTGCAATACGGGCTGGATCGCAAGCAGTTCAACAAGCCGCTGGCGCAAACGCAGCTGTTCCAGAAGAAGCTGGCGGATATGATGACCGAGATTTCGCTCGGCCTTCAGGGCTCGCTGCAGGTGGGCCGTCTGATGGATGCCGCCAACGCCGCGCCTGAGATGATCTCAATCGTCAAACGCAACAACTGCGGCAAGGCGCTCGACGTCGCCCGCATGTCGCGCGACATGCACGGCGGCAACGGCATCTCGGGCGAGTTCCAGGTGATCCGCCACATGATGAACCTTGAGACGGTGAACACCTACGAGGGCACCCATGATGTGCACGCGCTGATCCTGGGCCGCGCCCAGACTGGCCTGCAGGCGTTCTTCTAAACACTGGCTTCGGGGGGGGGCACTCCCCCCCGGCCACCGAAAATACTTATGGCCAGAAAGAGGGGCGGCGCCTTTCTTTCTGGCCGACATGCTTTCGCCGAGAGCGATGAATTTCTATTTCCAAGAGGCCCCATGGACCGCGTTGCCATCGTTCATGAGAACTTCCTCCGTCGCGTTGCGGCGGGGGATTTTCCCGATTCCACCCATTCCGAAAAGGCGCTGGAGCGCGACCAGTTGGAGCAGCTCTACCGCGCGCAGGTGCTGAGCCGGGCGCTCGACCTGCAAAGCCGCGTCATGCAGAAAGAGGGGCAGGGGTTCTACACTATCGGTTCCTCCGGCCACGAGGGGATGGCGGCGGTGGCGGCGGCGCTGCGCGTCGATGACATCGCCTTCCTGCATTACCGCGATGCGGCCTTCCAGATCGCCCGGGCCGATCAGACCGGCGGGCAGGACATGATGCGCGACATGCTGCTCAGCTTTGCCTGTTCGGCGGAGGACCCGACCAGCGGCGGGCGGCACAAGGTGCTGGGCTCGCGCCCTCTGATGATTCCGCCGCAGACCTCGACCATTGCCAGCCATCTGCCCAAGGCGGTGGGGGCGGCGCATTCCATCGGCATGGCGCGGCGGCACCGGCCCGAGCACGCGATCCTGCCGCGCGATGGCATTGCCATGTGCAGCTTCGGCGACGCCTCGGCCAATCACTCCACCGCGCAGGGGGCGATCAATGCCGCCTGCTGGACCGCCGTGCAGGGCGTGCCGCTGCCGCTGCTCTTTGTTTGCGAGGACAACGGCATCGGCATTTCGACCAAGACGCCGACGGGCTGGATCAAGGCGTCGATGTCTGCCCGACCGGGGTTGAAGTATTTCGAGGGCGACGGGCTTGATCTTCACGCGGCCTATGCGGCGGCGAAGGAGGCGGCGGATTACGTGCGTGTTCACCGCAAGCCCGCCTTCCTGCACCTGCGCACCGTGCGGCTCTATGGCCATGCCGGGGCGGATGTAGCGACCTCCTATCTGCCCCGCGCCGAGGTGGAGGCAGATGAGGCCAACGACCCGCTGCTGCATTCCGCGCGGCTGCTGGTGGAGGCCGGGGCGTCTGCAGAGGAGGCGCTGGCGATCTACCGCGATACGCAAGCCGCGGTCGCGAAGGCGGCTGACGAGGTGGTGAAACGCCCCCGGCTGAAGACGGCGTCGGACGTCATGGCGAGCCTCCTGCCGCCCAAGCGCGGCTGTACCCCCAGCAACGGGCCGAGCGCCGAGGCGCGGGCTGAGACCTTTGGCAGCGACATGGGGCAGATGGATAACCCCCAGCCGATGTCGCGGCTGATCAACTGGGCGCTGCACGACCTGATGCTCTCCCATCCCGAGACCATGCTGATGGGCGAGGACGTGGGCCGAAAGGGCGGTGTCTATGGCGTCACCCAGAAGCTGCAGAACCGTTTTGGCCCCGGACGGGTGATCGACACGCTGCTGGACGAGCAGAGCATCCTCGGCCTCGCCATCGGCATGGCGCATAATGGCTTTTTGCCGATGCCGGAGATCCAGTTCCTCGCCTATCTGCACAATGCCGAGGACCAGCTGCGCGGCGAGGCGGCGACTTTGCCCTTCTTCTCAGACGGGCAGTGGAGCAACCCGATGGTGCTGCGCATCGCGGGGCTGGGCTATCAGAAAGGGTTCGGCGGGCATTTTCACAACGACAATTCGCTGGCCGTGCTGCGCGACATTCCCGGCATTATCATCGCCTGCCCCTCGGCAGGGGACGACGCGGCGATGATGCTGCGCGAGGCGCACCGTTTGGCGCGCGAGGAGCAGCGCGTTGTGGTCTTTGTCGAGCCCATCGCGCTTTACCCGATGCGCGACCTGATGGAGGCCGGGGACGGCGGCTGGATGCGGACCTACCCGGCCCCGGATCGGCGGATCGGGCTGGACGAGGTCGGCGTCACGGGTGCGGGCGGTGATCTGGCGATCGTGAGCTATGGCAACGGGCATTACCTGAGCCAGCAGGCGGCGCGGGATCTCGCCGAGGCAGGTGTTGATGCGCGGGTGATCGACCTGCGCTGGCTGGCGCCTTTGCCGGAGGATGCGTTGATCGAGGCCATCGGGGATCGTCCGGTGCTGATCGTGGACGAGTGTCGTCGCACGGGCGGGCAGGCCGAGGCGCTGATGGCGCTGATGGCTGAGCGCGGTGTGGCAAAGTTTGCTCGGCTGACGGCGGAGGACAGTTTTATCGCCACGGGGCCTGCTTATGCGGCGACACTGCCCTCACGCGAGGGGATCGTGGCGGCGGCGCGGGACTTGCTGGGGTAGCTGAGGGCCAGCGCCTGCCCGCGGGTCGGCGATCCGCGGGTGCCTTATGCCACTTTATGGTGCAACCTCGGCGCGCCTTCGCGAAGTTGTGCCAAGCCCCGCCAAATCGCCTACCCGGGGGGCGGGCAGGCGATGGCCCGGCGCCTAGTGGCTATCCGTCGGTGCGCCGCCTTGGAAATTATTCCCATTCACATAATCGCAAGGCTCTTCGCGCATCTCCAGATGCAGGCCATCGCCGGTATAAGGATGCGCGCGCGCGAGTTCCTCATCGACTTCGATCCCCAGACCGGGCGCCGTGGGGGCGGTGATGAAGCCGTCCTCCACCCGGATCGACCCTTTGATCAATTGGTCATGGAACGGCGTCTCGATACATTCGCACATCAGGATGTTCGGGATGGCGGTGGCAAGCTGCACATTCGCGGCCCATTCCACCGGTCCGGCATAGAGATGCGGCGCCACTTGCGCGTTATAGACCTCGGCCATGGTGGCGATCTTCTTGGCCTCCGCGATGCCGCCCACACGGCCAAGGGCCGGTTGCAGGATCTCCGCCGCGCCCGCCCGCAACAAAGGCGCGAATTCGGCCTTGGTGGTCAGCCGCTCGCCCGTGGCCACAGGGACGCGCACGCCGCGCGCGACCTTGGCCATCTGCTCAGGCGCGTCTGGCGGGATCGGCTCTTCGTACCACAGCGGGCTATAGGGTTCGATCGCTTGGCCCAGCCGGATTGCGCCCGCGGTGGTGAACTGCCCATGGGTGCCAAACAGCAGATCGGCACGGTCGCCCACCGCCTCTCGGATGGCCTTGCAGAACGCCGCGGAGGTGCTGATGTCCGACATCGCAGGCATATGCCCGCCGCGCAGCGTATAGGGGCCGGCGGGGTCGAATTTCACCGCCGTATAGCCGCGCGCCACGCAATCCGCCGCCGATTCCGCCGCCATCTCGGGCGAGGTGCAGAAATCTGCCATGCTGTGATGCGGCAGCGGGTAGAGGTAGGTATAGCCGCGCACCCGGTCATTGGTGCGCCCGCCGATCAGCGCATGCACCGGGCGGCCGCGGTCCTTGCCCAAGATGTCCCAACAGGCGATCTCTAGCCCCGAAAACGCGCCCATGACGGTCAGGTCTGGCCGTTGGGTAAAGCCCGCGGAATAGGCACGGCGGAACATTAGCTCGATATTCTCGGGGTTTTCGCCCTGCATATGGCGGGCAAAGACATCTTCGATCACCGCGCGCATGGCGTCGGGCCCGACGCTGGCAGCATAGCATTCGCCCCAGCCGGTTACGCCGGTGTCGGTGGTCAGTTTGACCAATATCCAATAGCGCCCGCCCCAGCCGGGGGCGGGCGGGGCCGTCACGATGATATCGAGGTCTTGCAGTTTCATGACGGTCCCTTTCGTTTGGCCGCTTAGGTCTCTTTCTTGTCGTCGACGATGGTCATCTGCGCGATGCCGCTTTCGCCCAGATCGACCTTGGCGAAGGGGCCGCCGTGGCACATCTGGCCGGGGTCGGTGATGTCGACCGGGCCTTCCTCGGCCAGCACTTTTTCGGCGAATTGCTCGGCGTTGTCCTTCGGGCGGTAGCCGAGGAAGGAGGCTTTCGAGTTGTCCACCGGGGCGCGGTCGTTGTTAGACACACCGTAGATCACCGAGAATCCGACCGAGGGCGTGTCCACCGCGCGGGTCACCAGTTGGATCAGATCGTCATAGCTGAGCCACGAGCCGAGCGCGCGGGAGTTGTTGACCTGTGCCGCGCTTAGGATGCGCAGATGCACGGATTCGAGTTGGCGCTTATCCCAATACATGGAGCCGAGGTCTTCGGTGAAGCATTTGGCGAGGCCGTAGAAAGTATCGGGCTTGTGGGCCGCGTCGATGCCGATGAAATCGGCCTTCTTGTGCATCCCCACCGCATGGATCGATGAGGCATAGACCACCCGGCGCACCCCGGCCTGATAGGCCGATTCCCAGACGTTGTAGGAGCCGACGAAGTTCGGGCCGAGCAGTTCCATGAAGGGTTTTTCATCCACGATGGCGCCGAAATGCACCACCATGTCAGCGCCCTCCATCAGGGCCGCGACCTCGTCGTAGCTCGCCAGATCGGCCTTCTGATAACGCTCACCGTCGTAAAGCTTGCCAATGTCCTCGGCGATGTCGGAGCTGACCAGTTCTTCACACATCGCGGCCAGCGGCTCGCGCAGGTAGGAGCCGAGGCGCCCGGCGGCGCCCGTCAGGACCAGTTTCTTAAATTTCATAACATCTTCCTTTCACGTCTCAGAAATCTTGTCGCGCACCTTCGCACGCAGGGCATCGGCCCCTTGGGCCAAAAGACCCACATCCGTGCCGCAGGCGACAAAGGTGAAGCCTTCGTTCAGCAGTTGGGCGGCGAAATCGGGATCGGTGACCAACGTGCCGACGGGAATGCCCTTGTCCATCAAGAGTTTGGCGGCGGGGCGGATGACCTCCCAGACCTCGGGGTGCAGGGTCTGGCCCAGATGGCCCATGTCGGCGGCGATATCGGCGGGGCCAAAGAAGATACCGTCGATCCCCTCAACCTCGGCAAAGGCGGCGGCGTTTTCAACGGCGGCGCGGGTTTCAAGCTGGATCAGGATGGCGGTCTGGTTCTCGACCTCGGCGTTGTAATCCTTAACCCGGCCAAATTGGTTGGCGCGGTTCAGCCCAGCCACGCCCCGAATGCCGCGCGGTGGGTAGCGGCAGGCGGCCACGGCGGCGCGGGCCTCATCAGGTGTCTCCACCATGGGAAACAGCAGCCCCGGCGCGCCGAGGTCCATCAGCCGTTTGACCTTGACCGCATCGTTCCAGTCGGGCCGCACCATCGCCGTGGTCTCACTGCCCGAGAACGCCTGCAACTGCCCCAAGACCGAGGCCATGTCGCTGGGCGCATGTTCCATATCCAGCATCACCCAGTCATAGCCCGCATGGGCCACCACCTCGGCCGCATAGCCGTTGGAGAGGGAGACCCAGAGGCCAAGCTGCTTTTGCCCGGCGCGGATGGCCGTGAGGAAGCTGTTCTCGCGCAATTTCATATCACGGCCCTTTCGACGAATTTCTCGGAACGCACGATCCGCGCGTAGTCCAGCGGCGTCAGGTCGAGCGTGCGGTAGCCGCCATGGGTGATCAACTCTGCCGTGCCGCGCCCGATGGCGGGGGCCTGTTGCAAGCCGTGGCCGGAAAAGCCGTTCACAAAGACGAAGTTCGCGACCTTGTCGTGCCACCCCAAAATCGCGTTCTGGTCGACGGTGTTATAGGCGTAATGGCCGACCCATTCATTGATCACCTTGACCCGCTCAAAGGCCGGAACGCGGGTGGCGATGGTGGGCCAGACCTTCTCTTCCCAGATCGAATGGTCGAAGGTGAAATCGTCATAGGCCGCGTCATAGTCATCCTCTGGCGGGCAACCGGCCATGTAATATTTGCCTTCTTGGCGCATATGCACGCCGCTGGGGTCAATGGTCAGCGGCAGGTCCATCTCAAGCGGCTCGGCGGCGTCGAAGATGAAGGTGTAGCGTTTGCGCGGCACCACGGGCAGGGTGATCCCGGCCATCTGCGCCGTCGCCGCCGCGCGGGGGCCGGAGGCATTTACCACCGTCCCGCAGGAGACCGTCGCGCCGGACTTCAGCGTCACCGCATCCACGGCGCTGCCCGCAGGGTTCAGCACCATGCCCGTCACCTCGTCATGCACAAAGGTCACGCCGCGGCGCTTGGCCATGCGTTTGAACCAGTCGAACATCGTGCCGCCGTCGAAATAGCCCTCATCCACCGTGTTGTGATTGGCAGCGATCACATCGTCGAGCATGTAGAAAGGATAGCGCGCGGCGATCTCATCCTTGGTCATATGCTGGGTATGGGCGCCCATGGAGGTCTGGATGCCCTGCGCCTCGCGCAGGGTCTGGGCAAACTCGGGCGTGTCGGCAAGATAGAGGTAGCCAAAGCTCTGCAGCGCCAGTTCCGGAACCTCGGGATCGTCATGCATGAAGTGACGGAAGTTTTTGATGAACTCGGCCCCGAACTGCGAAATCTGGATGTTCACGGGGGCGCTGAACTGCTGGCGGATGCAGGAATTCGTATGGCTGGTCGAGGCGAATTCATAGGTCGGATCACGCTCGACCACCAGCACCTCGCCGTCGAACCCCGGCGTGTTGGTCAGCCACCAAGCCAAAGCCGAGCCATAGATGGCCCCGCCCACGATCACCACGTCATAGGACGTCTCAAGCGCGTTTTGCATGCACAGTCTCCCTTTGCGCATTCCCCTCTGAATCGTGGGTAGCCGAAGCATTCAAAGCCTGCAATCTTTGTGAAGCGCGGCGCGAATTTTCGTTTTACGGCGATGGGTTGCGCCTGTGCCCATGGATAAGGCAGGGTTGACATTTACTGCGGCTGTCGCACCATGCGCGCGATGCCGCAACACAGATGACCGCCCGAAGGAGTGGCCCTTGGACAGCGACCGTGAAGAGATTGAACGTCTGATTGCAAAGGTCGCATTGGGGGACCGTGCCGCCTTTGAGGCGCTTTATGATCGGGTGTCGGCGAAACTATTCGGGGTCTGCCTGCGTGTGTTGGATACACGCGCCGCAGCAGAGGATGCCATGCAGGACAGTTTCGTCAAAATCTGGAATAATTCCGACCGCTATCAGGCCAATGGCCTGTCGCCGATGACGTGGCTGATCACCATTGCGCGTAACACCGCGATCGACCGTTTGCGCGCCACCCGCAAGGGCCATCAGGACATCGACACGCCGGGGCTGGAACTGGCCGCGCCGGGGCCGAACCCTGAGCAATCCGCCGTGGCCGCGTCAGAGGCCAAGCGGCTGACCAATTGTCTGGATGATCTTGAAGCGGATCGCGGTGCAGCGGTGCGCGGGGCGTACCTTGATGGCGACAGCTATGCCGAGCTTGCGCAGCGTTTCAACGTGCCGCTCAACACCATGCGCACATGGCTGCGCCGTGGTTTGATGGCCCTGCGGGAGTGTATGAGCATATGAGCGACACCGCCATCACCCCGCCCGAAGACGACGATCTGCTGGCCGCCGAAATGGCCTTGGGCCTGTTGGAAGGCGAAGACCGTGCCGCCGCACGCGCCCGGCTGATGCAAGACCGTGATTTCGCCCGCCGCGTGGCCGATTGGCAGGAGCGTTTCGTGGCGATGACCGACGATATCGCCCCCGTCGCCCCGCCTGCGAAGCTGCGCCGCGCGCTGATGGCGCGGCTCTTCCCCGTGCGGCAGGTGCCGCTGTTGCAGCGGCTTTGGCTGTGGCAGGGGATTTCGGTGGCGGCTTTGGCCACTGTGGCCTTACTTGCCCTGCCGATGCTGCGCGAGCCGCCGATGCAGCCCCCGGCAGAGGTCTATGCCACCCGCATGGCGGCCGAGGACAGCGCGCTGGAATTGCTGGCCGTCATGGATATGTCGCGCGGCGATATCGCGCTGCGCCGTGTCTCGGGCGACGCGCCCGCGGGCCGCGTGCTGGAGCTTTGGGCAATCCTGCCGGATCGTGCGCCGATTTCTTTAGGCGTGCTGCCTGAGGGGGAGGTCAACCGCGTGGCCTTGCCCGCCGATCTGGCGCCCGAGGCGGCGCAGATCACGCTGGCCATCACCGATGAGCCGCCCGGCGGCGCACCCGGCGGTGTCCCCACCGGGGAGGTCATGGCCGCTGGTGCTGTGGCGGAACTCTAAACCCCCGAAACGCCCTGCTTTGATTAAGCGGGGCGTTTCATTTTTCATTTCTCTTACAACGCGTTATGATTTTGTTGCGAATTTTCTGAACCATTCTGAAACTCCTCTCACCTCTGCCCCGTGGGTCCAGTATCGCCGCCCACAACGGGAGGCATTCAAGGGAGGAAACCCAATGAAGACGCTCAAGACATTCGCCGCCGCCACCGCCACTGCCGCTCTGCTGGCCACCGGTGCCATCGCCGCCAATCCCGAAGTGGGCGGCGCGCCCATGTTCGAGAATAAGAACATCGTCGAGAACGCCGTGAACTCCGCCGATCACACCACGCTGGTCGCCGCCGTCAAGGCTGCCGGTCTGGTCGACACGCTGGCCTCCGAAGGGCCGTTCACCGTTTTCGCCCCGGTCAACTCCGCCTTTGACGCGCTGCCTGCGGGCACTGTCGAGACCCTGCTCAAGCCCGAGAACAAGGACATGCTGACCAAAGTGCTGACCGCCCATGTGGTGGCCGGTAAATGGTCCGCCGCCGACATCGCCGCCAAGGCACGCGCCTCCAGCGATGGGTTCTACCACTTCAACGCCGTCTCCGGCGATGCGCTGTCGGCGCAGGTGAAGGGCAGCAACGTCTATATCATCGACGAAAGCGGCAATGCCTCGCGCGTGACTATCGCAGATGTGAACCAGTCCAACGGGGTGATCCATGTTGTAAACAGCGTGCTGGTGCCCAAATAAGAGGCAATCCATACCCCTGTTGCCGGGCCAGTACCCCCATGCTGGCCCGGCGCTATCCCACCCGAACGCGAGGAGTAACACCATGAACAGACGTCATTTTCTGACATCGACCTTTCTGGGCGCCACCGCCATCGGGTTGGGCGCGCGCGGCGCATCGGCGGCCTATGTCGAGGGCGACTTCGAGATTACCCGCAGCGAGGCCGAGTGGCGCGCGATGCTGAGCGACTTGGAATATGCGGTCATGCGCGAAGGCGATACGGAGCGCGCCTTTACCAGCCCGCTGAACGACGAGAAACGCCCCGGCACCTTCATCTGCAAGGGCTGTGATCAGCCGCTTTACGATGCGGCGACCAAGTTCAAAAGCGGCACCGGCTGGCCGAGCTTTTATCAGCCGCTCGACAATGCGGTTGAGACCATGGCCGACAACAGTTTCTTCATGCGCCGGACCGAGGTGCATTGCGACCGCTGCGGCAGCCATCTGGGCCATATCTTTGATGACGGGCCAGAGCCTACGGGCAAGCGGCATTGCCTCAACGGGGTCTCGTTGAAGTTCGTCGCGGCTTAACAGATAGGTCTCACCCCAACGGATCGCGCGCCGCTTTCGGCGCGCGTTGTCTTGTCAGGTGCCGCGCGGTTTGGCGCGCAGGGTCGGGTCCGCCACCGTGGGGTCTTCGGGCCAGGGGTGACGCGGATACCGCCCGCGCATGTCCTTTCGCACATCGGCATAGGAGCTTGCCCAAAAGCCGGGGATATCCATCGTGACCTGCACCGTGCGCTGCGCAGGCGACAGCAGGGTGACTTGCAACGGCTGGCCGCCCACCGTCGGGTGCCGCGTCACGCCGAACATCTCTTGCAAACGTAGCGCGATGCCGGGGGTCTCTCCGCTGTAGTCGATGGCCACGCGCCGCCCGAGCGGGGTTTCAAAATGGGCAGGGGCCGAGCTGTCCAACTCTTGTTGCTGCTCCCAGCTGAGCCGGGCTTTGAGCGCCGGGGTGATATCGAACCCTTTCCAATCGGCGCTGCTGCGCACGCCCGCCAGATGCGGCAGCAGCCAGTCTTCCAGCGTCTCCATCAGATGCGCTTCGCTGAAATCGGGGAAGGGCGCGGGCATCAGCCGGGCGCGGGCCAGAAACAGCGCCGCCGTCTTGCCGGGGTTCAGCCCCAATTGCCGCACACCGTCCAGCATCGCGACCGCCACTGCATCGGCGGGCGCATCGGGCCATGTGCGGTCCTCCAGAACCAGCGCACCAAAGACCTCTTGCTTGCGGGTCAGCACACGCCCCTCGCGGCGCGACCATAGGCAGACATCTTGCCAGCGGATTTGATCGGCGAAGGTAGCGCGCAACTCGGCGTCCGAGATCAGCGCCGCCTGCCGGATACGCGCCTCACGCGGGTCGCCGTCGAGATCGGTGGCCACCAGGAGCCGCGCGCCCGCCATCGGGTCGGCCTCTGGCAGCACGGCGCCTTTGCCGCCCGAGAGTACATAGCGCGGTGCCTCGCCCTTGCGGCGCAGGCCGACACGGTCGGGGTAGGCGAGGGCCGCCAGCACGCCTAAGGAGTCCGGCCCGTCGCCCTTCGCACCGCGTGCCAGACGTTTCGCCTCGGCCTTGATGCGGGCCAGCGTCGGAGCATGGGGCGGCGTGGCAGTGCGTTTTCCGGCCAGCGCGTCCATCCGCAGCGCAAGATCGACGGGCGCGCCGCGCATCGGGTCCCGTTCGGCAAGAAGGGCTGCGAGCATCGGTGCGCGAGGGCCGCCGCGCGCCACCATATGCGCCAGTCGAGGGTGAAGGGGGAGTTTCGCCAAGGCGCGGCCATGTTCGGTGATGCGCCCCGCAGCGTCCAGCGCGCCCAGCATCTGGAGCACCGATTGCGCCTCGGCCAGACGGCCTGCGTGGGGCGGGGTGACGAAGCTCAGATCACTTGCCTGCGCACCCCATAGCGCCAGTTCCAACGCGAAACCGGTGAGGTCGCCGGCCTCGATCTCGGCCGGGGGGAAGGCCGCCAGTGCGCCTTCCTCGCCCCGGGTCCAGAGCTTGTAGGCCACCCCGGTATCAAGCCGCCCGGCCCGGCCCGCGCGCTGCGTCGCCTCGGCGCGGGTCACCCGCTCGGTCACCAGCCGGGACATGCCTGAGGCGGGATCGAAGAGCGCGCGCCGCGCGCGGCCCGCGTCAACGACGATGCGGATGCCCTCGATGGTGAGGGAGGTCTCGGCGATGGAAGTCGCGAGCACCACCTTGCGGCCCGAGGGCGCGGGCGCGATGGCGGCCTGCTGCGCCTTGAAGTCGAGCGCGCCGAAGAGCGGGGCGAGGGTGCAATCTGCGGACAGGGCAGGGCGCAAAAGCGCCTCGACCCGGCGAATCTCTCCCTCGCCGGGCAGAAAGACCAGCGCGGAGCCGGGCGCCTCCGACAGCGCCTTCAGCGTGAGGTCGGCCACGGCGTTCTCTAACCTTTGCTTGCCCATCGGCTTGTCGAGCCAGCGCGGTTCAACCTCGAAACTGCGCCCCTCTGAGGTTACGATCGGCGCCTCCATCAGCGCGGCCACCGGGGCGGCGTCGAGCGTGGCGGACATGGCCACCAGCATCAGGTCGTCGCGCAGCGCGCCTGCAACTTCGAGCGCCAGCGCGAGGCCCAGATCGGCGTTGAGGGAGCGTTCGTGAAATTCGTCGAAGATCACCGCGCCGACGCCCGGCAGGTCGGGGTTGTCCTGCAACATGCGGGTCAGGATGCCCTCGGTGACGACTTCGATGCGCGTGGATTTCGACACCGCCGAGGCACCGCGCACGCGAAAACCGACGGTCTGCCCGGTCTCCTCGCCAAGGCTTTCTGCCATCCGCGCGGCGGCGGCGCGGGCGGCGAGGCGGCGCGGCTCCAGCATCAGGATGCGGCCCGGGGTCAGTCCGGCCTCCAGCATCGCCAGCGGCACCCCCGTCGTCTTGCCCGCGCCCGGCGGGGCTTGCAGCACGACGCGGCCCTTGTCGCGCAGGGCGGCGATCACATCCGGCAGAACGGCGTCGATGGGCAGGGCGAAATCAGCGTTGGACATGGCGCGGTTATCGGGCATCGCGCGCGCCGCGCCAAGGGTGGGGATGGACAATTCCACGCCACCCCCGCAAAAGTTGCGCCATGGATATCGAGACATTGGCCGAAGGCATCATAGCAGGAGAGCGCCGCGCATTGGCGCGGGCGATCACCTTGGTGGAATCGGGCCGCGCCGATCACCGCGCGGCGGCGGCGGAATTGCTGGCGAAGCTGCCCGCCGACCGGCAGGCGCTGCGCATCGGGCTTTCGGGCACGCCCGGTGTGGGCAAATCCACCTTCATCGAAAGCTTCGGCATGATGCTGACCGGGCAGGGCAAACGCGTGGCGGTGCTGGCGGTGGACCCCAGTTCGGCGCGTTCGGGCGGGTCGATCTTGGGTGATAAGACGCGGATGGACCGGCTGAGCCGCGATCCGAACGCCTTCATCCGGCCTTCGCCCAGCCAGACCCATCTGGGCGGCGTCGCGCGCCGCTCGCGCGAGGCGGTGCGGCTTTGCGAGGCGGCGGGCTTTGACGTGGTGCTGATCGAGACTGTGGGCGTCGGCCAGTCGGAAACCGTGGTGGCCGAGATGTCGGATGCCTTCGTGCTGCTTCTGGCCCCCGCTGGCGGGGACGAGTTGCAGGGCGTCAAACGCGGCATCATGGAGATTGCCGACCTCATCGTCATCAACAAGGCCGACGGCGATCTGAAATCCACCGCCGCGCGCACCCGGGCCGACTATGCCGGTGCCCTGCGCCTTCTGCGCAAGCGCCCGCAGGACCCTGAGGGCTTTCCGCGTGCCACCGCCGTCTCTGCGCTGGAGGAAAACGGGCTGGAAGAGACTTGGGCCGCCTTGCAGGAACTGACCGACTGGCGCCGGGAAAACGGGTTCTGGGACCGCACCCGCGCCGCACAGGCGCGTTATTGGTTCGAGCAGGATGTGAAGCAGCGGCTTCTGGCGCAGCTTGAGACCCCGCAGGCCAAGGACGATCTGACGCGGCTCAGCGATGCCGTGGCCGATGGGGCGCGTGATCCTGCGGAAGCGGCGGCGGAATTCGTCCGCCGCCTCAGGGCAGATTAAGATGCGTTTGCGGGTTCCGAGACGGGGAAGAGCACGTCGTAGATCCAGTTAAAGACGAAGGCGTAGATCAGGTAAAACACCGCCAAGGACACGTCGATCAAGAAGGCTTCGCGCAGAGAAATCTCTAGATACCACGCGATGAAGGGCAAAAGAACGAAGAGCAGCCCGATCTCGAAACTCACGGCATGAAGCACGCGGATCGGCACCGTCTTTTTGACCGTGCCGCGCAACCGGCGCAGGGCGTGGTCGAAGCCGAGGTTGTAGACATAGTTCCACCCCGTCGCGATGCTGGCGCTGACCACAGCGACGACGCCGATATGGCCGATGGGCTTGTCAAAGAGCCAAGCACTGGCGGGGGTGACGATCAGCAGGGCGATGATCTCAAAACTAAGGGCGTGGCGGATGCGGTCTGCAGTGCTGCGCATGGGGTGGTCCCGGTATTGGTCGGGTCGTCCCGAGTGGCTGCCCAAATGGGGGAGGTCGTCCTCGCTTGGGGCCAATATGGCGATTGACGCGCGGGGTGCAAGGGGCTCAGCGGCCCGCCTTGGGATGGGCGCTGTTATAGACCTCCATCAGCCGCGCGGTATCGACGGCGGTATAGGCCTGCGTGGTGGAGAGGGAGGCATGGCCCAGAAGCTCCTGAATGGCGCGCAGATCGCCGCCCGCGTCGAGCAGATGGGTGGCAAAGCTGTGGCGCATGGCGTGGGGCGTGGCGCTGGCGGGCAGGCCCAGTTGCATCCGCGCATCGGCCATCACCTGCGCCACGGCGCGCGCGCCCAAGCCACCGCCGCGAATGGCGCGAAACAGCGGGGCCTGCGCCTCACGCGGGTGCGGGCAGAGGGCGAGGTAGTCTTCGATCGCGGCGCGGGCGGCGGGCAAGACCGGCACGACACGTTCCTTCCCGCCTTTGCCAAGAATGCGCAGGCTGGCGGGCAGGGGCGCATCGCCGCCTTTCAGCGCCAGCGCCTCGGAAATCCGCAGCCCGCAGCCCCAGAGCAGGGTCAGCACCGCCACGTCCCGCGCCGCGACCCAAGGGGCGCGGGCTTGGGTCTCGACACAGTCGATCAGCGCGCGGGCGGCGTCTTCGGCCAGCGGGCGGGGCAGTTTCTTGGTGAACTTGGGCGACCGGGCGAGGAGGACCGCAGTAGGCTCGAACCCCTCCCGCTCGGCCAGCCAGCGGTAAAAGGCTTTCACCGCCGAGAGTTTGCGCGCGACCGACCGTGATCCCGCCCCGCCGCTGCGGGTGCTGGCCATCCATGCGCGCATATCGCTGATGGTGATTTTCGCCAGCGCCCCCAGACCTTGGGTGTCGCCCTTATGCAGCGTCATGAAGGTGAGGAATTCGGTCACATCGCCCCGGTAGGCGATGATCGTATTTTCGGCCGCATCCTTTAGCGCGCTTTGGTGTTCCAACCACGTCTGAAGCGCGTCCCGCGCGGCGGGGCTGATCAGCAGCGGATTTGCCTTCTCGCTCAAGACAGCCAGCGGCGCATGGAGCGCTCCAGCACGCCGGTAAAGAACGTGAGCAGATCGGTGCCCTGTTGCGGGCCGAACATATGCGGGTCTTCGGCGCCCATGACCAACAGGCCGGGCAGCCGTCCGGGGCCGAAATCAAGCTTGAGACAAGCCTCGGACCGAATCCACCCCGCCTTGCTGCCATAGAGCGCTTCGGAGCCATCTTGCAGCGCGCGCAGGGTCACCTGCCGCACCATGCCGCCGCGCCCTTGGCTGAGGTAGTCGTCGATGAACCCCGGCTCGGCCACGCTGAGCACATCGCCCAAACGCTGCACCGCCGGATCATTGTCGTTTTGGGTGGATTCCAACACCAGCCGCACCGCATCGACGCGCAGGATATCGGCCACTTCGCCGCCGAGGTTGCGCAGGAAGGTCTCGAACTCCACCGGGTCGAGCATGCGCAGGATGGCACGGTGGATCTGGTTGGTCCCGGCGAGGTTCTCATAGGCCGCCGCGATGACGCTGCGGTGGGTGTCCTCCAGCCGGTCGAGACGGGTTTCCAGACGCTCCATCGCGATGCCGCGCAGATCGACGATATTGCCGCCCATGGCCTTTTCATTGGCCGCAATCAGCGCCTGCATCACGTCGCTGTCGTCAAGAATGACGTCGGGCGCTGAGATGATCGCCTCCCGCAGGGCGTCGTCGATTTTGGGGCTGCTGCTCATGGGCGTCTCTTTTTGATTTGCGGTGTCATAGCATGCTGGGGCGTCAAGATCTGCCCCCAATTGATCACGGGTCCTGCCGCCTGCGGTCTTTGTTGCCGCCTTGCGTCAAGCCGGGATGTAGAACGAAGCCCGGCGGAACAAAAGCGGCGCAGACGTGTTGGCCCCGGTCGACGCGCGGATTTCAGCCGTAGGGCCGCGCGTAGCTGATCGAAGCCTGCCGCATATCCCCGGATGCGGTGGGACAGGTCCTTGCCGGGAGAGGAAATCTTACATGGAACATGTCTCTGTCGATCTTTGGGCCGCCAACCTTGAGGTCGCGCCGGACTCGCTGCAAAGCTGGCTCGCCAGTGTCGAGACGCGCCTGCAACAGGCCGCCACGCGTGAGGCGCAGCTTTTGGTGATGCCTGAGTTTTGCTGCGCGCAGTGGCTGAGTTTCGCCCCCGCCGACCTGCCTGCGGAAGAGCAGCTTGGCTGGCTCGCGCAGACCGCCACGCTGGCGCTCGACCCGATGCGGCGCATGGTTGAGCAAACCGGCGTGGCCCTGCTGCCCGGCACCTTTCCCGTGGCCTTCCCTTCGGTCGATGCGCCCGAAGGTTACCTCAATCAAGCGTGGTTTCTAACCCCCGATGGCGGGCTGCAAGTGCAGAACAAGCTGAGCCTGACCCCACTTGAGGCGAATGGCGCCAGCGGCGTGACCATCGCGGGCACGGGGATCAACCTGTTCGAGTGGAACGGTTTGCGCTGTGTCATCGCGATCTGTCTCGATGCGGAATATACCGCGCTTTGGTCCAAACTGGGGGAGTTGAACCTCGATCTGGTGATCATTCCCGCCAAGACCGATATGATCACCGGCTATAACCGCGTGTTCAGTTGCGCACGGGCGCGGGCCATTGAATTGCAGACCGCCGTTTGCTGTGTCGGCGCAGTGGGCGCGCCGCTGACCCCGTGGCAGCAGGATACCGGCGTGGGCGGGGCGAGCGTTTACCTGCCCTGCGACGTTTCGGTGGCTTTGGACGGGATGCATGCGGCCCTGCCGCCCCAGACAGCGGCGCAGGGCATGGATTTGGTTTTGCAAGCACCCGCAATTCCCGTGGGACAGTGCCGCCGCATCCGCGCGGGTGCTGCAGAGGCCGAGGTGCGCCCGGGCCTGTGGTCGGGCGATCACCTAACGGTCGAAGGGAACGCGGCCTAAGGCAAATAAAAACCCCCTCCGCCACGGGCGGAAGGGGTTTGATGTTCGCGCGTTAAGGCCGGATCAGAGGATGTTCTGACCGGTCTTTTTCCAATCGGCCATGAACTGCTCCAGCCCCTTGTCGGTCAGCGGATGCGCGGCCAGTTTCTTGATCACCTCGGGCGGCGCGGTCATCACGTCGGCACCGATGCGCGCGGCGTCCAGAATGTGGTTCACGCTGCGGATGGAGGCGGCGAGGATCTGCGTCTCAAAACCGTAGTTGTCATAGATGGTGCGGATGTCTTGGATCAGGTCCATGCCATCGAGGTTGATGTCGTCCAGACGCCCGATGAAGGGCGAGATGAAGGTCGCGCCCGCCTTGGCCGCGATCAGCGCTTGGTTCGCCGAGAAGCAGAGTGTCACGTTGATCATGTGACCTTCGCCCGACAGAACCTTACAGGCTTTCAGCCCGTCCCATGTCAGCGGCAGTTTGATGGTGATATTGTCGGCGATCTCGGCCAGTTTGCGGCCCTCGGCGATCATCGCGTCGGCTTCCAGCGCCACGACTTCAGCGGAGACGGGGCCATCGACGAGGTCACAAATCTCTTTGGTAACTTCAAGGATGTTGCGGCCCGATTTCAGGATCAGAGAGGGGTTGGTGGTCACGCCGTCAACCATGCCAAGGTCGTTGAGTTCGGCGATGGCGTCGATCTCGGCTGTATCTACGAAGAATTTCATGGGCTTTCCTTCCGGGTTGGAATGTGATCGCTATCGGGTCAATTCGTTGCCTTGGCTTTACCGCATGATCTGCGATGCTTAAAGCCTCAATTCCCCCAAGCGACACGGAGCATGCGGCAGGTATGGCTGAATTCTACCACCATGGTGAGTTGTTGTCGGTGATGACCACCCAGCCTTTGGGCCGCGCGCTGGATTATCGCGCGCCCGAGGGCGGTTGCCATGCAGGGGCCTTTGTCGAGGTGCCGTTGGGGCCGCGCAAGGTGATGGGTGTGGTCTGGGGGCCGGGGGCCGGGGACTACGACATCAACAAGGTGCGCCATGTGATCCGGGTGCTCGACGCGCCGCCGATGCGGGAGGAGATGCGAGAGTTTCTGCTGCGGTCCGCTGCCTATACGCTGACGCCGCTGCCCGCCATGCTGCGGTTGGCGACCCGCGCGCCGGGCCTCGGCGATCCGCCCTCGATGCGCAAGATTTACCGCGCCGGCGATGGTATGCCGTCGCGCATGACCGATGCGCGGCAAAGGGTCATGGCGGTGCTAGAGGAATATGGCGATCTGGCCTTCACGCTGAAGGAGCTTTCTGAGATGGCCGGGGTGACGTCCTCGGTCGTGAAGGGCCTGGTGGACCAAGGTGCGGTGCGCGAGGAGGAAAGCCCCCGCGATCTGCCGTTCCGGCGGCTTGATCCATCCTTGCCCGGCAAGGCACTGACCGAGGATCAGGCCAAGGCGGCGGCGGTGCTGCGCGAGGGGATCAAGTCCGAGACCTACGGCACGACGCTTCTGCGCGGGGTCACCGGCTCGGGCAAGACGGAGGTCTATCTCGAAGCCGTGGCAGCGGCGGTGCAAGCGGGGCGGCAGGCATTGGTGCTGCTGCCCGAGATCGCGCTCACTGAGCAGTTCCTCGAACGCGTCGAGGAGCGTTTCGGCGCCAAGCCCGCCGAGTGGCATTCCGGCGTCACGATGACCGAGCGGCGCCGCATCTGGCGCATGGTGGGGCAGGGCAACGCGCAACTGGTGATCGGCGCGCGCTCGGCCCTGTTTCTGCCGTTTCAGAACCTCGGGCTGATCGTCGTGGATGAGGAACATGACACCTCCTACAAGCAGGAGGACGGCGTGCTCTACAATGCGCGGGACATGGCGGTGCTGCGGGCCTCGATCTGCGGCGCGCAGGTGGTGCTGGCGAGCGCCACGCCGAGCCTCGAGACATGGGCCAATGCCGAGGCCGGGAAGTACCGGCGGCTGGAATTGACCTCCCGTTTCGGCCCGGCGGTGATGCCGCAGATGGGCGCGATCGACATGCGGGCTGCCGGGCTGCCGGGGGATAAATGGATTTCAGCCGAGATGAAGCGCGAGGTCGATGCGCGATTGGCGCGCGGCGAACAGTCGATGCTCTTCATCAACCGCCGCGGCTATGCGCCGGTGACGCTCTGCCGTGCCTGTGGCGAGCAGATCGGCTGCGACCAATGCGATGCGCGGATGGTTGAACACCGCTTTCTCAAGCGCCTGGTCTGCCACCAATGCGGCGAGAGCAAACCGATGCCCGAGGCCTGCCCCTCCTGCGAGGTCGAGGGCAAACTCGCGCCCGTGGGGCCGGGGGTAGAGCGTTTGGGCGAGGAGGCCGCAGCACTCTGGCCCGAGGCGCGGATCGCGACGCTCAGCTCGGACATGTACGGCTCGGCCCGCGCGCTCAAGGCCGAGATCGCAGGCATCGCCGAGGGGGCGGCGGATATCATTATCGGCACGCAGCTGGTGGCCAAGGGGCATAACTTTCCCAAGCTGACGCTGGTGGGGGTGATCGACGCTGATCTGGGGCTGACCGGCTCGGACCTGCGCGCGGCGGAGCGGACGTTCCAACTGATGCGGCAGGTGGCGGGGCGTGCGGGCCGGGCCGAGGCGCCGGGCGCGGCGCTGTTGCAGACCTATCAGCCCGAGCACCCGGTGATCCGGGCCATTCTCGCGGGCGAGGAGGAGGCCTTCTGGGCCGCCGAGGCCGGAGAGCGGCGGCAAGCCGGGGTGCCGCCATACGGCCGTATGGCAGGGATCATCCTCAGCGGCAGCGACGCGGCGGCGGTGTTCGATCTGGGCAACCATCTGGCGCGGCATGATGCGCCTTTGCGTGCAGTGGGGGCGCAGGTTTTCGGCCCCGCCCCCGCGCCGATCGCCCGGGTGCGCGGGCGGCATCGGGTGCGGCTGTTGGTGAAGGCGGACAAGGGCGTGGCGTTGCAGGAGGCGCTGAGCCGCTGGGTCGGCGGGCTGCGGCTCAAGGGGGATTTGCGGCTGGCGGTGGATATCGATCCGCAGAGTTTTTATTGAGGCTGGCTGGCAAGACGTTTGCACCTCGCGCACCAGCCCGGAATCAAGGCCGAAGGCCGCCGGGCAGCGCCAGACCGGCCCATGGTCTGGCGCTTTTTCTATCGGAGTGGCGGCTTGCGCATGTGTCATAGAAGTAGCCGCCATAAAGTGCCCAACCGAAAGGTCATCTGCGCCAGCCCCCGGTCTGGCGCTGCCCGGCTCCGTGCCTTTTCTCTCGCCATTCCCGATACCCCGGCGTAATGAAATCCCATGACCCGTTTCATCACCCTCGAAGAGGCCAAGCGCCTGCCGTTCTGGCGCCGTCCCGTGGCCCTGCTGTTTCTCATGGCGCTGGCCATGCCGATTGCGTTCAACACATGGTCGGCGCTGCTCAACAACTTCGTTATCGAGGTCGCCGATTTCGACGGCTCCGACATCGGGCTGCTGCATACGGTGCGCGAGATCCCGGGCTTCTTCGCCATCGGTGTCATCGCCATTCTGCTCTTCATGCGCGAACAGGTGCTGGGGCTGGTCTCGCTCGCGCTTCTGGGCGCGGCCACGGCGGTCACGGCCTATTTCCCCTCCATGGGCGGCATCCTGACGATCACCATGCTCAGCTCCATCGGGTTTCACTACTACGAGACGGTGAACCAGTCGCTGCAACTGCAATGGCTGAAGATTGAGGACGCGCCGCGGATGATCGGCTGGCTCATGGCCGCGGGCTCGCTGGCCACGTTGGTGGCCTATCTCGCGATCATGGCGCTGTGGGAGACGCTGAGCCTCAGCTACAGCATCGTCTATATGATCGGCGGCGGTGTCACCCTCGCCATCGCGATCACCGCTATGCTGGCCTATCCGCAGTTTGAGGCACCCACGGTGCAGAACAAGAAAATGGTGCTGCGCCGCCGCTACTGGCTTTATTACGCGCTGCAGTTCATGTCCGGCGCGCGGCGGCAGATCTTCGTGGTCTTCGCGGGCTTCATGATGGTCGAACGCTTCGGCTTTGAGGTGCATGAGATCACCATGCTCTACCTCATCAACCTCGTCGCCAATATGCTCTTTGCCCCGCTGATGGGCCGCGCGGTGGGCCATTTCGGCGAACGCCGGACCTTGGCGGTGGAATACATCGGACTGATCTTGGTCTTTCTGGCCTATGGCGGGGTCTATTACCTCGGCTGGGGCGTGGTGATCGCGGCGGCGCTCTATGTCATCGACCATATGTTCTTTGCCCTCGCACTGGCGTTGAAGACCTACTTCCAGAAGATCGCCGATCCGGCGGATATCGCACCCACGGCGGCGGTGGCTTTCACCATCAACCATATCGCCGCGGTCTTCCTGCCGGTGCTCTTGGGGCTCTTGTGGTTGGCCTCTCCGGCAGCGGTGTTCTTCCTTGCGGCTGGCATGGCGGCTGTGTCGCTGATGCTGTCGCTGCTGATCCCGCGCCACCCCGCGCCGGGGCATGAGACGATCTTTCAACGTGTCCTGCCGCAGGCCGCCGAGTAACGGGCAAAACCCGGCATGGCTTGACCCGGCGCGCGCGCGGCCCTAGGCGAAACGCAACCGCACCGTAGCAAAGGACCGCGCCATGCCCACTTTCACCGCCCTCACCACCCTCGAAGGCCGCGACCCCGCCTATGCTCTGGGCGAGGCGATGGAACGGCTGACCCCTGAGCCCA
Source organism: Sulfitobacter sp. 1A12779 (assembly GCF_043557315.1). Lineage (NCBI taxonomy): Bacteria > Pseudomonadati > Pseudomonadota > Alphaproteobacteria > Rhodobacterales > Roseobacteraceae > Sulfitobacter > Sulfitobacter sp. 1A12779. The sequence continues at coordinate 69,866 of NZ_JBIFFU010000002.1, forward strand.
CCGGCGTGGGTGTTTTCGAGGTTGAGGACGGCTCGGGCCTGTGGGAAGTCGGCGGCTACTTCGAAGAAACGCCCGATACCGCGGCACTTGCCGTGCTGGCCAAGGCGATGGGGGCCAAGGATTTCACCGTCTCCGAACTGCCCGAGACCGACTGGGTCGCCCATGTGCGCCGCGAATTGGCACCGGTGGAGGCGGGCCGCTTCTTCGTCTACGGCAGCCATGACGCGGACAAGGTGCCGCAAGACTGCGAGCCGCTGCTGATCGAGGCCGCCATGGCCTTCGGCACCGGGCATCACGGCACCACCTTGGGCTGCCTCAAGGCGCTCGACCGGCTGGCGAACGAGGGGTTCCACGGCCGCAACGTCGCCGACATCGGCTGCGGCACCGCGGTGCTGGCGATGGCCGCCGCGCGCATCTGGCCGGAAACCGTGCTGGCCAGTGACATCGACGAAGTCGCGGTGGAGGTGGCGCAGGCCAATGTCGACGCCAACGGGCTAACGGGCCGCGTGACCTGCGTGGAAGCCGCGGGCTTTGACCATCCCGCGTTGGCCGAAGCCGCGCCCTTCGATCTGGTCTTCGCCAATATCCTCAAAGGACCGCTGGTGGCGCTGGCGCCTGACATGGCGGCGGCGCTGCAACCCGGCAGCTATGCGATTCTCTCCGGCCTGCTGAACGAACAGGCGGAAGAGGTGATCGAGGTTTATGCACGATCCGGCATCAATCTGACCCATCGCGAGAGCATTGGTGACTGGACGACACTAACGCTTCAAACGAAAGTATAATTAACGCCTCATTTTCGTTGCATTCGACCCTTTTGCCGCTTTGTTGCCACATTTGGACTTTATTCAAATTGGCAGCAAACGGTGGGGGCCGGATTGCTACGGAGGCTGTGATGGCTGAAGGACACGCTCAATTCGCGAAACGGATCGAACTTCTGGGGCGCAAGCATCGGAAGCTGGAACGAGGATATGTCACCCGCGTCGGACGCGATGGGTTGATCTCTGTCTTGCCGAAACGCGCCCGCCGGGGGTTCCCGATGACAGGGCTTTTCCTGATCGTTCTAGTGTTTTTCGGCTTCAAAGCCTTCACCCTCGCCGCGATCGGCCCGGTGACCTATAACGAACGTCTCTCGCGCCTCGCCAATGGGTCGAACCTTGAGCAGATCGGCGCCAAGATGATGGCCATCGACCCGGTGACCCAGACATTGGCCGAGCTGACCGGCCCGATCATGCGGTAACGGGGCACCGCCCCTTGCGTAAAGAAAAAGCCGTAGCGGAGGCTCTCCGCTACGGCTTTTCTAATTGGGCTGGTGATTATCCCGCGGGGTCAACGCACGAAGTGGTTCTGCGCCACAAGGTCGATATCGCCCCGGATCAAGCCGATGTCTTGCAGTTCAAGATCGGTCAGGTCCGACAGCGCCTTGCGGGTGGCGCGGCTGTCTTGCCAAGCCTCAACCGCAGCGAAGAAGGCGCCGAAAAAGCCAAGGATACGTGTGACGGCCGAGGGGGAGCCGTAAGCGGTGCGGGTGGTGTCGAAAGCTGCCATGGGGCCGTCCTTTGTTTGATCTCAGGTTGCGTCGGCAGGGGGGGGCGGGGTGGCCTTCCTTACCGAACGGAATTTCCGGCAAGTATGCCCGAAATTCGCCCCGCGCAATCCCTCAAAAACGACAGTGAGGTTTGCGTTTTTTGCATGGGTCGAAAATAGGGTTAACCCACTCTCATTACGGGGAAAATTCACCGCCCGGCATGTCGGTTTTGAACCATGGAGAGGCGCAATTCGACACCGCGGTTTAAAAGCGACAGAGCGCCTGTCGCAAAGCGCCTGCCGCGCATCAGGGCTTTGCGATGTTCGCCTTTCGTGCTAGTGCACCAAAAAAGCAACAATTTTATCGAGGGGCAGAGATGATACGGGTGATCGGCATAGATCCGGGGCTGCGCAATCTGGGCTGGGGCGTGATCGACGTCTCGGGCAGCCGAATCGCCCATGTGGCCAATGGCATCTGCCATTCCGAAGGCGACGACCTCGGCGCGCGGCTCTTGTCCTTGCACGGGCAGCTTACGCGCGTGCTGACGGCATGGCGGCCCCAAGCGGCAGCGGTTGAGCAGACCTTCGTGAACAAGGATGGCGCCGGGACGTTGAAACTGGGGCAGGCGCGGGGCATCGCCATGCTGGTGCCCGCGCAGTTCGGTTTGACGGTGGGCGAATATGCCCCCAACAAGGTCAAGAAAACCGTGGTCGGTGTCGGCCATGCGGATAAGGGACAGGTGGCGCATATGGTCAAGATGCAGATGCCGGGGATCGAGATTGCCGGGCCGGATGCCGCCGACGCGCTGGCCATCGCAATCTGCCACGCGCATCACGGCGGGGCGAGTACGCTGGCGCAGGCGGTGGCGAGGGCAAGCGCATGATCGGCAAGCTTTCGGGCCGCATCGACTACCGCGCGGCAGATCACGTGCTGATCGACGTGCGCGGGGTGGGCTACCTCGTCTATGTCTCCGACCGGACCATGGCCGCACTCCCGGGCGTGGGCGAGGCGGTGGCGCTTTATACCGACCTCGTGGTGCGCGAGGACTTGATGCAGCTTTTCGGCTTCCAGACACTGGTGGAGAAGGAATGGCACCGGCTGCTCACCTCGGTGCAGGGGGTGGGGGCCAAGGCCTCGCTCGCGATCCTCGGCACGCTGGGGCCGGATGGCGTGAGCCGCGCCATCGCGCTTGGTGACTGGAACGCGGTGAAGGCCGCGAAGGGAATCGGCCCGAAGATCGCGCAACGCGTGGTGCTTGACCTCAAGGACAAGGCGCCCGGCGTCATGGCGATGACCGGCACCGTGGCTGATGCGATGGGCGAGACTGAGGCCGCCGCCGACGAGGCGGTGATCGAGGCCGCCGCCCCGCGCCCCGCGCCGAAACCTGCCGCACCCAATGCCTCTGCCCAGTCCGAGGCGCTCTCGGCGCTTGGCAACCTCGGCTATGCCCCGGGCGATGCGGCGGGCGCCGTGGCGCAGGCGGCAGGCGAGACGCCCGAGGCCGATACCAAGGCGCTCATTCGCGCGGCGCTGAAACTGCTGGCACCGAAGGGGTGAGCACGAATGCGCGCGGCGGCAGCTGCGTGAACCTTCCGCTGGAAGAACCACGCAGCCTACGGCATAACGAGGCCCTATGACCGACATCGACCCAACCGTGCGGCCCGACCCGCTGCCCGAAGACACCGACCGCGCGCTGCGGCCACAAATGCTCAGCGAATTCGTCGGGCAGGCGGAGGCGCGGGCGAACCTGTCGGTCTTCATCCAATCCGCCCGCCAGCGCGGCGAGGCGATGGATCACACGCTGTTCCACGGGCCGCCGGGCTTGGGCAAGACGACGCTGGCGCAGATCATGGCGCGCGAGCTTGGCGTTGGCTTTCGCATGACCTCGGGCCCGGTGCTGGCCAAGGCCGGTGACCTCGCCGCGATCCTCACCAATCTCGAGGCGCGCGACGTGCTGTTTATCGACGAAATCCACCGGCTGAATGCCTCCGTCGAAGAGGTGCTCTACCCCGCGATGGAGGATTTCGAGCTCGATCTGGTGATCGGCGAAGGCCCCGCCGCGCGCACCGTGCGGATCGAGTTGCAGCCCTTCACGCTCGTGGGCGCCACCACCCGCATGGGGCTTCTGACCACGCCGCTGCGCGACCGTTTCGGCATCCCGACAAGGCTGCAGTTCTACACCGAGGACGAGCTTTACATCATTGTCGACCGCAACGCGCGCAAGCTGGGTGCCCCGGCGGACGAAGGCGGCGCGCGCGAGATCGCCAAACGCGCCCGCGGCACGCCGCGCATCGCCGGGCGCCTGTTGCGCCGGGTGGTGGATTTCGCGGTGGTGGAGGGCGATGGCCGCGTGACGCGCGAGCTGGCCGATATGGCGCTGACCCGGCTCGGGGTCGATCACCTCGGCCTCGACGGGGCGGACCGGCGCTACCTGAGGCTGATGGCTGAGAATTATCAAGGCGGTCCGGTGGGGATCGAGACGCTTTCCGCCGCGCTTTCGGAAAGCCGCGATGCGCTGGAGGAGGTCATTGAGCCGTTCCTGTTGCAGCAGGGGCTGATCCAGCGTACCCCGCGCGGCAGGATGTTGGCCGCCAAGGCGTGGAGCCATCTCGGGCTTGCCGCGCCCAGAGGGCAGAGCGACCTTTTTGGCTGACGTTTCGGAGCGAAGGTAGACCAGATGACGATGACCGCAGAGCAGATCGAGACCCTTTTCACCCGCCGCGACGGGCAGTTCGCCTTTGCCCGCTGGGGCCGCCCCATCGCCCCCGTGGCCTTCGGGATCGAGGAAGAGGTGCTGCCGGTGGTGAAAGGCGCGCTCGAAGCGGTGGCCAAGCTTGCCGGTCACGACATGGCCGAAACCGACCCGGAGTTGGGCAGCAATCTGATGATGTTCTTCTTCGCCGATTGGGCGGAGCTGCTCGATGTGCCGGGGATGGATGGATTGGTGCCTGACCTCGCGGCACAGGTCGAGCGGCTGCAGGCGGCGGGGGCGAACCAGTACCGCTTCTTCCGATTTGACGAGAACGGCGCGATCAAGGCGGCTTTCGTCTTCCTGCGCATGGACGAGAGCCTGCAAGACATGTCCGCGCAGGTGCTGGCGCTGAGCCAAGCGGTGCAGGTCATTCTGCTGTGGTCCGAGGATGCCTTTCAAGAGCAATCCCCGCTGGCGATGGCCGACGACGCGCTGGTGCTGCGCCCTGAGGTCGCGGATGTGATCCGCGCCGCCTATGACCCGGTGATGCCGCACGCCGCCAATGATGCCAGCCACGCGCTGCGCCTTGCCGCACGGGTGCAGGTGGCGTCATGAGCCATAGCTTCCCGGTCCGCATCTTCTATGAAGATACCGATATGGCGGGTGTCGTCTATTACGCCAACTACCTGCGCTATATCGAACGGGCGCGGTCGGATATTGTCGAACAGATCGGCCTTGATCAACGTGCCATGCGCGACGAGGGGCTGGTCTTTGTCGTGACGCGGGTGGAGGCGGATTACCTCGGCGCCGCGCGCTTTGGCGACCGGCTGGAGGTGCAGACCACCCATCAGGCCGAAGGGCCGGTGCGTTGGGTGTTCGACCAAGACGTGCTGCGCGATGGCAAGGTCATCTTTCGCGCCAAAGTTACCGCCGTTTGCATGACGACGGGCGGAAAACCCACGCGGCTGCCAGCGAAACTCCGCCTGTCGGACGGCGATCCGGCGCGGTGATACCATAATTCTGGCAATCTAGGTTGCAGTCCGTTAGCTTTGCTCCAAATTGAGGCCGGAAAATAGGGCCCAGAGATAGAACCCAGAGGCAGAATGCCCCGAAGGGGCGGCAGTAAAAGAGCATAGTTAAATGGAAGCAGAGACGCTGGCATTGGCACAGGGGATCGATTTCTCCCTGTGGGGTCTGTTCGCGAAGGCGACGGTCACGGTCAAACTTGTAATGATCATGCTGATCGGGGCCTCTTTCTGGTCGTGGTCGATCATCATTCAGAAAACCATCCAATACCGCAAAGCCCGTGCCGAGGCGGCGCAGTTCGATCGGGCCTTCTGGTCAGGTGAGCCGCTCGACGGTCTCTTTGACACCATTGGCGCCGATCCCGATGGGCCATCGGAGAAGATCTTCGCCGCCGGCATGTCGGAATGGCGCCGCTCGCACCGCGAGGACGGCGCGCTGATCCCCGGTGCCACCGCGCGCATCGACCGGTCGATGGACGTGGCCATCGCCAAGGAGGCCGAGCGCCTGCAAAAGGGCTTGCCGGTGCTGGCGACCGTGGGCTCCACAGCGCCTTTCGTTGGCCTCTTCGGCACCGTCTTCGGCATCATGAACTCTTTCATCGAGATCGCGGCCCAGCAGAACACCAACCTCGCCGTCGTGGCCCCGGGCATCGCCGAGGCGCTTCTGGCGACCGGCATCGGCCTTCTGGCCGCGATCCCGGCGGTGGTCTTCTACAACAAGCTGAGCGCCGACAGCGACCGCATCCTCGGCACCTACGAGGCCTTCTCGGACGAATTCGCGACCATCCTCAGCCGCCAGTTGGACAGCTAAGCCATGGGTGCGGGTGTCATGAAAAAGCAAGGCGGCAAGGGGCGGCGGCGCGGCCGCGCCCAGCCGATGGCCGAGATCAACGTCACGCCCTTCGTGGACGTGATGCTGGTGCTTCTGATCATCTTCATGGTTGCGGCACCGCTCCTCACCGTCGGCGTGCCGGTGGAACTGCCCAAGACCGCCGCCACGGCCCTGCCAGCCGAGCAGGAAGAGCCGCTGACCGTCACCGTCACCGCCCAAGGCGCGGTGCAAATCCAAACCACCGACACGCCGCGCGACCAGCTGGTGACCAAGCTGCGCGCCATCGCGGCTGAACGGGCCAGCGACCGGGTCTTCCTGCGCGCCGATGGCGCGGTGCCCTATGCGCAGGTCATGGAGGTCATGGGCGCGCTCAACGCGGGCGGATTTTCCAACATCGGTCTGGTGACCGACATCGGCGGCCCGGCGATGGACGGCAGCGACACGTCGGGTGGCTGAGCGGTGCATACCGGGCATTACATATCAGGTGCCGGGCATCTGGGTCTTATCGGCTGGCTTCTGCTCGGGAACATTTTCACCTCCGAGCCGGACCCGGTTGAGATGACCGAGGTCTCGATGATCTCGGCGGCGGAATATGACGCGCTCGTCTCGGCCCAGCAGCCGCCCGCTTCGACCACCGAGGTGGCCCAGCCCGCATTGCCCGCGCCGAGCGAGGAGGCGCCCGAGGTCACCGCCGAGCCGGATACGCAGATCGAACAGCCCGAGCCGGTGCAGACCGAAACCCCGCCCGAAGACAGGCCGCCAGAGGTGACCGAGCTGGAACTGCCGCCACAGACCGAAGTGGACGACAGCGCGCCCGAACTGAACGAGCCCATCGGCGACACAGCCGTGCTGGTGCCCGAGATCGCCCCCGAGGCCCGCCCCCGCGAGGCCCCGCGCGTAGCGCCCGAGCCCGTGGCCCCGCCCGAGCCCGAAGCGCGCCCCGACCTCGACGAACAGCCCGCCGTAGCGCCCGAACCCGAGGCCGAGCCGGAAGTTGTCGTCGAAGAAGAGCCGCAGGAGGCGCAGACGCCTGAGGACACCACGACCGAGATCGTGACCGAAGCCGATCAGGCCCCGGCGGCCTCGGCCCGCCCGCCCGGTCGCCGTCCGTCCCCGCCGCCGCCCGTCGAGGTGGCCGAGGCACCGGAGGAACCCGAGGAGACGACGACGCCGGAGCCCGCCGAGGAACCTGCGCAGGACACGACCGAAGACGCCATCGCCGATGCGCTGAGCGAAGTCCTCGGCCAGCCGGAGGCCGAGGCCCCGGTGCCGAGCGGCCCGCCGCTGTCCTCGGGCGAGCGCGAGAGCCTGCGCGTCGCGGTTTCCGCCTGCTGGAACATCGGCGCGCTGTCGACCGAAGCGGCGCGGACCACGGTGATCGTGGGGCTGCAGATGAATCAGGACGGCACGCCGGTGATCGGGTCGATCCGGATGCTCAGCGCCTCGGGCGGTGGCGATGCCGCGGCAAGGCAGGCCTTCGAGGCGGCCAAACGTGCAATCATCCGCTGCGGCAGCCGCGGCTACGACCTGCCACAGGAGAAATACAGCCAGTGGCAAGACATCGAGATGACATTCGATCCAATGAGGAGCCGATAACATGCTGACGAGACTTCTGGGACTTCTGGCACTGGGGGCCGCGACCGTCTTCGCGGCGGCCCCGGACACCGCGCGCGCCGAGCCGCTGCGCATCGTGATCGACGATCCGACCATCGAGCCGCTGCCCTTCGCCGTCCCCAGCTTTCAGCCCGAAAGCGGTGAGGCCGGGCAACTGGCCGTCGATATCGCCCGCGTCGTCTCGGACGACCTGACAGGCACCGGCCTCTTCCGCGAGATTCCGGCCAGCGCCTATATCTCCACCGTGAGCGACTTCAATGCGCCGGTCGAATATGCCGACTGGAAGGCGATCAACGCGCAGGCGCTGATCACCGGGGCAGTCAATGTCACCGGGAACAGCGTGAACGTGAAATTCCGCGTCTACGATGTCTTCTCGGGCGAGGAGTTGGTCGACGCCAACGGGCAGGGCGGCTTGCAGTTTTCCGGCACCGTCGACGGCTGGCGCCGCATGGCGCATAAGGTGGCCGACGCGGTCTATAGCCGGATCACCGGCGAGGGCGGCTATTTCGACAGCCGCGTGGTGTTCGTCTCTGAGACCGGGCCGAAGGACAATCGCCAGAAACGTCTGGCCGTGATGGACTATGACGGGGCGAACCTGAAATACCTCACCGAATCCGGCTCCATCGTGCTGGCGCCGCGTTTTTCGCCCAGCGGGGACCGTGTGCTCTACACCAGCTACGAAAGTGGCTTCCCGCGCATCTATGTCTTGGATATCGGCACCGTCCAACGCCGCGCGCTGCAAAGCGCCGAAGGCTCCATGGCCTTTGCCCCACGTTTCTCGCCCAGCGGTCAGACGGTGGTCTATTCGCTGAGCCAAGGCGGCAACACGGATATCTACTCGATGGACATCAACAGCGGCCAGTCGGTGCGCCTGACGAACACGCCTGCGATTGAGACGGCGCCGAGCTTCTCGCCCGATGGCAGCCGGATTGTCTTTGAGAGTGACCGTTCCGGCAGCCCGCAGCTTTATGTCATGCCCGCCACCGGCGGAGAGGCGACGCGGATTTCCTTTGGCGAGGGGCGTTACGGCACGCCGGTCTGGTCGCCGCGCGGGGATTTGGTGGCCTTCACCAAGCAGAACAAGGGCCGCTTCCACATCGGTGTCATGCGGTTGGATGGCTCGGAAGAGCGTCTGCTGACCGCCTCCTTCCTCGATGAGGGTCCGACTTGGGCCCCCAACGGGCGGGTCATCATGTTCGCGCGCGAAACCCAAGGGGCGGGCGGGTCCTCCTCGCTCTATTCCGTCGATATTTCGGGGCGCAACCTCAAGCCCGTGCGCACGCCCGAGGGCGGCTCTGATCCCTCGTGGTCACCGCTGCAAGATTAAGGTTTCCCCATGCCACACACGGGTGCAGGCAATTCCAATGATCCCGCGCCTGTGTTAATACCAGCAACGATAACGCCACCACATAGAAGGCAGACCCCATGAAACGCATTCTGACCAGCACGCTTTTGATTTCCGCATTGGCCGTGTCGGCCTGTACCAACCCTGACCGCTTTGGTGCCGATGGCATGGGCGGGGCAAATGCAGGGGCCGGGGTCAACGCCGGCGTGGTGCCGGGCAGCGCGAATGACCCGACCTCCACCGCCTATTTCCAGCAGGCCGTGGGCGACCGGGTGCTGTTCCTTGTGGACCAATCCACCCTGACCGACGAAGGCCGCGCCACGCTTGACGGGCAGGTCGCATGGCTTCAGGCCAATTCCGACTACCAAGCCGTGATCGAAGGCCATGCCGATGAGCAGGGCACACGCGAATACAACATCGCCCTTGGCGGTCGCCGCGCCAACGCGGTGCGCGAATATATGATCTCGCGCGGGATCGCGGCCTCGCGGCTCAAGACCATCAGCTACGGCAAGGAACGCCCGATCGAGATCTGCTCGGCCGAGGCTTGCTATGCCAAAAACCGCCGCGCGGTGACCGTGCTGGCTGGCGGCGCGCTGACCAGCTGATCGCGGCAACAGCCCAAGCAATGACCAATCCAAGGAGGCCGATGTGCTGAAGCGATATATCTTCGTGGCCGTGATGGGGCTGATGACCGCCCCCGCCGCGCTTATGGCGCAGGACAACGATCAAACGCTGGCGGATATTCGCCAGCAGCTGACCGTGCTCAACGTCGAGGTGCAAAAGCTGCGCCGCGAACTGTCGACCACCGGCGGCGCCTCGGTCGAGACCGGCGGCAATTCTGTGTTGGAGCGGGTCAGCACGATGGAGAGCGAGTTGCAGCGCCTCACCTCCAAGACCGAGGAGATGGAGAACCGCATCAACCGGATCGTCGCCGATGGCACCAACCGCATCGGCGATCTGGAGTACCGTTTGGTCGAGCTTGAGGGCGGCGATCTGGGCGCTTTGGGTGAGACGTCGACCCTCGGCGGAGGGGAGGCGCCCGCCGTGGCGGCCCCCACCCCCGAAGCGGGCCGTGAGGTTGTCGAAGTGACCCCCGGCAGCGGTGGCGCAGGTACATCTGGCGGCATCATCACCCCGATCAACGAAGCAGAGCTGGCGGTCAGCGAGAAGGCCGATTTCGAGCGGGCGCAGGAGGCGCTCGCATCGGGTGACTTTCGCAGCGCCGCCGATCTCTTTGCGTCCTTCAATACGACCTACCCCGGCGGTCCGCTAGCCGCCGAGGCCGAGATGCGCCGGGGCGAAGCCCTCACTGGTCTGGGCGACAACCGCGAAGCGGCGCGCGCCTATCTTGCGGCCTTCAGTACCGATCCCGAAGGGCCGGTGGCGCCGCGTTCGCTCTTTGAACTAGGCCGCGCCCTTGGCGTGTTGGAACAGACCCAAGAGGCCTGCGTGACCCTCTCCGAAGTCGCCGTGCGCTTCCCGAACGCCCCGCAGGTCAGCCAAGCCGAGGCGCAGCGCCAGACGCTAGGTTGTTCCTGACCGCAGATGACTGCACCCGCCGCAACGGCTGATGCAGCGCTGACCGAGGGGTTGCTTTCGGGTTTGGGCGGCGCGCTGCCGCCCCGCCTTGGCGTCGCCGTCTCGGGCGGGGGCGATTCCATGGCGCTGCTGTCGCTCCTGCATGGGCTGGCGATGGCAACGGGCAGCCATCTCGAGACCGTGACCGTCGACCATGGGCTGCGCCCGGAAGCGGCGGAAGAGGCCGCCATGGTCGCGCGCCATGCCGCCCGACTGGGACTGGCCCATGAAACCCTGCACTGGCGCGACTGGAACGGTCAGGGCAATCTTCAAAACGCCGCGCGTGAGGCGCGCTATCGCCTGATGGCCGATTGGGCCGTGCGGCGCGGGCTACCCGTCGTGGCCCTTGGCCATACGGCGGATGATCAGGCTGAGACGGTGCTGATGCGCTTGGCGCGGCGGTCGGGGGTCGATGGGCTGGCGGCCATGGCACCCCGCAGCGAAAGGTTCGGTGTCACATGGCTGCGCCCGCTGCTTTTCGCCCGGCGCGCGGCCCTGCGCGATCATCTGCGGCGGGCGGGGCTGCACTGGGTCGAAGACCCCAGCAACGATGACCCGCGCTATGCCCGGATCAGAACCCGCCAAAGCCTCGATGCTCTCGCGCCGCTTGGCATCGATGTAGAGACTTTGGCCGAGGTCGCGCGCAACATGGCCACCGCCCGGGCGGCGTTGGACGCCCAAACCGATCGCGCCGCGGGCGATATTCTGCGTATGGAGGCGGGCGCGCAGGTGATGCGGGCCGATGCCTTTTTCGCCGCGCCGGAAGAGATCCGCCGCCGCCTGATGCTCCGGGCACTTGGGCAGATCAACGGCGGCGCTTACCCCCCGCGCCGCGGCCCCGTGGCCGCCCTCATCGCGGGGTTGGCGGAAGGGCAGGCGGCCACGCTGGCGGGGTGTCAGGCGCTGCTCCGGCGCGGAGAAATATGGGTCTTTCGTGAGTATAACGCGGTGCGCGATCTGCGCGTGCATCCGGATCAGCTTTGGGACGGGCGTTGGCGTGCGATCCCCCCCGAAGGGGAGCCCCCCGGGGCCGAATTGCGCGCGCTTGGCCCCGAGGGGCTGGCCCAATGCCCCGATTGGCGCAGCCTTGGGCGACCCCGTGCCGCCTTGCTGTCGACCCCGGCCATCTGGCAGGGCCCGCGGCTGCTTGCCGCGCCCCTTGCCGGTCTGGACCAGAAATGGCATGTCCGGCGCGAAAGCGGCGCGGAATGGAACAAAACCGCGCCATTATCGCATTGAACATGAGCGCATCATGTCTATCTTAGTATGGTGGTTGCCCGAACGGGCGCCCCTTGGGTTGCGGGACTTGCCCGCGGCCATGTGAATTTAGGAGAATTCCCTTGGGAAATGTTCGTAACCTCGCCTTCTGGGTTGTCCTGATGTTGCTCGTGCTGGCGCTGTTCAACCTGTTCAGCGGGTCCAGCGGGTCGCTGCAAAACAACGAAGTCAGCTATTCCGAATTCGTCACCTCCGTACAGGATGGGGATGTCCGAAATGTGACATTGGATGGTGAGCAAGTGCGATTCCGGCAAGCGGATGGTGCCGACTATCTGACGATCAAACCCGGCGATGCCGAGCTGACTCAGCTTCTGATCGACAACGACATCCCCGTCAAAGCGCGCCCCCAGCAACAGTCCGGTTTCCAGACCTTCCTGATGTCGCTTTTGCCCATCGCGCTGCTGATCGGCGTGTGGATTTACTTCATGAACCGCATGCAGGGCGGCGGTAAGGGCGGGGCCATGGGCTTTGGCAAATCCAAGGCCAAGATGCTGACCGAAAAGCATGGCCGCGTGACCTTTGACGATGTGGCCGGCATCGACGAGGCCAAGGAAGAGCTTGAGGAGATCGTCGAATTCCTGCGCAACCCGCAGAAGTTCTCGCGCCTCGGCGGCAAGATCCCGAAAGGCGCGCTGCTGGTGGGCCCTCCGGGCACCGGTAAGACGCTGCTGGCCCGTGCGATTGCGGGCGAGGCGGGCGTGCCCTTCTTCACCATTTCGGGCTCCGACTTCGTCGAGATGTTCGTGGGTGTCGGTGCCAGCCGCGTGCGTGACATGTTCGAGCAGGCCAAAAAGAACGCGCCCTGTATCGTTTTCATCGACGAGATCGACGCCGTGGGTCGCCACCGTGGCGCAGGCTATGGCGGCGGCAACGACGAGCGAGAGCAGACCCTGAACCAGCTTCTGGTCGAGATGGACGGTTTCGAGAGCAACGAGGGTGTCATCATCCTCGCCGCGACGAACCGGCGCGACGTGCTCGACCCTGCGCTGCTGCGCCCGGGCCGTTTCGACCGTCAGGTCACCGTGCCCAACCCCGACATCAAGGGCCGCGAGAAGATCCTTTCGGTCCATGCCCGCAAGACCCCGCTGGGGCCGGACGTCGACCTGCGCATCATCGCGCGCGGCACGCCGGGCTTCTCGGGCGCGGATCTGGCGAACCTCGTGAATGAGGCCGCGCTAATGGCCGCCCGCGTCGGCCGTCGTTTCGTTACCATGGTCGATTTCGAACAGGCCAAGGACAAGGTGATGATGGGCCCCGAGCGCCGCTCGATGGTGATGACCGCCGAGCAGAAGGAAATGACCGCCTATCACGAGGCCGGTCACGCGTTGGTGGGCATGACGCTGCCCAAATGCGACCCGGTCTACAAGGCCACGATCATCCCGCGCGGCGGCGCGCTTGGCATGGTGATGAGCCTGCCTGAGATCGACCGGCTGAACATGTTCAAGGACGAATGCCACCAGCGTCTGGCCATGGCCATGGCGGGCAAGGCGGCGGAAATCCACAAATACGGGCCGGATTCGGTCTCCAACGGTCCGGCGGGCGACATCCAGCAAGCGTCTGCGCTGGCGCGTGCGATGGTGCTGCAATGGGGCATGTCGGATAAGGTCGGCAACATCGACTATTCCGAAGCCGCGCAGGGCTATCAGGGCAACACTGCGGGCTTCTCCGTCTCAGCCAATACCAAGGAACTGGTCGAGAAAGAGGTGCAGCAGTTCATCCAAGACGGCTATGACCGCGCGATGAAGATCATCACCGAGAAAGAGGTGGAGTTCGAGCGTCTGGCCCAAGGTCTGCTGGAGTATGAGACCCTGACCGGCGATGAGATTAAACGCGTCATGGACGGCCTGCCGCCGGCAGAGGATTCCGACGACGACAACTCCGACACCGGCAGCGCGCCGAGCGTCACCGCGATCCCCAAGGCGAAGGGTAAGAAAACCCCGCCGAAGGATGGCGGGATGGAGCCTGAACCTTCGGTCTGATCTGACCTGCGACATTTGAAAGACCCCGCTTCGGCGGGGTCTTTTCGTTTTCGGCAGTTGCAGTATTATCAATAGAAGATAGCTTATTTCTGGGTTTCGACCCTCTATATTACGAATTTCAAATTCTCGAAGAATTTTCAGGATTTATCGAAAGAACCCTTATGCAGAAGAGTTTGCCCAGTTTGATTGTTCAGAGGCTCAAGAGTGAAAAAGAGCTAAGATTGTCGGCCAGGCAAATTGCGGAGTGGATTTTTGAAACGCAGCCTCAATGGTGTGAAACGAAAAAACGAAGAAGCGCAGCCATCAACTCAGATGCTGAGCTACTTCAGCAAATTGTAGCGGAGATTGGTTCTCAGAGGCCAAGGATTCAAAAACGGTACCCACAACTGAAAACCACAGCCGACCGTCCTAAGAAATACTACTGGAGCGAGAAATCAGAAGAGCAGGAAATAGAGGACATAGATGTTCCGGAAGCTGATCAAGAAGAACCTGCATTCGCCGCTCTCACGGAAAAGGACATGTACCCTCTGCTCGCCAACTACCTATTCTCGGAGTTCGGGGTATACAGTAAACGAATTGACGAGCGACGTTCTTCAAATACGCTTAAATCTGGAAGTAACAAATGGCTCTTTCCGGATTTAGTTTGCATGGAGGATATATACTCTCACTGGCACGGCGACGTGCAACAGTTAGTGGACACCACTTCACAGCCGAAAGCACGACTTTGGTCTGTCGAAGCTAAGCTCAAGATCAATAGAGCAAACTTACGGCAGGTCTATTTCCAAGCCGTTTCAAACTCAACATGGGCTAATTTCGGATATCTGGTTTCGGCCGAAGTGACAGGTGACGACACCATGAGTGAGCTTCGTATGCTGCATGGCTTGCACGGGATTGGTTTAATATTGCTAGACACCAACAACCCGGACGAAAGCCAGATCGTCATTCCGGCCACCGAGCGGGCGGACGTTGATTGGGCCACTTGCTCTCGCCTCGCTAAAGAAAACTCCGACTTCAGAAAGTACCTGACGCTGATACGCCAATTCTACCTTACTGGAGACCCCCGTAGGGAAGGTTGGAGTACCTGAAGCCAAAACAGTCAAATGTTCTTCCCCCTAGCTTCGATATGCAGGCGGGGATTCCACTATCGCTTCACAGTCGCCATCGCGTTAGACAAGGACGGAATTCTGGAACAAGCCGGGTCTTATGCGACGCATCCTTTCTGCCCTCGCCATTCTCCTTGCCTTCACCGCCGGACCGGTCTGGGCCGAGCCGCAGACCTATGCCGTCGCTTTAGGCGGGCGGCAGCTGGGGACCTTGCAGTTCAACGGGCAAAGCCGGAACGCGGCCTTCCTGCTGTCGCTCGACAACGCGCCCTTCGGCATCAAGAACGGCAGCTTCACGGCGGTCACCCAGTCGCGTGGCACCGCGGTCAGCTATCTCGGGTCCAACCGGGGGAGCGAGACGCGCGATATCGCGATTGACCGGGCTGCGGGGCAGGTCACCTCGGTGGCGATCACCCCGGCTTCGGAAATGACGAAAATGTCGGAGGCCGGAGCGGTGCCTGCCGGTGTCCTCTTCCCGCCCGAGCTTTTCGCCGCCCTGGCCACCGGCAAAAGCTGCCCCGCGCCGCTGTCGCTCTACGATGGGCGCCGCGTGGTGCAGATCGCGACGCAGAGCAGCCGAGAGCAGGGGGCTTCGGTGTTCTGCGATATGTCCTACCGGGTCGTCATGGGGCCGGGCTATGTCTCTCCCTTTTATCTCAAATCCTTCGGGATGGCGCTTGTCTATACGGCGGGCACCCTTGCCAAAGCCTCACTAAGCGGGGGCGGTTTCAAGGTGCATCTGATCCGGAAATAGGCATAGGATGCCATAGCAAACCACGTCAAAGGACGCCCCATGCCCGAACTGCGCACAACAGACCATACCGCCCGGATCACTTGGCTGGGCATGGTCCCTCAGGACCGCGAAAACATCCGCTCGATCGGGGTGGAGCAGGCCTTTGCGACCTATGCGGGCATCGAAGGGGATTTTCACGCAGGGTTGACCCGCCCCGCCTGCGTGCGCGTGCGCAACCTGCATGCCAAGGGGACGGAGATACGCAACACCCGCCAACTCTCCATCCTCTCCGCCGAAGAGATGGCCGAGATCGCCGCCGCCATCGACCTGCCCACGCTCGACCCGACCCTGCTGGGCGCTTCGATCATCCTTGAAGGGATCCCGGATTTCACCCTCGTCCCGCCGGGGTCGCGGCTGCAAAACGCGCATGGCACCACCTTGGTCGTGGATATCGAAAACGGCCCCTGCAACCTGCCGGCCCGCGAGATCGAGGTGGAGGCCCCCGGCCATGGCAAAACCTTCAAAGCCGCTGCCCAAGGCAAGCGCGGCGTGACCGCATGGGTCGAGCGGGAGGGGCCATTGAGCCTCGGGGACGAACTACGGCTTTACGTGCCGAACCAGCCGGTCTGGCCACATCTCGGCTAACTCCGCGCCGTTTCGCGAACTTTGAGTGTCGGAAACACGGCCCCCCGTCTGGGGCTTGTCGCGCTATGGCTAAAGAATAAAGATCGCCACCAACGGCAACAGGGGATTCTCATGGCTTTCAAAACCGACATTCAAATCGCCCGCGAAGCGGCGAAACGCCCTATTCAGGAGATCGGCGCGAAGCTGGGCATCTCAAGCAACGACCTGCTGCCCTATGGCCATGACAAGGCGAAGGTGAGCCAATCCTTTATCGATTCCGTGCAGGACCGCGCGAACGGCAAGCTGATCCTCGTCACCGCGATCAACCCAACCCCGGCGGGGGAGGGCAAGACCACGACCACCGTGGGCCTCGGCGACGGGTTGAACCGGATCGGCAAAAAGGCGGCGGTCTGCATCCGCGAAGCCTCTCTCGGGCCGAACTTCGGGATGAAGGGGGGCGCTGCGGGCGGCGGCTATGCCCAAGTCGTGCCGATGGAAGAGATGAACCTGCATTTCACCGGCGATTTCCATGCCATCACCAGCGCGCACAACCTGCTGGCGGCGATGATCGACAACCACATCTACTGGGGCAACGAGTTGGAGATCGACACCCGCCGCGTCACATGGCGCCGGGTGGTCGACATGAACGACCGCGCCCTGCGCCAGATCACCGCCTCCTTGGGTGGTGTGCCCAACGGTTTCCCGCGCGAGACGGGCTTTGACATTACCGTGGCCTCCGAGGTGATGGCGATCCTCTGTCTGGCCAAGAACCTCACCGATCTGCAAGAGCGCCTTGGCGCGATGATCGTCGCCTACCGCCGCGACCGCAGCCCGGTCTATGCCCGCGACATCAAGGCGGATGGGGCCATGACGGTGCTTTTGAAAGACGCGATGCAGCCGAACCTCGTCCAAACGCTTGAGAACAACCCCGCCTTCGTCCACGGCGGGCCCTTCGCCAATATCGCCCATGGCTGCAACTCGGTCATCGCCACGACAACGGCGTTGAAACTGGCGGATTATGTGGTGACAGAGGCAGGCTTTGGCGCCGATCTCGGGGCCGAGAAATTCATGAACATCAAATGCCGCAAAGCGGGGCTGGCGCCTTCGGTGGTGGTCGTCGTCGCCACAGTGCGCGCGATGAAGATGAACGGCGGCGTGGCGAAAGCCGACCTAGGGACCGAGAATGTCGAGGCCGTGCAACAGGGCTGCGCCAACCTTGGCCGCCACATCGAAAACGTGAAATCTTTTGGCGTACCCGTGGTCGTGGCGATCAACCATTTCGTCACCGATACCGATGCCGAAGTGGCGGCTGTGAAGGACTATGTCGCGGCCCAAGGGGCTGAGGCGATCCTCTCGCGCCACTGGGAACTGGGCTCGGAAGGCTCCGCCGACCTGGCCACCCGCGTGGCAGAGATCGCCGATGGCGATCACGCGAATTTCGCCCCGCTCTATGCCGACGAGATGTCGCTGTTCGAAAAGATCGAGACCATCGCCAAACGTGTCTACCGTGCCGACGAAGTGCTGGCCGACCAAAAGGTGCGCAATCAGTTGAAGGATTGGGAGGCGCAGGGCTATGGCAATCTGCCGGTCTGCATGGCCAAGACCCAGTATAGCTTTTCGACCGATCCCGACCTGCGCGGCGCGCCCACTGGTTTCAGCGTCCCCATCCGCGAGGTGCGCCTGTCGGCAGGGGCGGGCTTTGTTGTCGTCATCTGCGGTGAGATCATGACCATGCCGGGCCTGCCGCGGGTGCCTTCTGCCGAGGCAATCAAGCTCAACGCCGATGGCGATGTGGAGGGATTGTTCTAAGGCGGGTTGCAATGACCCGCCGTCGCGGTGATGTAGAGCATGTTCAACCTGCAGCGAGCGAAAGTGAGACGGATATGGCAGCGACAATCATCGATGGCAAAGCCTTTGCAGCAACGGTGCGTGAGAAGGTCGCGGGCCATGTCGACCGGCTGAAGACGGATCACGGTGTCACCCCCGGCCTCGCCGTGGTGCTGGTGGGGGAAGACCCGGCAAGCCAAGTCTATGTCCGCTCCAAGGGCAAGATGACCCGCGAGGTCGGCATGAAGTCGGTCGAACACAAGCTGCCCGCGACCGTGGATCAGGATGACCTGCTCAAGCTGATCGACGCGTTGAACAACGACCCCGAGATCCACGGCATCCTCGTGCAACTGCCGCTGCCGGATCATCTGGACGAAAGCCGTGTGGTCAATGCCGTCTCGCCCGCCAAGGACGTGGACGGCTTCCACATCTCCAACGTCGGCCTGCTGGGCACAGGGCAGAAAAGCATGGTGCCCTGCACCCCGCTGGGCTGCCTGATGATGCTGCGCGACCATCACGGCGATCTGACGGGTATGAACGCGGTGGTTATTGGCCGTTCCAACATCGTCGGCAAACCGATGGCGCAGCTGCTCTTGGGCGATAGCTGCACGGTGACCATCGCGCATAGCCGCACCCGCGATCTGCCCGAAGTGGTGCGCCGCGCCGATATCGTGGTCGCCGCCGTTGGCCGCCCCGAGATGGTGCCCGGCGATTGGATCAAAGAGGGCGCCACGGTGATCGACGTGGGCATCAACCGGATCGAGACCGGGGAGAAAACCAAACTGGTTGGCGACGTGGACTTCGACAGCGCCAGCCAGCGCGCCGGGGCCATCACCCCGGTGCCCGGCGGGGTCGGGCCGATGACCATCGCCTGCCTGCTGGCCAATACGGTCACCGCCTGCTGCCGCGCCAATGGGTTGGCAGAACCCGAAGGGCTGACCGCCTAAGCGCCTGGCACAGGCACGATGGTGCCCTGCAGGATGGCGATGAGCTTGGCCGCGCCATCCGTTTCCGCATGCACCTCCGCCGTGACCACACAAAGCCGCCGGCCCGGTTTCACCACCCGGCCCGTGGCAATCAGCCGGTCTCCCCGGGCGGGGGCCAAAAGGTTGATCTTGATCTCCGAGGTCACGACATCGACCTCCGGCGGCAACATGCTCAAGGCCGCATAGCCCGCCGCGGAATCGCCGATGGAAAAGGTCAGCCCCGCATGGCCAAAACCCTGCTGCTGCATCGCGCCCGGCAGGACCGGGGCCGCGACCTTGACCAGACCCGACTGCACATCGATGATCTCGGCCCCCAAGGTCTGCATCATGGTCTGCTTGGCAAAACTCTCCCGCACCCGGCGTTCAGTCTGATCATCCATCATCGATTCTTTCCGGGCATGGGGATCGCCACTGGTTGCGGCCCCGTCAGCACCGCACAGGCCTCTGGCCGCATCAAATCACAAAGCACCCGCGACTGGCTGCGCAGCCCGCCGGTATAGGTGCCATATGCAGGCAGGATCAGCCGCTTGCTGTCAAACAAAAACGCCGGACGCGAGATGCTGCGGCCCCGCGCACGGATCGATGCCTTGGGGTGATAATGCCCCGACACCTCGCCGCAGGTCCCCTCCGCCGCGATATGCCGAAAGGTCAGCGGGCCGAGCGTCAACTCCCCCAAATGCGTACCACCCAACCCAACCGGGCCCGGGTCGTGATTGCCTTCGATCCAATCCCACCGCCGCCCGGCCTGCAGGCCAAGAATCCAAAGCCGCTCTTCCTCTGGCAGCGCCTGCGCCGCGCCGAGGTCATCGAAACTATCGCCAAGGCAGATCACATGCCGCGCCTGCGTGAAAGACAGGTCCGCCGCCAACCGGTTCAACGTATCGCGCGTCTCATAAGGCGGCAACGCCGACCCGCCGCGCCGCGCGATCCTTTCCGACTTGCCCAAGTGAAGGTCGCTCACGCAAAGCAAATCCCTTTCGCGCCACCAAAGCGCGCCAGAACCAAGCGCAGTCAGCCCCGCCCCGGCGAATGAAAACTCGAGTCCGTTCATCCTTTGTTCATCTGAGATCGGCGCTGATTTGGCAAGGGGCCAAACGCGAAGGTTGCGCAGATGGAAAGGTCAGCGCAGAGGTATTAAAGAAAGGATGAATTGCAGAAAGCGCGCCCCGCGATCGGGTGGTCACCGGACCGGAGACGCGCCTTCATCCTTTGCGGTCATCGGCTCCTCAGCCTGTACCGCGAGAGGAAGATGCGCCACCTTGGTTAAAGAACCCTTAATCATCTTCATCCTTTTTCAAATACCTTGCAGAACCTCTCTGCCCGCGAAACGCTCATGTTCAACGATCATCCCGCCATGGCGGCTGATCCGAGGGCGGCGGGGTGAGTTGCGCGAGGCCGGAGGCTTCCATCAAACGTTCCGCCTCTTCTGCCAACAGACGATCCTGCCCGGCGCCTTCGACCGGAACGCGGCCCATTTCGAGAAACAGCGGCGCGGCCAGGGGGCTGACGCGGGAGAGTTTCCGATGGGTGATCCGCCCGGCGATCCGCCCGAGCATTTCTTCGATTCTGCCGAAATCCACCAACCCGCTGAGGGCTTCTTCGCGGGTGATGTCGAGCATTAGGTGGTCCGGTTCATAGCGTTGCAGCGTGTCGTAGAGGATGTCGCTGGAAAAAGTCGTCTGCCGTCCGGATTTGCGCGCCTGCGGGCTGTTGCGCTCGATCAGCCCGGCGATGGTGGCGGCGGCGCGAAAAGTGCGTTTCATCACGGCATTGCCCGCGAGCCAACTGTCGAGCCCTTCGTGCAGCACCGTCGGATCAAGCAGCGGCGCGGGGTCGTCGACAGGGGAGAGCCCCCAGATCAGCGTGGCATAATCCGTCGCGACGAAGCCCAAGGGGCGCAGGCCAAGGTCTTCCATGCGTTTGGTGAGCAGAAGGCCGAGTGTTTGTTGGCCGTTGCGTCCGGCAAAGCCGTAGAACACCGTCTGTTCGGCAAAGTCATGGGGGAAGCTTTCCACCAGCAGCGTGCCGGGCTGCGGCAGTTGGCTGACCTCGCGTTGCAGGCTGAGCCATTCGGCGGTGTGGGGCGGCAGTTCGGGCCATCTGTCTTGGGTGAACATTTGTTGCACGCGGGCCGAGAGTTGGGTGGAGGTGGCGAATTTCGTGCCGCCAAAGGTCGCCACTTTCGGCTTTTTGGCGGCATTTCGGCTGACCTCGACCACGGTTTCGCGCAGCCCTTCGTAGCGCACGATTTGCCCGCCGATCAGGAAGGTATCGCCTTTGGTTAGCGTGGCGGCAAAGCCCTCTTCGATCTCGCCTAGGGGCTTGCCGCCGCGGTTGCGTTTCATGCGGACCTTGAGCTTGTCGGTGTCCTGAATGGTGCCGATGTTCATACGGATGCGTTGCGCGGCGCGGGGGTCACGCAGTTGCCATTGCCCGTCGGGGCGTTGCAGCAGCCGTTGCCAACGGTCGTAGGCGCGCAGCGCGTAGCCCCCCGTGGCGCAGAAATCGAGGCAGGCGTCGAAAGCGGCGCGTGACAGGTTGGAATAGGCACCGGCGGTGCGGATTTGGGCAAAGAGGTCCTCGGCGTCGAAGGGGCCAGCGCAGGCGGCGATGAGGATGTGCTGGCAGAGCACGTCGCGCGGGCCGTCCCCCCGTGGGTCGCCGTCGAGCGCGCCTTCGAGAACCGCCTCTAGGGCGGCAACGCATTCGACCACCTCGAAGCGGTTGGCGGGGACCAGAAGTGCCTTGGACGGCGCGTTGTAGCGGTGGTTGGCGCGGCCGATGCGCTGGACCAGACGTTTCACGTTCTTCGGCGCGCCGATCTGGATGATGAGGTCCACGTCGCCCCAGTCGATCCCCAGATCAAGCGTGCCGGTGCAGACGATGGCGCGCAAATCGCCGCGTACCATCGCTGCCTCGACCTTTTCGCGCTGCGCGCGGTCGAGGCT
Source organism: Sulfitobacter sp. 1A12779 (assembly GCF_043557315.1). Lineage (NCBI taxonomy): Bacteria > Pseudomonadati > Pseudomonadota > Alphaproteobacteria > Rhodobacterales > Roseobacteraceae > Sulfitobacter > Sulfitobacter sp. 1A12779. The sequence goes on from NZ_JBIFFU010000002.1 coordinate 91,955, forward strand.
GCCGTGGTGGATGGCGATGGGCAGGGCGTCCTCGTTGGCGAGCCAGAGTTTGTGGAAGAAGATCTCGGCCTGCGCGCGGGTGTTGTGGAAGATGAGCGTCGTCTTGTGTTGGCGCACCTGCTCCAAGACCGCGGGGATCGCATAGGCCGCGCCGCCGCCGGCCCAGGGCGGGGCCTCCTCGGTGCGCAGCATCTGGATGTCGGGGGAGGGGCCGGGATCGGCCAAGAGCACTTCGCAGGGGTCGGGGTGGCGGGCCATCAAGTGGGCGATGGCCGAGGGGTCTTCGACGGTGGCCGAGAGGCCCACGCGTTTCAGGTCGGGGCAGAGTGCTTGCAGCCGGGTCAGCGCCAGCATCAGCTGGTCGCCGCGTTTGCTTTCGGCCAGCGCGTGGATCTCGTCAATCACCACGCGTTTGAGGCCCCGAAAGGTGCGCGCGGCGTCCTCGTAGGAGGTCAGCAGGGCGAGGCTTTCGGGGGTGGTCAGCAGGATATGCGGCGGGTCGGCGCGTTGGCGGCGGCGGCGCGACTGCGAGGTGTCGCCGGTGCGGTCCTCGATGCGGATCGGCAGGCGCATCTCCTCGACCGGGCGTGTGAGGTTGCGTTTGATGTCCGCCGCGAGCGCCTTGAGCGGGGAGATGTAGAGCGTGTGCATCCCCTCGTGATCATTCTCGGCTAGATCGACGAGGGTTGGCAGGAAACCGGCCAGTGTTTTACCACCGCCTGTGGGGGCGATGAGAAGCAGGGCGGGGGCCTCGGCGCGGTCCAGCATCTCTTGCTGGTGCGGGTGCAAAGACCAGCCGTTCTGGGCGAACCAATCGGCGAATTTGGGGGGTAGGGCGCACATGCACCCAATGTAGTATCGGCAGGGCGCGGTGCCAGCGGCAGAGGTTATTTAACGATCACCTCATCGCGAACGAACATATTGGCCCATGCACGGTCCACCAGATCGGGGTTCATCTGATAGGGGATGCCTTCGAAATCGCAGATCGCGATCATCTGGTCGATCAGGAAATTCGGCTGATAATTCGCATAGACATTGTCGATGGTGGGGTATTTCACCTTGAGCAGATGGACCAGCGTCGCCTCATCCAGCGGCATGCCGCGTTTGCGGGCGACCATGGCAAAGATCTTGAGGAAGTTCTCTTGGTCCGGACCGTCGATCTTGATCTTGAAAAAGATACGCCGCAGGGCGGCTTGGTCGAAAATCTCGTTCGGGTGGAAGTTGGTAGAGAAGATCACCAGCGTATCAAAAGGCACCTCGAATTTCTCGCCCGATTGCAGGGCGAGGATGTCTTTGCTTTCCTCCAGCGGCACGATCCAGCGGTTGATGATGCTTTGCGGCGGCTCTTTCTGGCGGCCAAGGTCGTCGACGATGAAGATGCCGCCTGTCGCCTTGAGTTGCAGCGGGGCCTGATAGGTGCGCGCCGTGGGGTTGTAGACAAGATCGAGCATATCGAGTGACAGCTCGCCGCCGGTGATGACGGTGGGGCGTTCGCAGCAGACATAGCGGGCGTCATAGCGCGTGATCCGGCGCAGGGAGGTGGGGTCTTGCACCTCAGCCTCGGCGGCGGAATGGACGATCGGGTCATAGACGGTGATGACTTGGCCTGCGTATTCGATGGCGCGGGGGACATAGACCCGATCGCCAAGCGCATCGCGTATGCCGTTGGAAATGCTGGATTTCCCGTTGCCCGGCGGGCCGTACATCAGGATCGACCGCCCGGCAGAGACGGCGGGGCCGAGGTGATCCAGCAGGCTGTCGGGCAGCACCAGATGGCCCATAGCGCCGGTCAACTGGTCACGGGTGATTTGCAGATTGCGCACGGATTGGCGTTTGACCTGCTCGCGATAAACCTCAAGCGGAACGGGCATGGCGCCGAAATATTCCGACTGCGCCAATGCATCCAATGCGCGCGCCTTGCCCGCGTCGGTCAGTTGATAGCCCATCTCATTGCCGCTGGTGGCGCTGAGCGTGCCGGTGGCTTCGATCAGGCGCTGGCTGCGGGCTTGATCGACCATCTCCTGCGTGACCGGGATCGGCAGGCAGAGCGCTTGGGCCAGATCGCTGACCATCTCGACGTTCTTGCGAAAGATCGTTTTCAAAAGGATATCGCGCATCATCACGATGGGCAGTTTCATATCCTCCAACCGCTTGGGGGGCGGCGGGGCAAGCACGGTGCTGGTCGGGGCGTTCATCAATGGCTTCCTTGGAAAGTCATGCGGCGGTGCGGCTTGTCGGTCAGACTGGAGGGTAAATCTTGAATATGGCGTGAATGTGGACGCTTTTGCGCGATGAAAAAGAGTTTGCGCGGGGCGGTCAGACGCCGAAGAGCGCCCCCAAGATCAGATAGAGCCCCAGCGTGGTGCCAAGGGCGAGGCCCATGGGGAATTTCTTGGTTTCCTGCCAGCTTTGCCAATCGGGGGCGAGGCGGCGCAGGGGGGTGTATTTCACCCCGCGATGCGTGGCGGCGGCGGCGAGGAGGGTGGCCATGAAAAGCATCATTAAGAGGCGCAGATCGCCCCATGCGATATAGGGCGCGGCGGCGGCGGCGAACTTTGCGTCACCGGCCCCCATGACCCCGGCGGCGTTCAGGACGATGCCGACCACCAGCACCACGACAAGGCTCAGCAGGCGCCAGAGGTAGGTGTCAAAGGGCAGCAGAAACAGCCCCAGCAGCACGAAGATCGCGGTGAGCACCAAGACCGCCTGATTGGTAATGCGCATCTGCTTCATGTCGGTGAAGGCGACATAGAAGCAGATCGGCAGGACGAAGGGCAGAAACCACAGGGCCGCCGTGGCAGAGATCGCCATGGATCAGCCGTTTTCCAATGCGCGCAGAGAGCGGACGGCGGCTTCGAAATGCTGGGGGTGCGTGTCGATCGCTTCGCGCAGCAGGCCCTTGCCGGTCTCCACATCGCCGCGTTTGATCGCCGAGAGGGCCATCGTGTGCAAAAGCTGGGCGCGCTCAGATTGCTCCATCGGCATGACGGGCAGGGTGTAGTCGCGCTGCGCGGCGCGGGCCATGATCAGGTTGTTCTTGGCGGTGAAAAGCGTGTTGTCCTGACGGATCGCCTCGCCGAACAGACGCTCGGCCTCGGGATAATCCCCGCGGGTCAGCTTGGAGTAGCCCCAGTTGTTCATTACGGCGGCGGGGGTCGTGGTCAGGCCGACGGCGATCTCGTAAAAGCTGTCGGCGCGGTCCCACTGTTCCTTGCTGTCGGCGACCATGGCCTCAAGCCGGTAGCGGGCAAAGGTCTCATGGGTGGGGGGGATGCCGTTGAGCACCGTCTCGGCCCGCGCCCAGTTGCCCGAACGGATCAGCGCATCGGCCAGTTGCACGCTGTCTTCGGGGGTGGCGCCCTCCATTTTGACGACCTTGTCCCATTCGCTCACGGCCTCGGTCGTGCGTTTGGCGCGGACCAGTGACGTGGCGAGCCCGCGTTGGTGGTCGATGCGGTCGGGGCTTTCCTTGACCGAACGCGCGAAATAGCTCACCGCCTCATTCGGGTCGGCCACTGTCAGCATCACGTCGGAGAGGTTGGTCTCATCCACCACGTTGACGTCCTTGAAGGCCCGTTCAACGGTGGCGTTCGCGTCTTTTTCACCGCAGCCAGCAAGGGCGGTGACGCCTGCCATGCAGACGGCCAGAATGATTGGATGGCGCATTTTGCGTCCTCTTACTGCTCTGCCGGGTCATGGTGTCGGACGGATCAGGTAATCCCCGCTGCCGCGCCGCACCAATTTGTAATTATCCTCATTGACTTCTGTTATAACAGATTTTTCCGTTTTTGCGAGCGCCAAGCGCAGATTGTCCCGAATTGCGTCACTTTCGCCATTGTCGAGCGCATAGGCTTTGCGGAAAATCTGCTCGGCCTCGGCGGTTTGGCCGCTTTCCATCAGCACGACGCCAAGATTGTTCCAGACCTCCGGCTCGGCGGCGTCTTTCTCAACGGCGCGGCGCAGCAGGGTTTCCGCTTGCCCCAAACGCCCCAGCCCAAGGTTCGCGCTGCCGAGGGCCGAGAGGATTTCCCCGGTCAGCCCATGATCCAGCGCGGCGCGGTTGAAGGATTTGATGGCCAATTCATATTGGCCCGCCGCGATGAGCCTATGCCCCACCTCGATCCCATCCACCGCCTCGGCCCGTTGGTTCACGCCGGGGGCATAGAGGTTTTCGGGTGTCTGATCCCCACGCAATGCGGAAAAGCCGCCTGTCGAACAGGCGGCCAGAGCAAGGCCCAAGATCGGCCCGATGAAAACGGCGCGGAGAAGGCTGCGCCGAATTTTGCCCGTCATTAATTCCCTACCTGACCCAGTTGCGAGATGCCATGTGCCGAGGGGCCGATCAGAATGATCAGCAGCGGCGGTACGGTCAGGCCCATAGTGGCAAGGGTCATCTTGGTTGGCAACTTGTTTGCCGCTTCCTCGGCCCGCATCACGCGTTTGTCGCGCATCTCGGCGGCGTAGACGCGCAGGGCGTCGGCGATGGAGGTACCGAAGGCCGCCGATTGGATCAGCACGGTCACGAAAGAGGAGACATCCTGCACGCCGCAACGCTCGCCCATGTCGTTGAGCACCGATACCTTGTCCTTACCCGCTTTCATCTCATAAGCGACCATTTCGAACTCTTCGGAGAGGGCGCGGTAGGAGGCGCGCAGCTCGCGCGCGACGCGGACGATGCATTGGTCCAGCGATTGCCCGGCTTCGACGCAGACCAGCATCATATCCAGCGCGTCGGGGAAGCCGCGGGTGATCTCTTCTTTGCGGGAATCGACCCGGCGGCGGACCCAGTATTTGGGCAGGTAGTAACCAATCGCGCCGGGGCCGATGGCCCACATCATGGTTTGCTGCGTGGTCAGCCCTTCGCCGCCGCCCAAGACATTGGTATAGATCAGACCGCCGACCAGCCCGAGCATCCCAAGGGCAAATTGGGCAAAGTAATAGAGCCGCACCGCATCGCGCGAGCGGTAGCCCGCTTGGCGCAGCATCAACTGTTTGGCGCTGAGTTCGGCCACGTCCTCCGGCTCAAGAAACTTGGCGAATTTCTGCAATTGCGCGTTTTGATCCGATTGGCGCAGCTTCTCACGCGAACTGTCGCCCGTCGGGGCAGAGCTGGTGCGTTTGAGCTTGGTCAGCGGGTCTTCGGGCTGGCGCAGCATCAAGACCAGCGTGATCGCCACCAGGGCGACGCCCAAAGTGCCGATGATGATGATCAACCCCATCGGCCCCAAGGCTTGGTTGATCTGATCGTCAAGCTGATTGAAAAATTCCATCACCGGCCTCTCAGACTTTGATATTGGTAAGGATGCGCATCACGAAAAGGTTCAGCACAAGGAAGATCCCCACAAGGAAACAGGCGGGAATGAAATAGGGGTGATCGCGCACCTCGTCATAGTAATGCGGATCGCCGAGGTTGATCACCACCAACGCGGCCAGCGGGAAGCCCGACAGGAACTTGCCCGACCATTTCGCCTCGGCCGTGATGGCTTTGACACGGCGGAACAGGCGGAAGCGGGCGCGGATCACCTTGGCCAGACCGGCGAGGATCTCGGCCAAGTTGCCGCCCGATTGCTGCTGAATGGTCACGGCGACGGCGAGAAAGCGCAAATCCTGCATGTCGAGCCGTTCGGCCATATCTTTCAGCGCCTCGCCCAGATCGCGGCCATAGGCGGCCTCATCGGCGATCACCCCGAATTCCGAGGCGAGCGGGTCTTGGATTTCCTTCGACACGATGGAGATCGCGTTGGAGAAAGGGTGCCCCACCCGCAGGCTGCGCACCATTAGCTCCACCGCATCGGGAAGCTGCTCTTCGATCATCGCCATGCGTTTGCTGGCCTTATGCGACACCCAGAAGAACACCGCGCCCACGCCCATGGCGATGGACATCAGCGCGCGCACCGACACGGAGGTATCGGTGCCGATGGTCAGCCCCAGAAAGGCCAAAGCGGCAAATCCGGCCATGATCATCAACAACTGCTGCGGCGTGAAGGCAATCGCGGCCTTCTGCGCACGTTCTGACAGCAGAGAGTAGAGCGGGATCGACTTGGCGTTCATATGCTGCTGCATTTCCTTGCGCAGCTTATCGAGCACCTCTTCGCGGCGGGCGCCTTTCTCCAGCATCTCAAGGCGGCGGTTCACGCGGCTGTTGAGGCTGATGGATTTGCCGAATGCGACAAGGTACAGCCCCTCGACCAGCACCAGAACGCCGATGAAGATCAGGCCATAGATGATTGGTTCGGCACTCATTGCATCAATCCTTACTGGGCCGCCACGGGTTCATAGATGGAGGCGGGCAGGTCATAGCCCCACATGCGGAACCGCTCAGAGAAGTGGCTGCGCACGCCGGTGGCGGTGAAATGGCCGATGATCTTGTTCTCGGGCGTCAGGCCGACGCGCTGGAAGCGGAAGATCTCTTGCATCGAGATGACCTCGCCCTCCATGCCCGTGATCTCGGTGATCGAGGTCATCCGGCGCGAGCCGTCTTGCAGACGGCTGGCCTGCACGATCAGGTTCACAGCCGAAGAAATCTGGCTGCGCATCGCCTTGAGCGGCATTTCGATCCCGGCCATGGCAATCATGTTTTCCAGACGGCTGATGCCATCGCGGGCCGAGTTGGCGTGAATCGTGGTCATGGAACCGTCGTGGCCGGTGTTCATCGCCTGCAACATGTCGATGACCTCTTCGCCGCGCGTCTCGCCGACGATGATGCGGTCGGGGCGCATCCGAAGGGCGTTTTTCAGACAGTCGCGGGGCGAGACTTCGCCCTTGCCTTCGACATTGGGCGGGCGGCTTTCCATCCGGCCCACATGGGTCTGTTGCAGTTGCAATTCGGCGGTGTCTTCGATGGTCAGAATGCGTTCGGCATTGTCGATGAAAGACGACAGCGCGTTGAGCGTGGTGGTCTTACCCGAGCCCGTACCGCCCGACACGATGATGTTGAGACGCGTGGCCACGGCGGCCTGCAAATAGGCGGCCATCTCTTCCGAGAAGGCGCCGAAGTTCACCAGATCGTCGATGCCCAGCTTGTCTTTCTTGAACTTACGAATGGACACGAGCGAGCCATCGACGGCCACCGGGGGCACCATGGCGTTGAAACGCGAGCCATCCTTGAGACGCGCGTCAACGTAAGGGTTGCTTTCGTCCACCCGACGCCCCACCGCCGAGACGATCTTGTCGATGATCCGCAGCAGGTGTTTTTCGTCTTTGAAGGTGATGTCGGTCAATTGCAGCTTGCCGTCGCGCTCGACGAATATCTGTTGCGGGCCGTTCACCAGAATATCGTTGACGCTGTCGTCTTTCAGCAGCGTCTCAAGCGGGCCAAGACCGGTGACCTCGTCATAAAGCTCGGAGTTCAGCGTCATGCGGTCTTCGCGGTTGAGCACGATGCTCTTTTCCGAAAGGATCTCGACGGCGATATCGTTGATTTCCTGCCGCAAATCAGCTTCCGAGGCATGTTCCAGCGCGGCGAGATTGAGGTTGTCCAAGAGCGCGCGGTGCAATTCGAGTTTGATCTCACTCATCCGCTGCTTGCGCTTGACCTCACGGTCCTCGGGGGAGGCGGCGGCTGGTTTGACCGCGCGGCGCATTGAAACCGGTTTGGCTGCCGGTGCGGGCGCAGGTGCCGCGGGGGCGGGCTGGGCGGCTTTGGCTGGCTTGGCCTCACGCGCCGGCGCGGGGGCGGCGGCTTTCGGGGTGGCAGAGGCTGGTTTCTTGTATTTCGAGAACATCGGTACGCTCTTTCGCTAGGGGGCTCAGGCGGCTTTGGCCTGCTCGCCCTTGAGATCGTGGATGGAGCTTGCCAGTTTGGCGATTTCGCGGCGCAGCGGGCTTTTCGGCGCGGAATTGGCCAGCGGCAGCCCGTGGTCATTGGCCTGGGTCACCGCCTTGCCGCCATCGGGCATCTGCACGTCGATCGAAATGCTCAGCGATTCGGCCATGCGCTTGACCCGGCTCTTGGCGCTGAGATCGGTGAATTTCGGCGCGCGGTTCATCACATAGCGCAGCTTTTCAAAGGGCAGCTCCTCGGATTGCAGCGCCCGTTTGAAGCGCAGCGCGTTCTGGGCCGAGCGCATGTCGAGTTCCAGCATGGCAAAGTAGACATGCGCGCTGGTCAGCACCGTTTCGGACCATTGTACCAGCGTCGAGGGCATGTCGACGATGACATAGTCGAACTGGTTGCGCGCCATGTTGAGGATGCGGTCGATATCTTCGTTGGTCACGATGTCGAGCGGCAGCATCTCTGCCGGGGCGGTCAGCACATGCAGCTTGTCCTCAAAGGTTTGCAGCGCTTGGCCAAAGATCTCTTCATCCATGGATTCCGTGTCGGACATCATCTCATAGACCGCCTCGCGGCGTTGCAGATCAAGGAAGGTCGCGACCGAGCCATATTGCAGGTCGAAATCCAGCAGGCAGACCGAGGGCGGGTCCTTCTTGTCTGCATTGGCCAGTTCCCAAGCAAGGTTTACCGCAAGGGTCGTAGCCCCGGTGCCGCCAGCCAAGCCATGCACCACGATCAGCGCGCCATCCTTTTGCGCACCGGCCTTCAGTTGCGGGGCGCTAGCCTCGGCTGCCGGGGCAGGGGGGGCGTTCTCTCCGGCACGGACGCGGGCAATGGCCTGGGCCAATTCGCCTTCGGGCAGCGGATAGGGGACGAATTCATCCGCCCCCTTCCGCAGCAGCGAATGCAATGCGGCGGGGGTCATGTCTTCGGCGATCAGGATCACCCGGATGTCGCGCGCCTTGGCCTGTGTGATGATTTCGCTCATCAAAACGAGGTTGTCCTCGTCGGTCTCATCCATGGCGAGGGCGACGAATTCCATCGCCTCGGCTTCGGGTTGGCTGAAAAAGGCCAGCGCCTCGGCGAATCCCAGATCGCCCCAGCTTTCGCCCAAAGTGGCTTCCATATCTTCGATCAAGAGGTCGAAGTTCTGTACATCACGGCTGATTGTGCAGGCAACGATCGGCGCTGCTTCGGGTTGTGGCATAGTGCTGCTCATGACCTTTTGTCCTTTACATCAACGGTTTGGCCGGAGGGCGGCGATATTCTGTCGCTGCGAACGCTCTGACCTCTGCCTTATGCGCGGCGCTTGAGCCGGGCACATTTATCCTTCTGCGTCGAATATCACCCCCAACTGGGGCGAGATTGGGGCCAAAAAGCCTCTATTGTTGGGTATCTTGAAACGATACGTCCATTCGCGCCCGATTGGACATGGCTTTTCAGAGACGAAAACCCCCGCGGCCCGAAGGCGCGGGGGGATATTTTATATGCGAAAGAAGGGCTTACCCTTACTCCCCGCCGCCGCCTGCCTCGGTGGCACCGGAGCTTAGCTGAGAGGGGGGCACGGCGCTGGCTACATATTCGCGGTAGATGATCTGCGCATATTTGCCGTCCAACAGCATCGGGTGGCCCTGGACGAAGCCGCTGACCTCGGTCACCGTGCGCCGGTTGCGGCGCTCGCGGCCTTGGGTCACGATCAGTGGCTGCGTTTCGCCAAAGGAAACAACGGCTTCCAAACGGCTGGGGCTGATTCTCAAGGTCGAGAGATAGCGCACCACGGCCTGCGCCCGGCGCAGACCCAAGGCGCGGTTATAGGTTTGCGAGCCGACCAGATCGGTGTGGCCATAGACGCGGAAGCGAATCTCGGGGAATTGGCGAATCCAGCTGGCCTGCTGGCGCAGGATGGCTTTCGCATTCGCGTCCAGTCGGGCCGAGTTGAAGGCGAAGGTGACGGTCGAGCGGACTTCGTTCGAGAAACGGTTCGCCAGATCAAAGGTCACACGCTTTTCGCCGGTCATGACTTGGCGGTTGTGCAGCGTGGCATTGCCGAATTGGCCCGTGTCGACGATCGACCCCGCCTCGCGGTAGAACTGCGTATAGACCGGATCGTTGCTGGGCGCGCAGGCGGCGAGCCCGGCCAGGGCCGCGGTGCCCGCGATCAACGTGATATGTCTGCGTGTCATCGGATCAATCCAGTACATAACCGTAGGAACCGCGGAAGTCCTGCTTGGCCACTTCGCCCGCAGCACCCCGGCTGGGGGTGCGGGTGCCATCCGCTGTGCGCCCGTGCAGGAACAGGTCTTTCTCGGATGGCGGTTTGATGCGATCCGTGGGCAGGGCCAGCGCTTCGCCACGGGTCGGGGTGACCAGATGGGCGGTGACGATGATGACCAATTCGGTCTGGCTGCGCTGGTAATCCGCCGAACGGAACAGCGCGCCCAACACCGGGACATCGCCGATCCACGGCAGTTGCCGCGTGCTGTCGGTGAAGTCGTCGGTCAAAAGGCCTGCGATGGCAAAGCTTTCCCCGTCGCGCATTTCGACCGTGGTCGAGGTTTCGCGCCGGGTGAAGGCGGAAATCTCAATGCCGTTGCCCAATGAAATGCTGTTGCTTGCGTCGATGGCCGAAACGGCGGCGTTCATCTCAAGGTTGATGATATCCTTGTCCACGACGCGCGGGATGAAGGCGAGTTCTACGCCGAAGGGTTTGAACTCCACCGATACCGTATCACTGGTTTGGGCGACTGGGATCGGGTACTCGCCCCCGGCGAGGAACTTGGCCTCTTGCCCCGAAAGCGCCACGAGGTTCGGCTCCGCCAAGAACCGCACGACGCCCTTTTCCTCCAATGCTTCCAACAGGATGCCCACTTGGATAGAGCCTGCGTTGAAACCGAAAAGCACCGCGCCTGCGTTCTGGTTCGCCGATGGGATCGACCCACCGAGCGAGGTCGCGACCCCGCCTGACGTATTGGTGCTGCCGGTGCCCGCGCTGAAATCGGAGCCGCCGTTGATTGCCAGCGAAGAGCCGAGCGACTTCGACACGTTGCGCTGCATCTCGGCAAACCGGACCTTCATCATGACCTGCTGGATGCCGCCCACGCTCATCAGGTTGCTGACCCGTTCGGGGGCATAGCGTTCGGCCAGATCGAGCGCGCGTTGCAGCCGCTGTGTGGAAGAGACGATGCCCGACAGCACGATACCGTCATTGGCGGTGCGCACTTCGATCTTCTCACCCGGCAGGATTTGACGCAGCCGTTCTTTGAATTCAGAGACATCCGCCGCGACGCGGACATCGACATTGGTGATCAGCTGTCCCGCCGCATCGAGCAGGGTGAGCGTGGTCAGCCCCGGCGATTTGCCCAACACATAGATCGTGCGGTCGGACAGGGAGGAGATATCCGCGATACCGGGGTTGGCGATGCTGAGTTCCGCGAAGGGAATGTCGCTTTCCACCACCACGGCGCGGTTCATCGGGACGTCGAGGCTGGAATTAGTGCCGCGTTTGACGACGCGCAGCGTGTCGGCGCCAGCTGAACTGGGCAGGGTCAATGCCATCGGCATTGCGCCCAGTGTCAGCCCCAGCAGGGCCGCTTTCAGAAATCTATCGATTTTCATGTGACCTGCCTTTTTGATCACGCATCGGGATGGGTCTTTTTGCCCTCGTTTGGCATCACTCTGCGGCAATTCCAAATTTATTGCAAGAATCAAGCTCTTCGCGGGCGCTGTGCATGTGGGCTATGCGCAACATAGCTGCAAAAATGAAAGACGCCGCAGGGGGGTGCGGCGCCTTCGTTAACTTAGCAAGAGGTTGTTTTCAGGTCAGTTTGTGCAGGGGATCGGCAGTTCGACCACCTCGGCCCCGCGGCGGGTGCGGATCGTGCAAACCTTCTCTTTGGTTACTTCGGCGATGGTCTCTTGCGCCTCGATTCCCAGAAGCGAGCGTTGGTCGACTTCGATGGCTTCGGCCACGGTGTCGTCATTCGTGCCGACGAGGGAGAGGTAGAGTTTGCCGGTCGATTGTGCCTGTGCAAGCGCGGCAACCTGCTGCGGGTTCACGGCAACCGTCACCGTTTTGGCAATCGAGGCTTCCCCCACGACCAACGCATCGGCGCTCTGGTCGATGGCGATCAGCTGAATGGCCGACTCGATCAGCTTGGTGACATCGCCGTTGCTGGACTGGTTGCCAACGTTTACGCGACCCGTCCAGTAGATATCCACCCGGTCACCGGGGCGCAGGAAGCCCGAAACGCCGCTGGAAACATCAACTTTAAGTGCAAACGCCCGCATTCCGCGCGCAAGGCGGGAGGTCAGGCCAGAGTCCTCACCCGGCTCGGTCACCTTCACGGCCATGATCGCTTCATCTTTCTCAATGTTGCGCAGCACGATGCGTTGTTCTTTTGTGTTCTCAGGGAACAATACGGTTTCTTCGAAGAATGTACCTTCGGGAATGGCATTCTCTGGCCATTTCACGGCGCGAACGTCTTCGCGGGTAAGGGGCTGTCCGTATTTCAAAGGCTTGTCGGCCACCCAAACGGTTTTCGTTGGCACGACCTGCGCCAGCGCGGCCTGAGCCTGCGCGTTGGCGGCCTGATACTGTGAAATCCGGTCTTTCGCCAGATATACGGCCCCGCCGGCAAGTGCGACACCTACCAAAAGAACCAATCCGAATACGGCTCGCATGATGTTACCTCTTTGCTATGGAAGCGAATCTCGGCTCGCTTTTATCACCCCAGAAAGTTAGCTGCCGAATATGGCGAGAATTGGTTCCCATGGCGGCGATGCGAAGATGCTTGCCGTGTCGCGTTTGTGGGGGCGCCTTAAGTCGTCAGTTGGACCCGGATGTATTCGACAAGTCCGTCTAGGCTGTCTGAAAATACGCTCAGCACGAAGATCGCTAGGCTCACGAGGGCGGCGGTCAGGACAACCCATTCGACGCTGACCGCTCCGTTTTGGTCGCAGAAAAATTTCTTGAAATGGCTGCGCATACGTACCCTATGAATGGATGTGCTTTACCTTAGCATTGAAAAAGGACCGCGCCCCAAGAGGGAGGCGGTCCTAAATCTTCGTAGACCTATCGGTTTTGACCAGGTTTGGATTTAATCAGGGGTGTCAGCAGGAGCCTCGTCAGTGACACTAGCGATGTCGCCAGCGATTTGGTCCGTCAACGCAGTAGTGTTGTCGCCGATTGTGTTGAAAGCAACCACGGCCAGGCCAACAATCGCAGCGGTCAGAACGACCCAGTCAACTGTCACGGCACCGTCTTCGTCTTTGCGGAAGTTTTTGATAAAGTTCATCATGTCATGTCCCTCCAAGGATCACTGAGTAAAAGGTCTTAACCTCGCCGTCCGGTTTGCCTCGCTCTCTCATTTGAAGCTGTCCGACTTGGTATGACCCTATATAGCCGTCAGATTGGGGCGCGAATTTGGCAGCAAACGTGCCTTTTCCAGACTGTCCGCGTTTTTCTTGCGGAAACATGTTAACTCTCTGTTTGTAGTCGTTTTAATTCTCGTATCGGGTCTTCCGCTTGCGCTTTCCCACCGTCGAACACCGCAATTGCGGCGAAATTGCCATGATCCCCGCCTCAAACGCTGGCCCGATTCCACGATTCGTGTGATATTGCCGCGCAAAGGCGCGTCAGACGCAAGGTAGAGCAGGCATGTATCGCATTTGGCATTCTCGCTGGTCACGGCTCTCATGGCCCCTGCCGCCATGGCAGAGGGGCCGAAACCGTTCCCTGAGTTTTCGGCCAAACGGGTCGGCCCGCCCAAGAAGGGGGCCAAACGCATCACGGTGCAAATCGATCCGGCGGCCCGCGCCGCGGCAGCGGCGGAGGTGGATACAGGCCCCGCCGTTGCCGCCACCCCGAGCGGCGCGATTGCGCCTTTGAATGCCGGGCAGTTCGATTGGTTCTGGGATAGAATCTCTCCCGCGGCTGAGCGGAGCGGGGCAGGGCGGTTGGCCCCTGCGATGGCGGCGCTTTCGGGCGGCAAGGTGCCCGCCCCGCGCCTGCAACATCTGCAAGATATCGCGCGCAGCAATGGGGTGGATATTCTGCGCGCCACGGTTGATACGAATGTCTCGCCCGCGCTGGTGCTGGCGGTGATCAGCGTGGAATCTGCAGGCCGGGCGGATGCGGTGAGCCGGGCGGGGGCGGCTGGCCTGATGCAACTGATGCCCGATACCGCCGCCCGTTTTGGTGTGCGCGACAGTATGGTCGCGGCCGAGAATATCTCAGGCGGGGTCAAATATCTCGACTGGCTGATGGGGGAGTTCGACCGCGATCCGATTCTCGTGCTGGCGGGTTATAACGCGGGTGAGGGGTCGGTGCGCAAACATGCGGGCGTGCCGCCTTTTGCCGAGACGCGCGACTATGTGCCCAAGGTGCTGGCGGCGTTCCAAGTGGCGCAGGGGCTTTGCCTGACACCGCCGGAACTTATCAGCGATGGCTGCGTCTTTGCTGCGATGAACTGAGCGCGACGGGCATGCCCCCGGCGGATGTCGCCGAGGGCTGTTTTCTCAAACGATGGTCGCTTGGGTTGCGGCGCGCAGCTCGTCCTCGGTCACGCCATCGGCGCATTCGACGATTTTCAAGCCACCTTCGACCACATCGAGCACACCGAGGTTGGTGATGATCCGGTCGACCACGCCTTTGCCGGTCAGCGGCAGGGTGCATTCTTTCAGCACCTTCGAGTCACCGGCCTTGTTCTGGTGGTCCATGACGACGATGACCTTGCGGACACCGGCCACGAGGTCCATCGCGCCGCCCATGCCCTTAACGAGCTTGCCGGGGATCATCCAGTTCGCCAGATCGCCGTTCTCGGCCACTTCCATGGCGCCGAGGATCGCCGCCGCGATCTTGCCGCCGCGGATCATGCCAAAGGACATGGCGCTGCCGAAGTAAGCGGTGCGGCTCAGCTCGGTGATGGTCTGCTTGCCGGCGTTGATCAGGTCGGGGTCTTCCTCGCCCTCGTAAGGGAAGGGGCCCATGCCCAGCATGCCGTTCTCGGACTGTAGGGTGATGTCTTTGTCGCCGACGTAATTCGCCACCAGCGTCGGAATACCGATGCCGAGGTTCACATACATGCCGTCTTCGAGTTCCTCTGCGGCCCGCGCCGCCATCTGATCTCTATCCCAAGGCATTATGCGTCCTCCCGCTTGCGTGTCGTGACCTTCTCGATGCGTTTCTCATGCTCGCCCTGGATGATGCGATGCACATAGATGCCCGGCAGGTGGATGTGGTCGGGGTCGAGGCTGCCGCGGGGGACGATCTCTTCGACCTCGACGATGCAGACCTTGCCACACATGGCCGCGGGCGGGTTGAAGTTGCGCGCGGTCTTGCGGAAGACGAGGTTGCCGGTGTCGTCGGCTTTCCACGCTTTCACGATCGACAGATCGGCAAAGATGCCCTCTTCGAGGATGTAATCCTCACCGTGGAACTGTTTCACTTCCTTGCCCTCGGCGATCTGGGTGCCGACGCCGGTCTTGGTGTAGAAACCCGGAATGCCTGCACCGCCAGCGCGCATGCGCTCGGCCAAGGTGCCCTGAGGGTTGAATTCAAGCTCGAGTTCGCCCGACAGATACTGGCGCATGAATTCGGCATTCTCCCCCACATAGGAGGAGATCATCTTTTTCACCTGCCGCGATTGCAGCAGAATGCCGATGCCGAAGTCATCGACGCCCGCATTGTTCGACGCAAAGGTGAGGTCTTTGGCCCCGTTTTCCTTGATCGCCTGCAACAGCAATTCTGGAATGCCGCAAAGGCCAAAGCCCCCGGCGGCGATCAGCATGCCATCCGACAGAACGCCTTCCAGCGCCTCGGCGGCGGATCCATAGATTTTGTTCACGGGCGACCTCCCTACAGTTTCGCTGCGCCATATGTGACCCTGCGTCGGGGCAGTGTCAATTACGTGGTGCTACGCAGGAAAGGCCGCCCGGAAGGTCAGATGATGCGCACCTGCGTGCCCACGGGGCAGAGGCCGAAAAGCTCTTCGATCTTCTCGTTGTAAAGCCCGATGCAACCGTCCGAGGACCGCCGCCCGATCTTGCGCGTGTCATGAGTGCCGTGGATGATATAGGCGGGCCAGCTAAGATACATCGCGTGGGTGCCGAGCGGATTGTCCGGGCCCGGTGGCATGTATTTGTAATGCGGGAAACGCTCCATCATCGAGGCGGTGGGCGTCCAATCAGGGCCGACTTTCTTGCGCACAATTTCGGTATAGCCGCGTTTGGTCAGCTCTTCGGTGGCGGGTACCGAGGTGGGATAGACCTTATAGTTCTGACCGTCCGCGCTCCAGTAATGCAGGGCGCGGCTGGTGGTGTCGGCCACGATCGCGCCTTTGCCAAGGCTGTCGAAATGGTCCTGCCAACGCTGCGTGGCAAAGCTCGACGTGTTGCGCGACACCGGAGGTTCGGCGGAATATTCGCGGGGCGCTTGGCCGGGTTCCTGCGCACGCAGGATCTGCGGCGTCATCAGCGCCGCGCCGCTTGCGGCGATCAGCCCGCGCCGGGTGAATTTCAAGCCTGACATTGATCTGCCTTTCATAGTGGTCTTGCCGCCGCCCCTGATCCGAAAATCGAAGGCGAATGGCAAATCACATATTCATGATGCTGGATATAAAGGCAGGCCACAGGCGGAACCGCGCCGATCCCCCGGCGCGGTTGCTGTGCCTAGGCGCGGCTTACGCGCTGTCGGCTTTTTTCGCGGTTGTTTTCTTGGCCGCAGGTTTCTTGGCCGCCGTCTCTGCCGGAGCCTTCTTGGTGGCCGTCTTTTTCGCCGCGGGCTTCTTGGCTGCCGTCTTCTTGCCCGGTGCCTTCTTCGTCGCCGCTTTGCGTTTGGCGGGGGATTTGGCGAGCTTCTCTTCGATCAGTTCCACCGCGCGCTCCATGGTCAGGTCTGCCGGTTCGATCTCTTTCGGGATCGTGGCGTTCACCTTTTCCCATTTCACATAAGGCCCGTATTTGCCCTCCATGACGTTGACCGCGCCGCCCATATCCGGGTGCTCGCCCATCTCGCGGATCGGTTTCGCGGCCTTGCCCCGGCCACCGCGGCTGGCGACTTTCTCGGCCAACAACTGCACCGCGCGGTTCATGCCGACGGTCCAAACCTCATCGATGCCTTCGAGATTGGCATTGGTGCCGCCCCGGTGCGAGGTGCTTTCGGCGTGTTTGATGTAAGGCCCATAGCGCCCGATGTTCGCCCAGACCATGACGCCATCCTCGGGGTGGGGGCCGATCTCACGCGGGAGCGACAAGAGCATCACGCCCTGTTCCAGCGTCAGATCCTCGGGCACCCAATCCTTGGGGATCGACTGGCGCGGGGGTTTCTTGTTCTCTTCCGTCACCGGGCCGCGCTGGACGTAAGGCCCGAAGCGGCCTTTGAAGACGCGGATTTCGTCGCCCTGATCCTCTCCCAGAAGCTTGCCGTCGGGCGGAATGGCCGAGGCTTCGGCCTCCGGGTCTGGCGGGCCGAAGGGGCGGGTATAGCGGCATTCGGGGTAGTTCGAGCAGCCGATGAAAGCACCGCCCGAGCGCGCGGTGCGCATCGACAGGCGGCCAATCTCGCAATTGGGGCAAAGCCGCGGGTCGCTGCCGTCTTCGGTGGGCGGGAAGAGATGCGGCTCCAGCACCTCGTTTATCTTCTCCAGCACCTCGGTGATGCGCAGCTCCGACGTCTCCGCGATGGCGGCCGAGAAATCGCGCCAGAAGCGGCGCAGCACTTCTTTATAGGCGGCATCCCCGGCGCTGACCTTGTCGAGTTGGTCTTCCAGATCGGCGGTAAAGTCATAGCCGATGTAGCGGCGGAAGTAATTCTCAAGAAAGGCGGTTACCAGACGGCCCTTATCCTCGGGGATCAGACGGTTGCCATCCTTGCGGACATACTCGCGGTCCTGAATCGTGGTGACGATGCTGGCATAGGTCGAGGGGCGGCCGATGCCGAGCTCTTCCATTTTCTTGACCAGCGTCGCCTCGGTGTAGCGCGGCGGGGGCTGGGTGAAATGCTGCTCGGGCGTGACGCTGCGCTTGTCCATCGCGTCGCCTTGGCTGATCTGGGGCAGGCGTTTGTCGTCCTCGTCAACGACATCGTCGCGGCCCTCTTCGTAGACCCGCAGGAAACCGTCGAAGAGCACGACCTGACCGTTGGCGCGCAGGCCGACCTGCGCATCGTCGCTGCCAATCTCAACGGTGGTGCGTTCCAGTCGGGCGCTTTCCATCTGGCAGGCGAGGGTGCGTTTCCAGATCAGGTCATAGAGTTTCGCCTGATCGGCATCGAGCTTCAGCGCCTTGGCGTCCTTGGTCATATCCGTGGGGCGGATACATTCGTGGGCTTCCTGCGCGTTCTTCGCCTTGTTCTTGTAGATGCGCGGCTCTTTCGGCACGTAATCCGCGCCAAAACGGTCCTTGATCGCGTCGCGCGCCATGGAGACAGCCTCGGGCGCCATGTCGATGCCGTCGGTCCGCATATAGGTGATATGGCCGGCCTCGTAGAGGCGCTGCGCGGTCGACATGGTTTGGCGCGCGCCCATCGAAAACTTGCGGCTGGCCTCCTGCTGCAGGGTCGAGGTCATGAAGGGGGCTGAGGGGTTGCGGCTGGCCGGTTTCGCCTCGACATTCATCACCTTCAGCGCGCGGGAGGTGATCGCCTGCACCGCCATTTCGGCCTGTGTGGCATCCGCGAGATCGAAACGTTCGAGCTTGTTTCCGGCCAGCGAGACGAGACGGGCTTCGAATTCCTGACCGCGCGGGGTAGCGAGCAGCGCCTTCACCGACCAGTATTCCCGGGCGCGGAAAGCCTCGATCTCCATCTCGCGCTCGACGATGAGGCGCAGGGTGACCGATTGCACGCGGCCCGCAGACTTGGCGCCCGGCAGCTTGCGCCAGAGCACGGGGGAGAGGTTGAACCCCACCAGATAGTCCAGCGCGCGGCGGGCGAGGTAGGCCTCGACCAGCGGCATGTCGACCTGACGCGGGTTCTGCATCGCCTCGGTCACCGCCTTCTGGGTGATCTGGTTAAAGACCACGCGGCTGACGGGCGTGTCTTTCTTGATCGATTTGCGCTTGGTCAGCGCCTCTTGCAGGTGCCAGCTGATCGCCTCCCCCTCGCGGTCGGGGTCAGTCGCGAGGATCAATGCGTTGTCTTGGGCCAGCGCATCGGCGATAGCCTTGACGTGTTTCTTGCTGTCGCTGGCGACCTCCCATTTCATGTCGAAATCGGCGTCGGTATCGACCGAGCCGTCTTTCGGCGGCAGGTCGCGGACGTGGCCGTAGGAGGCGAGAACGGTGTAATCGTCGCCCAGATATTTGTTGATCGTTTTGGCCTTGGCTGGGGATTCGACGACGACGACGGGCATAAATACAGGCACCTTAGATCAAAAACGGGGGCGGCTTTGCGCAGTCTCATGTGGGATGGCAGGGGTGTTTGTCAATGCAGCTGCTGCGTAACACGGGTTTGCGGCGCAGCGGTTTCGCGGGCCGGATGGGCCATTTCGGCGGCATCGACGGTCGGCTTGCGAGGCTTGATTGGCCCGACCAACTGCCCCGCGGTTGGTCACGGTTTCGCGGCGCTTTGACCGGGCCGCGCTCCTTCGCGGCGTTAGGCAGAGCGGCTGAGCAGCCCGCCGGGTTGGCGCTGAATTTCCCCCTCCATCTCAAGATCGAGGAGCGCGGGGGCGACATCGCTACTCGGCACTTGCAAGTCGCGGATCAACTGATCCTCCGCAACCGGCGCATGGCCGAGACGAGAGAGGATCTGCGCATGGAGCTTCGCGACAGGGCTTTGGTTTCGCGGCGGCGTTTCCGGGCGCGGGGCCGCGGGGGGCTTGTTGCGGGGTAGCGGGGTCTGAGTTTCCTCCTCCGGCAAAACCTCCAACACATCCGCGGCAGAGCGCACCAGCACCGCACCGTCGCGGATCAGCATGTTGCAGCCTGCCGCGCGGGCGTCCATCGGGTGGCCGGGGACCGCCAGCACGTCGCGCCCTTGATCGAGAGCGTCGCGGGCGGTGATCAAACTGCCTGAGCGGGCCGCCGCCTCAACCACCACCGTTGCACGGCTCAGGCCCGAGATGATGCGATTGCGGCGGGGGAAGTGCCGCGCCATCGGTTGCAGCCCCATCGGTTGCTCTGACAGCCTCAGCCCCTGAGCAGCGATCTGGCAGGCCAGCGCGGTGTTCTCATTAGGGTATATAATGTCGACCCCGCCCGCCTGCACGGCGATGGTGCCGCGGGGCAATGCGGCCTCATGCGCCGCCGCGTCGATCCCCCGGGCTAGGCCGGAGACGACGACAAAGCCAGCTTCCCCCAATTCGGCGGCGAGGCTGCGGGCCATGCGCAGCCCGAGCGAAGAGGCGTTTCGCGCGCCCACGAGGGAGATCATCGGTCGGCCCATAAATGCCGGGTCGCCGATCAGCCATAGGAAGGGCGGCGCATCGGGGAGGTCGCTGAGCAGGCGCGGGTAGGGTGCCTTCCCCTCAACCAGTAGCTGCGCCCCGGCGCGGCGGGCGGCGTTGAGTTCCGCCTGAACGACCCCTTCGGGGCAGATGCGGTAGTCTGATATCCCGGCGGCACGCGCGACTTCCGGGAGCGCCTTCAGCGCCTCTTGGGCAGAGCCATGTTCATCCAGCAGGCGCCGATAGGTCGAAATACCCACGCGGCGAGAGCGCAACAGACGAAGCCGGGCAAACTGTTCATCTTCCTGGGTGGGTGGGAGTGGGGGGTGAGTGGAAGAAGGATGTAGGTCCTTGTCAGTCATCCCGAAACTCCGTCCGTTGCAGAATCAGGTATAGGATTTAGTGCTTAACAACCTATGAAGATTTCCTCGCGCATTTGATTCAACCCCAGCGTGCCACCGTCAGGTCGCAGCCCCGCCGACGGTCAGCCCGCCGATCATCAAAGTGGGCTGGCCCACACCCACCGGCACCCATTGCCCCTGTTTGCCACAGTTGCCCATGCCGGGGTCGAGCGCCGGATCGTTGCCAATAGCGCGGATCTTTTGCAAGGCCGTGGCCCCATCGCCGATCAAGGTCGCGCCTTTGACCGGCGCGCCGATCTTGCCGTTCTGCACGCGGTAGGCCTCGGTACAGGAGAAGACGAATTTACCGTTGGTGATATCCACCTGGCCGCCGCCGAAGCCCACGGCATAGATCCCGTCCTTGAGATCAGCCACGATATCGCCCGGTGCCGCCTCACCGCCCAGCATATAGGTGTTGGTCATGCGCGGCATCGGGATATGCGCATAGGATTGCCGCCGCCCGTTGCCCGTTGAGGCGCTGCCCATCAGCCGCCCGTTCTGACGGTCCTGCATATAGCCGACCAGCTTACCATCTTCGATCAGCACATTGCGCGCCGAGGGGGTGCCCTCGTCATCGACAGAGATTGAGCCGCGCCGGTCGGGGATCGTGCCGTCGTCCAGCACGGTCACGCCCTTGGCTGCGATCTGTTGGCCCATCAGCCCGGCAAAGGCGCTGGAGCCCTTGCGGTTGAAATCGCCCTCAAGCCCGTGGCCGATGGCTTCGTGCAGCAGGATGCCGGGCCAGCCGGGGCCGAGCACCACGTCCATCACGCCCGCGGGCGCAGGGACGGCTTCGAGGTTCACGCAGGCGATCCGCAGGGCTTCGCGGACCTTGGCCTGCCAGTCTTCGGGGGCCAACATCCCGTCGAGCCCGATCCGCCCGCCGCCGCCGACACCGCCGCTCTCGCGGCGGCCATCCTGCTCGACAATGACCGAGACATTGACCCGCGTCATTGGGCGCACGTCACGCACCGAATGTCCTTCGGGGCGAAGAATCTCCACCTCTTGGATGCTGGCGGCAATCGTGGCGCTCACCTGTACCACGCGGGAATCGAGGCTGCGGGCATAGGCGTCGATCTCGCGCAGGGTATCGACTTTGACCGGGAAGGCGTGGCCCGCGATCGGGTCTTCGTCCGTATAGAGACGCGTGTTGCTGGCCTGAGGCGCATCCGCCCAAGTGCCGCCGCCATCGCCGACCGCCAGCCGCGCCGTTTCCGCCGCGCGGCGCAGGGCCGCTTCGCTCAGCTCGGTCGAATGGGCGTAGCCTGCCACCTCACCGCGCACGGCGCGCAGGCCAAAGCCCTCGGCGGCATCATAGCTGGCGGTTTTGAGGCGTCCGTCGTCGAAAACCAGCGCTTCTGAACGGCGGCGTTCGAGGAACAATTCCCCGTCATCGGCGCCGGCCACGGCCTCGCGCAGCACGCACAGAGCGGTTTCTCGGTCCAGATCGGCCTCGAAGGGGGTGAAATGCGCGCGGCTCATCGGGGGTATCCTTGCTTGCTGTCACAAAACTGTCTCGCGCGGCTCTATGACGCAAGCATGTGACTTTATCTTGTAGGCAGAATATGATTGTAAGCACCCAGGATTACAACGGCACCGGATCGCAGCAGCGGTTTGGGGTGCTTATCGGCTTCTTAATGGTCACAAGATCAGGACGACATATGAAACATCTACTCCCCCTTTCCGGTCTCATGACCAGCCTTGCCGCCCTGCCTGCATTGGCACAGGACAGCCTGCGCATTGACGGGCTTGATGTCATCGGCAGACCTGTTGACGGCGAGACAGGCTTTCAACCCGCCGTTACCGAATTGGCGCGGGATATCCACGATCTGGATCACCTGATTCTGGTGATCATCGCGGCGATCACCGTCTTCGTGACCGGCCTGATCATCTGGGTCATGATCCGCTACAACAAAAAGCGGAACCCGAACCCCTCGTCCTTCACCCACCACACCCCGATTGAGATCGCTTGGACCATCGGGCCGATTCTCATCCTCGTGCTTATCGGTGCCTATTCGCTGCCGATCCTGTTCCGCCAACAGGAAATCCCCGAGGCGGACATCACGATCAAGGCCATCGGCAACCAGTGGTACTGGACCTATGAATATGTCGACGAAGAGATCGCCTTTGACAGCTACATGATCGGCGCCCCGGCGACGCTGGGCGACGGCGATGAGGACGTGACCCCCTTCGTGCTGGATGACGCGATGGTCGCCAAGCTTGAAGACGAAGGCTATAGCCGCGACGACTTCCTGCTGGCCACCGACACATCCGTTGTGATCCCCGTGGGCAAGACCATCGTCGTGCAGGTGACCGCCAGCGACGTGATCCACTCTTGGACCATCCCCGCCTTCGGCGTGAAACAGGATGGCGTGCCGGGCCGTCTGGCCGAACTGTGGTTCACCGCCGAGCAAGAGGGCGTCTACTTTGGCCAGTGTTCCGAGCTTTGCGGTCAGGCCCACGCCTATATGCCGATCACCGTCAAAGTGGTTTCGGAAGAGGCCTATGCGGAATGGCTTGGCAACGCCAAGGCGGAATATGCTGGCATCGAACAGCCGCTGACCGTCGCCTCTAAGTAAGCCAGTTCCACGGGGCAGGGCGCAGGCCTGTGCCCCGTGTTTACCCTTGGAAGGTTCGGGATGACTGACATCACCAATACGCCAACAAGTGAATACGACGCGCAGCTGGGAGATTACTTCGCCCTGCTGAAGCCGCGCGTCATGTCGCTGGTCGTTTTCACGGCCTTCGTGGGGCTGTTGGCCGCGCCGGTTTCGGTCAATCCCGTCATCGGCTTTTGCGCGATCTTGTTCATCGCCATCGGCGGCGGTGCCTCGGGCGCGCTCAATATGTGGTGGGACGCCGATATCGACGCGGTGATGCGCCGCACGCGCGGGCGCCCGATCCCCTCGGGCCGGGTCCAGCCCGGTGAGGCGCTGACGCTTGGCGTCGCGCTCTCGGGCCTGTCGGTGATGATGCTGGCGCTGGCGACCAACCTGCTGGCGGGCGGGATGCTGCTTTTCACCATCCTTTTCTACGCCGTTTTCTATACCATGTGGCTCAAGCGTCTGACGCCGCAGAACATCGTCATCGGCGGTGCCGCGGGGGCCTTCCCGCCGGTGATCGGCTGGGTCGCGGCCACGGGCAGCTTCTCGGTCGAGGCATGGCTGATGTTCGCGCTGATCTTCATGTGGACGCCGCCGCATTTCTGGGCGCTGGCGCTCTTCATGCGCTCGGACTACGACGACGCGAAGGTGCCGATGCTGACCGTGACCCATGGCCGCCCGGCCACGCGGCTGCATATCTTGGTCTACACCGTCCTTCTGGCTGCTCTGGCCATTGGCACGGCCTTCACGGCCATCGGCGGTATCTTCTATTTCGCCGTGGCGCTGGTGCTGAACGCGGCTTTCCTCTTGGGCGCCTACCGCATCTGGAAGCGGGATGAGGTCATGGCCGAGGGTGACGACTATGCCGAAGAGCGCAAGTTCTTCCGCCTGTCGCTGGCCTATCTCTTCTTGCACTTCGGCGCGATCCTGGGCGAAGCGGCTCTGCGCACCTTTGGCTTGGGAGGCTGGTAATGGGCATCCGACCCGAGCATGAGCTGCACGACCGCCGCCGTGGCCGCAACATCGGCGTGGGCCTGATGCTGGGCGCTTTCGTGGTGCTGATCATGGCGCTGACCTACGTCAAGATCACCCAGACCGATTTCGAACTCCCCCCGGAGCAACGCGAGGTGACACAGTAATGGCGCTTTCCGGTCCTCAGAAAACAGTGATGCAAACCGTCGGCGTGGTGGTGCTCATGGGCGGGCTCGCCTGGGCGTCGGTGCCGTTTTACGACTGGTTCTGCCGCGTCACCGGCTTTGGCGGCACGCCGGGGCAGGTCTCTGCCGCCAGCGCCGATGTGCTGGATCAGACGGTCAAGGTGCGGTTCGACGGCTCCCTCAATGACGGCATGCCCTGGGAGTTCAAACCCGTGGTGCGCGAAATGGAAGTCCGCATCGGCGAGACCGGCCTGGCCTTCTACGAGGCGTACAATCCGACCGACAAACCGGTGGCGGGGCAGGCGAGCTATAACGTCACCCCCTATACCGCCGGGGCCTTTTTCGAGAAGATCGACTGCTTTTGCTTTACCGAACAAGTGCTCGCCCCGGGCGAGCGCGTGCAGATGCCGGTAAGCTTCTTCGTCGACCCGGAAATGGTCGAAGACCGTGATGGGAAGTTTGTACATACCATCACTCTGTCCTATACATTCTACGAAATTGACCTGCCCGAGGGCTATGCCGCCCTTGATCAGGACAGCGCCACAACAACCAATTAACGACCTGATTGAACAAAGGTGAGGGACCCGCAACCATGGCCCATGCAAAAAACCACGACTACCATATTCTCCCCCCCTCGACCTGGCCGCTGCTGGGGTCGGTAGGCGGATTTGTCATGCTGGCGGGCGCTGTCCTGTGGATGCACGGGATGACGCCCTTCGTCTTCTTGGGCGGTCTGGTCGCCACCCTCTACGTTATGTTCGGATGGTGGGCCGAAGTCGTCTCGGAAAGCGAAGTGGGCGATCACACCGGCGTGGTGCGGATCGGCCTGCGCTATGGTTTTATCCTCTTCATCATGTCCGAAGTCATGTTCTTCGTGGCGTGGTTCTGGTCCTTCTTCAAACAGGCCCTTTACCCGATGTATGAATATGTCGGCACGGAATACGTCCAGCCCGACATTCATGCGGTCGATGCCTTCCACCTGCCGCTGATCAACACGCTGGTCCTGCTGCTGTCGGGCTGTGCCGTGACATGGGCGCACCACGCGCTGGCGCATGAGAACAACCGCAAAGACCTGATCTCGGGCCTGACCATCGCGGTGATCCTCGGCGTGCTCTTCACCGCGCTGCAGGCTTACGAATACTATGAACTGCTGGTCCATGACGATTGGACATTCGGCGGCGACATGTATTTCTCCAGCTTCTTCATGGCGACCGGCTTCCACGGTTTCCACGTGATCATCGGCACGATCTTCCTCTTCGTCTGCCTGCTGCGCGCCATGCGTGGCCACTTCACCCCCGAACGCCATGTCGGCTTCGAGGCGGCAGCGTGGTACTGGCACTTCGTCGACGTGGTCTGGCTGTTCCTCTTCTTCGCCGTCTACATGTGGGGCCAGCCCTGACCATAGGGCGGGGTTGCATCCGCGCCCCACACCCGTAAAACCCAAACGCGCGAAGCCCTCTTCGCGCGTTTGTCGTTTCAACCAGAGAGATTCGAATGCGGCGCAGCCTGTTCTTCATCATCGTCGGCCTTGGCGGGGCAGCCATCCTCGTCGCACTCGGGGTCTGGCAGGTGCAGCGGCTGGCGTGGAAAGAGGCGATCATCGCCGACATCAACAACCGCATCGCCGCCACGCCCGTCGCTTTGCCCGCCGATCCTGACCCGGAGGCCGATGCCTATCTGCCCGTCACCGTCAGCGGAGAGATCGGGGAGCGGGCGCTGCATGTACTGGTCAGCCAAAAGCAGAAAGGCGCAGGTTACCGCGTCATCGCACCCATGGCGCTGCAAAGCGGGCGGCGCGTGCTCATCGACCTCGGCTTTACCGCCACATCGAACAAAGACGCTATCGCCCCCGCAGGCACCGCCACCCTGACCGGCAATCTGCAATGGCCCCAAGAGGTCGACAGTTTCACGCCCGAGGCCGACATGGATCGCAACATCTGGTTTGCCCGCGATGTTGAGGTCATGGCCGAAACCCTCGACACCGAACCGCTTCTGATCGTCATGCGCGAAGGCGCCGGGCCGGACCCAAAGATCACCCCGCTGCCGGTTGATACCGCCCGCATCCCCAACGACCACTTGCAATATGCGATCACCTGGTTTTCCCTCGCCGCCATCTGGCTGGCGATGACCGTCCTTTTCCTGCGCCGCCGCCGCGCCCCTGCAACGCCGAAAGTCGACTGACCCTATGCGCTATATCTCTACCCGTGGCTCCGCCCCTGTTCTGTCCTTCGAAGAGGCGATGCTGACCGGCCTTGCCCGTGACGGCGGCCTCTACGTCCCCGAAACGATCCCGACGCTGAGCGCGGAACAGATCGCGGCCATGCAGGGCCAAAGCTACGAAGAGGTGGCCTTCACCGTCATGCGCCCCTTCATCGGTGACACTTTCACCGACGAAGAATTCCGCGCCATCATCGCCCGCGCTTACGCAGGCTTCGGCCACACCGCCCGCGCGCCCATGGTGGAACTCGCCCCGAACCACTTCCTGCTTGAGCTGTTCCACGGGCCGACACTGGCGTTCAAAGATTTCGCTATGCAGCTCATCGGCCAGATGTTCCAAGCCGCGTTGGGCCGCAAGGGCGAGCGGGTGACCATCGTGGGCGCCACCTCGGGTGACACCGGCTCCGCCGCGATCGAAGCCTTCAAAGGGCTCGACAATGTCGACGTCTTCATCCTCTACCCCCATGGCCGCGTGTCTGACGTGCAGCGCCGCCAGATGACCACGCCTGCGGAGTCCAACGTGCACGCGCTGGCCATCGACGGTGATTTCGACGATTGCCAAGCGCGCCTTAAGGACATGTTCAACGATTTCGACTTCCGCGATTCCGTGCGGCTGGCGGGCGTGAACTCGATCAACTGGGGCCGGGTGCTGGCGCAGGTGGTCTATTACTTCACCGCCGCCACCAGCCTCGGCGCGCCCCTGCGTGAGGTCAGCTTCACTGTGCCCACCGGCAATTTCGGCGACATTTTCGCGGGCTATATCGCCAAGCGCATGGGCCTGCCCATCGCCGATCTCGTCGTTGCCACGAACCAGAACGACATCCTGCACCGCTGCCTCTCGGGCCAGGGCTATCATAAGGGGAGCGTGACCCCCTCGATCAGCCCCTCGATGGACATTCAGGTCTCCTCGAACTTCGAACGTGCCCTCTTTGACGCCTATGACCGTGACGCCGGTGCCGTGGCGCAGTTGATGGACGAGTTGGGGCAGGGCGGTTTCGACGTCTCTCAAGGGGCGATGCAAGCGCTGCAAGACATCTACCGCTCGGGCCGCGTCTCCGAAGAGGAAACCACCGCCACCATCGCCGACCGCCGCCGCACCACCGGCGAGCTGCTTTGTCCGCATTCCGCCGTGGGCGTGAAAGTCGCAGACGATCTGCGCGATGCCGCGACGCCGATGGTCACGCTGGCCACCGCCCATCCGGCAAAATTCCCCGACGCGGTCGAAGCCGCCACTGGCATCCGCCCGGGTCTGCCGCCCCGCATGGCGGACCTTTTCGACCGGGAAGAACGTCTCACCCGGCTGCCTAACGACCTCGACGCGCTCAAAGCGCATATCAAAGGAAACCTCTCCGCGTGAGCCTTCAACAGACCACATTGCCCAACGGCTTTCGCATCGTCACCGAACATATGGAGGGGCTTGCCTCCTCTGCCATCGGCGTCTGGGTCAACGCAGGCGCGCGCCACGAGACGCCGCAGCAAAACGGCATCGCGCATTTCCTCGAACATATGGCGTTCAAAGGCACCGCGACCCGTTCCTCGCTGCAAATCGCCGAGGCGATTGAGGATGTGGGCGGCTATATCAACGCCTATACCTCGCGCGAAGTCACCGCCTATTATGCCCGCGTGCTGGAAAACGATGTGGCGCTCGGCCTCGACGTGATTGCCGACATCCTGCGCAACCCGGTGCTGGACCCTTCGGAGGTCGAAGTCGAACGCGGCGTGATCCTGCAAGAGATCGGCCAAACGCTCGACACGCCCGACGATGTGATTTTCGACTGGCTGCAAGAGCAAGCCTACCCGGATCAGCCCATCGGTCGCACGATCCTTGGGCCGAGCGAGCGGGTCTCGGCCTTCTCGCGTGACGACTTGCAACGGTTCATCGCCGATCACTACGGGCCGGAGCAGATGATCCTTTCAGCCGCCGGTGCGGTGGACCACGACAAAATCGTCAAACTCGCCGAAAGCCTCTTTGGCGACATGCCCGCCAAGACGCTCTACCAGATCGACAGCGCCCGTTTTGGCGGCGGCGAATATCGACAGGTCAAACAGCTGGAACAGGCCCATTTCGCGCTCGGTTTTGAAAGCCCCGGGTACCGCTCCGACGACATCTACATTGCCCAGATCTATGCCTCGGCCTTGGGCGGCGGCATGTCCTCGCGCCTGTTCCAAGAGATTCGTGAGAATCGCGGCCTCTGCTATACGATCTTCGCCCAAGCAGGCGCCTATGCCGATACGGGGATGACCACAATCTACGCCGGCACCAGCGCCGAACAATTGCCCGAACTGGCCAATATCACCATCGACGAGATGAAGCGCGCGGCCTCTGACATGTCGCCTGCCGAAGTCGCCCGCGCCCGTGCGCAGATGAAGGCCGGGCTGCTCATGGGGCTGGAAAGCCCCTCAAACCGTGCCGAACGTCTTGCCCGGCTGATCCAGATCTGGGACCGCGTGCCGCCGCTGGAAGAAACCGTCGCGCAGATCGACGCGGTGACCACCGGCGACGTGCGCGACTTCGCCGAACGCATGGCCACGCAAGCCCCTGCGGCCCTCGCGCTCTACGGTCCGGTCGACGCCGCCCCGACGCTGGACGACCTTCACAACAGACGCGCCGCCTGATGCTGGGGCGACGCAAACTGCGGATCGAAACGGAACGGCTGACCCTGCGCCCGCCGATCCATGCCGATTTCCGCGCCTGGGCGGCCCTGCGCCGCGCCAGCAACGACTACCTGCGCCCGTGGGAGCCGACATGGGCCGAGGATCACTTGACCCGCAAGGCTTTCACCAACCGTGTCTACTGGGCGCAGCGCTCGGTCTCCTCGGGCAATGCCATGCCGCTCTTTCTGATCCGGCGCAGCGATCAAAACCTTGTCGGTGCGATCACCCTCGACAACATCCGCCGCGGGCCGGCCCAATCCGGCACCTTGGGCTATTGGACGGGCGAACCCTTCGCCCGCCAAGGCTACATGCGCGAGGCGATCGAAGCGACGGTGCATCAGGCCTTCACCCGCCTCGACCTGTCGCGCATCGAAGCCGCCTGCCTGCCGGAAAACCAAGCCTCCCGCGGCCTGCTCGAAAAGGCGGGCTTCAAATACGAGGGCGTCGCGCAGAGCTATCTACAGATCGATGGCCGCTGGCGGACCCATGTGCTCTACGCTTCTCTCCGCAAAGACCGGCGCGGCCGCACGGACGTAGGCTAAGCCTCAAGGCGAAACGCTTCGCTGACAACATATGCATCGCCGGGGCATGATCGCCCCGCCTCATGCCCCGCATTCTCCCCGCCGTTCCGGCGCTTTGCCCTTGCATCCGCGCGCCCCGCGCAGGATCAAAGGCCCATGACATTGAACCCCGCCGACACCGCCTTCATCGACACCCTGCGCGCGCAACTGCCCGAGGATGTGCTGCGCGACCCCGAGCAGCGCTACCTCGAAGAACCCCGCGGCCGCTACGCGGGGCAGGGCGGCGTCTTGGCCCTGCCGCGCAGCACCGAAGAGGTCGCCACCCTGATCCGCGCCGCCCATGCCGCCCGCGTGCCGGTCGTGCCCTATGGCGGCGGCACCGGCCTTGTCGGGGGCCAGATCAGCAGCGATGGCCCGGCACCGCTCATCCTCTCCCTCGAACGCATGAACCGCATCCGGGCCGTCCTGCCCGAAGAAAACGTATTAGTCGCCGAAGCAGGCACGATCCTCGCCGATGTCCAAACCGCCGCCGAAGAGGCAAACCGCCTCTTCCCCCTGTCCCTCGCCGCCGAAGGGACCGCGCGCATCGGTGGCACGCTTTCGACCAACGCAGGCGGCACCGGCGTGCTGCGCTACGGCAACGCCCGCGACCTCTGCCTCGGCCTCGAAGCCGTCCTGCCTGACGGCCAAATCTGGCACGGGCTGACCCGCCTGCGCAAAAACAACACCGGCTACGATCTGCGCAACCTGCTGATTGGCGCCGAAGGCACGCTCGGCGTGATCACCGCCGCGGCCCTCAAGCTCTACGCGCGCCCCGCCCGCAGCGGCACCGCACTCATGGTGATCGAGAGCCCCGCCGCCGCATTGGCGCTCCTCTCCCTCGCGCGCGATCACTTGGGCGAAATGGTCAGCGCTTTCGAATTGATGCACCGAAGAGGTTTCGATTTCCTTAACGAGACCCTGCCCAACATCCGCCAACCCTTCGCCGAAACCCCGCAATGGTGCGTCCTGATCGACATCGGCACCCCCGGAGAGATCGATACCGACGCCGCCCTAGAGGCCCTTTTCGCCGCCGCCCTCGACGCCGGCCTCGTCTCCGACGGACTCATCGCCCAGAACGCCCAGCAGGCCCAAGACTTCTGGACCATCCGCGAAACCATCCCCGAGGCCAACCGCCTAATCGGCTCGGTCTCCAGCCACGACATCTCAGTGCCCCTCGGCGCGATCCCCGAATTCATCACCCGCGCCACCGATGCGCTCTCGGCCCTCGGCGACTTCCGCATCAACTGTTTCGGCCATGTCGGGGACGGCAACCTGCACTACAACGTCTTCCCCGCAAAGGGCAAAAGCCGCGCCGATTACGAAGACAAGCGCGACGCCGTGAAACGCCTGGTGCACGACCTCGTCCACGACCTTGGCGGCTCGTTCAGCGCGGAACATGGCGTGGGCCGCATCAAGGTCGACGACCTCGAACGCTACGGCGACCCCGCCAAACTCACCGCCATGCGCGCCATCAAAAAGGCGCTCGACCCCCAAGGCATCATGAACCCCGGGGCCGTCCTAAGGGCTTAAAGCCCGTTGAAAGCGCAGAGCGCATGAACCTCTTTGCCAAGCGCTTCCAAACGCTTGCGCCCGCCCAACTCGGGCAGATCAATGATAAAGGCGCAAGAAACGATCTCGCCGCCCAAACGCTCGATCAGTTTGATCCCGGCCTCCGCCGTGCCGCCGGTGGCCAAAAGATCATCCACAACCAGAACCTTCTCGCCCGGTTTGATCGCATCATCATGCAGCTCGACAATGGCCTCGCCATATTCAAGCTGGTATTCCTGACTGATCACCGTGCCGGGCAGCTTGCCCTTCTTGCGGATCGGCACGAAACCCACGCTCAACTGATGCGCAATCGCCCCGCCAAGAATGAAACCACGCGCCTCCAGCCCCACGACCTTATCAATCGCAATCCCCGCATAGGGGTGCAGCATCTGGTCGATCGCCATGCGAAACCCGCGCGGATCGGCAAAAAGCGTTGTCACGTCACGAAACATGATCCCCTCATGGGGGAAATCTACGATCGTGCGAATATAGTCCTGAACCTGTTTCATGCCGCCCTTCCGCGTGTTTGACCGGACTCGTCTTAGCGCAACGCGCCGCCCGGGCGAACCCCCCATCTGCGCCCGCCGCACAACATCCAAGAAAGGGGCGCCAACCCCCTCCCTTCATCCTTTCTTAAATACCTTCTGCACTCAGCCAAGCAAAGCCGCCGCCTGCGGTCATAGCATCCGCCCCGCCACCGCATCCAGCTTGACCAGCAATTCCGGATCCCGCGCATCCGGCTGGGTCAGGATCGCAAACTCCAGCGCCCGGTCACAGCCGTGCGGGCAGGGCGCGCGCTCGGCACCCAAAAGCGCGGGCAGACGCGAAACCATGGCGCGGCCCTTGTCGGCATTGCCCATCAGCGTGGCGATGATCTGGGTCACATCCACTTCGCCATGGTCCGGGTGCCAGCTGTCGTAATCGGTGATCATCGCGACACTGGCATAGCAAAGCTCCGCCTCGCGGGCGAGTTTCGCCTCGGGCATATTGGTCATGCCGATCACATCCGCCCCCCAGCTGTCGCGGTACATCTTGGATTCCGCGAGCGTGGAGAACTGCGGCCCCTCCATCGCCAGATAGGTGCCGCCCCGGTGCACGTTGATGCCCGCGTCTCGTGCTGCGGTCTCGCAGGCGTCCCCCAAGCGTGGACAGGTGGGATGGGCGACCGAGACATGGGCCACGCAGCCGGGGCCGAAGAAGCTCTTTTCGCGCGCCATGGTGCGGTCGATAAATTGGTCGACGATCACGAAGTCGCCCGGGGCCATCTCCTCGCGGAACGACCCGCAGGCCGAGACGCTGATCACATCCGTGCAGCCCAGCCGTTTCAGCGCGTCGATATTCGCGCGGTAGGGGACGGAGGTCGGCGTATGCACATGCCCGCGGCCGTGGCGCGGCAGAAAGACCATGGCGACCCCATCCAGCGTGCCGGTCAGCACTTGATCCGAGGGCGCGCCCCATGGCGTCTCCACGGTGACCCAATCGGCATCCTGAAGCCCGTCGATGTCGTAAATGCCGGAGCCGCCGATCACGGCGATTTTCGTATCTGTCATGAGGGGTAAGCCTGTGCCTTGGATGGTTGCGGGTAAGGGTCAAAGAACCTCATAGAATGCCACGGGGATCAAGTGTTTTTGCCGAGAGGCAAGACACGACTGCGTCAGGGGAGGGGGTGAAATTGTTTCTGCATTGCAGCAGCTTCCGTGGCCTCATCGCCAAGACGCTTTTCTTTGCGGCGAAATTCCTCTAGGTGCAGCCAAAAGCGCCCCGCATCCGCGGTCAGGGCGCTATATCCGTTTTCCGAAAGTCAAAGGACGCCCCCATGCGCGCCACGCTGCACAATTTCGCCAAGAACCTCGATGTGACCGATCTGCGTTGGATGCCGGATGACGGTTTTTCCATCGGGCGGCTGCGGATCGAACTGCTGTCGGGGCTGACCGTGGCGCTGGCGCTGGTGCCCGAGGCGGTGGCCTTTGCCTTCGTCGCCGGGGTGCACCCGCTGGTCGGGCTCTATGCCGCCTTTCTCGTGGGCCTCATCACCGCGCTGATCGGTGGGCGGCCCGGCATGATCTCGGGCGCGACCGGGGCGCTTGCGGTGGTCATGGTGGCCTTGGTGGCGCAGCACGGGGTCGAATACCTCTTTGCCACCGTCGTGCTGATGGGGCTGTTGCAGATTTTCGCGGGCGTCATGCAATGGGGCAAGTTCATCCGGCTGGTGCCGCATCCGGTGATGCTGGGCTTCGTCAATGGCCTCGCCATCGTGATTTTCCTTGCCCAGATGAGCCAGTTCAAAGTGCCCGGCACCATGGTCGACACCGGTCATGGCGTGGGCGGTGGTGAATGGCTTTCGGGTCAGCCGCTCTACCTCATGCTGGCGCTGGTGGCGGCGACCATGGCGATCATCTGGATCACCCCGCGGATCACCAAGGTGATCCCCGCGCCGCTTGCGGGCATCGGCGTGATTGCCGCCGTGGTGATCGGTTTCGGCCTCGACGTGCCGCGGGTGGGTGACTTGGCGTCGATCCAAGGTGGCTTGCCGAGCTTGCACATCCCCATGGTGCCGCTGACTTGGGAGACCTTTGAGATCATCCTGCCTTATGCCGTCATCCTCGCCGCCATCGGTCTGATCGAAAGTCTGCTGACCCTGAACCTCGTTGGGGATCTCACTGGCAAGCGCGGCGGCGCAAGCCAAGAATGTATCGCCCAAGGTGTGGCCAATACGGTCACCGGTTTCTTCGGCGGCATGGGCGGCTGTGCGATGATCGGTCAGTCGATGATCAACGTGAAATCCGGCGGTCGCACCCGTGTCGCCGGGATCGCGGCGGCGGTGTTCTTGCTGCTCTTCATCCTCGTCGGCTCTTCGGTGATCGAGCTTATTCCGCTGGCCGCTCTGGTGGGCGTGATGTTCATGGTGGTGATCGGCACCTTCGCGTGGAACTCGCTCACCATCCTGCGCAAAGTGCCGCTGATGGACGCTTTCGTCATCATTCTGGTGACCGTGGTGACCGTGATGGAAGATCTCGCCGTGGCGGTGGTTGTCGGCGTGATCGTCTCGGCGCTGGCCTATGCGTGGAACAATGCGCGCCGTATCCACGCAACCACGCGGGAATCGGTGACCGAGAAGGGCGCCAAGGTCTATGAGATCCACGGGCCGCTGTTCTTCGGCTCTTCCGATGGCTTTGCCGAGCTTTTCGATGTGGAGAACGACCCCGAGGTCGTAATCGTCGATTTCGCCGACAGCCGGGTGGTGGATCAATCCGCGCTACAGGCGATCGAAGCGATGGCCGCGAAATACGAGGCCGCGGGCAAACGTCTGCAACTGCGCCACCTCAGCCGGGATTGTCACCGTCTGCTGAACAAGGCGGGGCATTTGATGGTCGATAGCGATGACGACCCCGATTACGAATTGGCGGTTGATTACGATGTGCGCACCGGGGTTCTGGGCGGACATTGAATGGAAAACCCGGCGCCGAGAGGTGCCGGGTTTTTTGTAGCCTTCTTAGTCAGCAACTTCTCGGTCAAGTTTGCCAGCCGGCCCGGGACAAGCCGCAGGCGCCGGGCCATCGCCTGCCCGCCCGTCACGCCAAAGGCGTGCCGTATTATTCTGAGCGCACCTCCGGTGCGACCGGGTAGGCGATGCCCCTCGCATCTTAACTGCGGCCCTCAGCCATCAATCATCCGGCCGCTTCAACTCGAACACATCCCGCACCACCGTGTAATCGCGGTACCCCAAACGCGACAGCGGCTGGAAACGGGTCACGTCGAACCGCCCGTCAACCACGCACTCGTCGCGCATATGCACGCCCACGACCTCACCGAAAACCGCGAAATTCGCCTCGCCCGGCAGTTGCACGATCTGGGTCAGCTTGCACTCAAGACTGGCGGGCGCATTGGCCACCCGCGCGCAGGCGATCTGTTCGCATTCGGCCTTGTCGATACCTGCACGGGCGAATTCATCCTCGCCATGGGGCAGCATGGCAGAACTCACGTTCATCACGTCGCGCGCCGCATATTCCACCACGTTCACGCAGAACACCCCGGTTTCCCGGATGTTGGCCACGGAATCCTTGGTGCCGTCCACGTCTTCCTTGGCGCTGGTCGAGGCGAACATCACCTGCGGCGGCACATAGGCGACGGCGTTGAAAAAGGAATAGGGCGCGAGGTTGTCTCGACCCGCGCCATCACGGGTGGAGATCCAGCCGATCGGGCGGGGGCTGATGATGGCGTTGAACGGGTTATGCGGCAGACCATGGCCGTCTTCGGGACGATAGAACATGTACACTCCTTGATGGTTTGCACCCATGGCTAGCCTCATGCTACGTCCAGCGCCACCCGCAATTGCTCCCGAAAGCCTCCGGCCTTGCATCAGACGCCTTACAAGATGACCCCGGAGGTGCCCGCCGACCATTGGGAGGTCGAAGCGCTCTATGACACCTGTTTCGCGCCGGGGCGCGAGGCGCTGTCGTCATACCGTCTGCGCGATGGCGTGCCGCCGGTGGCGGGGCTGAACCATGTGGCCCGTGACAGCGGTGGAATCCTCGCCGGGGCGATCCGCTATTGGCCGGTGCGCATCGGCGCGGCGAAGGCGCTCTTGCTGGGACCGGTGGCGGTGCATCCTACAAGGCAGGGCGAAGGGCTGGGTGCGGGGCTGATCGAAACCTCGCTTGCGCAGGCGGCCCCGTTGGGGTGGGAACGGGTGATGCTGGTGGGCGACGCGCCCTATTACAATCGCTTTGGCTTTGCCCTGTTGCAGGGTGTCGAGATGCCACCGCCGACGAACCCCGCGCGCATTCTGGGTCGCGCCCTGGCCGAGGGGGCTTGGGCCGGGGTGACGGGCAAGGTTCGCCGCTGGCACGATTGATTTTACCCCGCCCGCGACCCACATTGAGCCTAAGCTCAAAGAGGGACGCCCATGCAGATCGAAAGCAACCTGCCCAGCACCATTGATGTCGATGCCCGGCTGGATGAGATCGCCCGCCGTTACAAACAGGCGGGTGGCGTGGGCATCCATGTGCTCAACCTCATCGGCGGCAGCGCGGATGGGTTGATCGACCGTTTGCCGGGGGCGGTGCGCCGCAACCTCGAAGGGGCGACGATGAAGGCGCTTGGCCATGCAATGCAGGCCGCCCATTCCAGCCGCAGCTATGTGAAAGACCAGCAGGGTTGGCTGAACCAAGCGGTCTCGACCGCGATGGGCGCCGCAGGCGGGGCCGGGGGGCTGCCGACCGCCTTGGCCGAACTGCCGGTGACCACCACGCTGCTGTTGCGGGTCATCCAAGGGGTGGCGGCTGAACATGGGTTCGATCCCTCGGCGGAGAATGTGCAGTTCGACTGCGTGCATGTCTTTACCGCCGCCGGGCCGCTGGCGGATGACGATAGCGCCGATCTGGGGTTTCTCACCGTGCGCATGGCGCTCACGGGCCGCGCGATGAATGCGGTGATTGCCCGGGTGGCCCCGCGTCTGGCGCTGGTGCTGGGGCAAAAGCTTGCCGCGCAGGCGGTGCCGGTGCTGGGCGCTGTGGCTGGGGCTGCGACGAACTATGCCTATACCAGCTATTACCAAGACATGGCCCATGTGCATTTCGGCCTGCGCAAACTGGCGATAGAGGCGGATATCCCGCAAGAGGAACTGGTCGCCCGCCTACGAAAGAAAATGGGCAGCACGCCGCCCAAACTGTGATCAGCGCCCGATGCTGCCCGGGGCCACGGTGGTGGCCTTGAGGATGGCGTAACAGCCCATGCCCGCGCGCAGATCAAGGTCGCGGACCGCCCGGGCCGTCACCCGCGCCAAAAGGCGGTCTCCGCCTGCGTCGAGCGCGATGGCCGCACCGGGGCCGTCGCCGGGATGCACGGCCTCGACCCGCACG
Source organism: Sulfitobacter sp. 1A12779 (assembly GCF_043557315.1). Taxonomy (NCBI): domain Bacteria; kingdom Pseudomonadati; phylum Pseudomonadota; class Alphaproteobacteria; order Rhodobacterales; family Roseobacteraceae; genus Sulfitobacter; species Sulfitobacter sp. 1A12779. The sequence goes on from NZ_JBIFFU010000002.1 coordinate 129,117, forward strand.
GGCAGGATGTTGACCGAAGACAGCCCCTCGGGCCGCGCGCGCGACAGGATCACATCCTGCGCCAAGACCCGCAGCCGCACCCGCGCGCCCACCGGCGCTTGCACGCCGGGAAGCTCCAACTGCCCCGCCCGCACGGCGAGGGTCGAGAGCCCATCCTCGGCATGGGCGATAACATCGGCCTCCAGCACCGCGCCCGCTTCGCGCACGCCGAGCAGCGGCACGGCGGCGGGGTCGGCCATTACGTCAAACAGGGCACCTTGGGCCTTCAACCGTCCGCTTTGCAGCAGCACCAAGCGATCGGCGAGGCGGGCGATTTCATCCACCGCGTGGCTGACGTAGAGGATCGGCAGGCCCAACCCCCCGTCGCGCAGCCGTTCTAGATAGGGCAGGATCTCTTGCTTGCGCGGGCCATCGAGGCTGGCCAGCGGTTCGTCCATCAGCAACATGCGCGGATGGCACAGCAGGGCGCGACCAAGGGCAACGCGCTGTTTCTCCCCGCCTGAAAGCGTTGCCGGGGCACGGTCGAGCAGGGGCTCAAGCCCCAGAAGCGCCACGACATCAGCAAAACCCGCGCCTTGGCTGCCGCGCGGGGCATAGCGCGCGCCGAAGGTCAGGTTGCCGCGCACGTCCAAATGGGGGAAAAGCCGCGCGTCTTGAAAGACATAGCCCAGCCTGCGGCGATGCGGCGGCACCCAGATGCCGCGCTGCGTATCCAAAAGCACCTCACCGTCCAGCACCACGCGCCCGGCATTGGGGCGCAGCAATCCGGCAAGCGCATTGATCACCGTCGTCTTGCCCGCGCCGGAGCGGCCAAAGAGCGCGGTAATCCCGCCTTGGGTGGTGAAAGACAGGTCCAGATCGAAGCCGTCGAACCCATGGCGCAGCGTGACCTCAAGCATCAGCGCGCCCCCGAAATGCGTTTCGCGACCCGCCGTGCCAAGGCTTCGGAGAGCAGCACGGCAGCCAGCGCCACCAGACCGGCCAACGCCGCCATGGCCAGCGCACGGTTTTCACCGCCCGGCACCTGCAAGGCCGTCCAGATCGCGCTTGGCAGGGTTTGGGTCTGGCCGGGGATATTGGCGACAAAGGTGATCGTGGCGCCGAATTCGCCCATCGCTTTCGCAAAGCCCATTACCGCCCCGGCGAGGATGCCGGGAAAGATCAGCGGCAGGGTGACGCGGCAAAATACGCTGAGGCGCGGCGCGCCCAAAGTGGCGGCGGCGTCTTCGATCCGGGGGTCGACCGCTTCGATCGCCAGCCGCATGGCGCGGACCATCAGCGGGAAGCCCATGATCAGCGCGGCCAGCACCGCGCCCGTCCAGTGAAAGGCAAGACCGATGCCGAGGCTCTCTAACAGGCGGCCCAAAGGGGCGTTGCGGCCAAAGCTGAGCAGCAGCAGATAGCCCGTCACCACCGGCGGCAGCACCAGCGGCAGATGGACCAGCGCGCTGAACACGCCTTTGCCGCGAAACTCCTTCCGGGCGAGGATCCACGCCACCCAAAGCGCCAGCGGCAGGGAGCAGAGCATCGCCACGCTGGCCACCCGCAGCGACAGCAACAGCGCGCTCCAAGCGGCGGCATCAAGATCCATGATCGGCCCGAAGGAACCCGTGGTCCACAAGGATCGCCTGCGCCGCCTCGGTGGTCAGGAAATCGACCAGCGCCTTGCCCTCAGGCGTCAACGCCGCGGCGGGATAGGTGATCGGGGCATGGGCCTCGGCGGGCACCTCATAGACGGTTTGCACCGCCGGCTCGGCCTGCGCGTCGCTGGCATAGACCACGCCAAGCGGCGCATCGCCCCGCGCGACCAAGGCCAGTGCGGCGCGGACATTGTCGGTCTCGGCCAATTGGGTTTGCAGCTGCTGCCAAAGCCCTGCATGGGTGAGCCATGCGCGGGCATAGCTGCCTGCGGGAACGGCGTCACGTTGCCCCATGGCAAGCCGCCCCTCGGGGCCAAGCCGGGCGGGCAGCTCGGCAGGATCAGCCAGCGGGGCGCTGTCGGCGGGGGCAATCAGCACGAGGCGGTTGCGGGCGATGATCTGGGCAGTCTCTGCCCCCTCCACGCCTTTGTCCGCGAGCCATGTCATCCAGTCGCTATTGGCCAGCAAGACCACATCGGCGGGCGCTCCGGAGGCGACTTGCCGTGCCATCGTGCCCGACCCGCCGTAAGACAGCACCACCGGCGCGGGGAAATCCGCCGTGACTTCCTCCAAGGCGCCGCGCAGGCTGGCGGCGGCAAAGACCGTCACGGGCGCCTCGGCCCGAAGGGGCAGGGCAAGGCTGCAAAGCACTGTCAGAAGAGCGGAAAATCTTATCATTTTGGTAGTATCTTTGATGCGATGAAAGGGGGCAAGGGGATATGGCCAGACGGGGATCGCCGCGCTAGGGTCAAGGGGAAACAACCTGCCAAGGGGCGCGGCTGCAACGGATGGTGAAACAGGCTCCGATATCCTTGAACGGCGGACAGAAGGATGAACTGCGTATTCAGTTCGCGGCGCTCTGCTGGCGTCGTAAACGGGGCAAGTTGCAGATCCTGCTGATCACCTCGCGCGGGAGCAAACGTTGGATCATTCCCAAGGGCTGGCCGATGGATGGCAAGACCCCCGCCGCCTCGGCCTTGGTCGAGGCATGGGAGGAAGGCGGCGTCGTGGGGCAGGCGCGGGGGCAATGTCTGGGCGTCTACAGCTATGCCAAAACCGGCGCGGATGGGATCTTGCCCTGTCTGGCGATGCTCTACCCGGTAAAGGTCAAGGCGCTGGCCAAACACTTCCCCGAGAAGGGACAGCGCAAGCGGATGTGGTGTTCGCGCCGCAAGGCCGCGCGGCTGGTGGAGGCCCCCGATCTGGCGCGGCTGATCCGTGATTTCGATCCGCGCAGCAGTGGTTTAGCAGGCTGACCGCGCGGCGTTTCGATGTGCGCCGCGCCCGCACTTGTCTTGACCTCTTTCGCGCTGCAGCCCATTTAAAGCAGAGAGTTTGAGGACCGGGCGAATGATCCGTTATGCACTGAAATGCGAGGCCGGGCATGGTTTCGAAAGTTGGTTCCAATCCACGGCAGCCTTTGACAGCCTTGCCCGTGCAGGCCATCTGAGCTGTGCGGTCTGCGGGTCGACGAAGGTGAGCAAATCGCTGATGGCCCCGCGGGTCACCTCGGGCGGCAGCGCTCCGGCTGCGCCGGAAGCGGCGGAAAAACCGCAACCTGCCGAGACACCCGCCCCGGCCCTGTCCAATCCGACGAGTGATGTGGAAAAGGCACTGACGGCCCTCCGCAAAAAGGTCGAATCCACCTCCGATTACGTCGGCAAGAATTTCGTGCGCGAGGCGCGGGACATGCACGCAGGGCGCACCCCCGAGCGCCCGATCTATGGCGAGGCGCGGCTGGATCAGGCGCGGGAATTGGTGGCCGAGGGCGTGCCCCTGATGCCGCTGCCGTTCAAACCCAAACGCCAACTTTCCTAAAGGCCCGTTTTCATAAAGGATCGCCCATGACCATCGTTATCACAGGCGCCAGCCGCGGCATCGGCGCGGCGCTGGCCCGCCAGTATAAACACGCGGGCGAAGAGGTGATCGGCACCGCACGCGGCGCAGGCGCGCAGGCCGTGCTGGACGTGACCGAACCGGCAAGCCACGCGTCGTTTGCCGCAAGCCTGCAAGACCGTCCGCTGGACCTGCTGATCTGCAATGCGGGTGTGTATCTCGACAAGGGCGATGACTTGGATACCGGCTTCGGCCCCGACCTCTGGGCGCAGAGCTTTGCGACCAATGTGACCGGGGTTTTCCTCACCGTGCAATCCCTGCTGCCCAACCTGCGGGCGGCGCAGGGGGCGAAAATCGCGATCATTGCCTCGCAGATGGGCTCGCAGGCGCGGGCGCCGGGGGGCAGCTATATCTACCGCGCCTCCAAAGCGGCTGCGATCAATCTGGGGCGCAATCTGGCGGTGGACCTAAAGCCCGAGGGCATTGCGGTGGGCATTTACCACCCCGGCTGGGTGCGCACCGATATGGGCGGCGATCAGGGCGAGATCAGCGTTGAGGACTCGGCGCAGGGCCTCGCCGGGCGGATCGACGCGCTGGATATCGCCCAGACGGGTTGTTTCGAAACATGGGATGGCCGCGCGCATCCGTTCTAGGCGGCGCTACATAACGTCATGTTAAATAGGCTTGCCCTTGCCGTGCCGTGGGCTTAGACCGCGCTGGACTGTTGCGCGGGGGACAATATGCCTGTTCTGGTTATGAAATTCGGTGGGACTTCGGTTGCCACTTTGGACCGTATCCGCCGCGCGGCAAAGCGCGTCGGCGTCGAGGTGGCCAAGGGCTATGACGTGATCGTCATCGTATCCGCCATGTCGGGTGAGACGAACAAGCTGGTGGGCTTCGTCAATGAGACCTCGCCGCTCTATGATGCGCGCGAATATGACGCCATCGTGTCGAGCGGGGAGAATGTCACCGCTGGCCTCATGGCGCTGACTTTGCAAGAAATGGACGTGCCCGCGCGGTCTTGGCAGGGCTGGCAGGTGCCGGTGCGCACCACCGATGCCCATTCCGCCGCGCGGATCGAAGAGATCCCCACAGACAACATCACCGCCAAGTTCGGCGAAGGCATGAAGGTGGCCGTGGTCGCAGGTTTCCAAGGCATCAGCCCGCAGGGCCGGATCACCACGCTGGGCCGGGGCGGGTCTGACACGACCGCTGTCGCCTTTGCCGCCGCCTTTGGCGCGGAGCGCTGCGATATCTATACCGACGTCGATGGTGTCTACACCACCGACCCGCGGGTCGAATCCAAGGCCCGCAAACTTGACAAGATTTCCTTTGAAGAGATGCTGGAACTGGCCTCTCTCGGGGCGAAGGTTTTGCAGACCCGTTCGGTCGAACTGGCGATGCGCTACAAGGTTAAACTGCGGGTGCTGAGCAGTTTCGAAGAACAATCTGACGACGCCGGGACGCTCGTCTGCGATGAGGAGGAAATCATGGAAAGCAATGTGGTGGCCGGGGTCGCGTTTTCCCGTGATGAGGCAAAGATGACCTTGGTGTCCGTGGCGGACCGCCCCGGCATCGCCGCGACGATCTTTACCGCGCTCAGCGAGGGCGGCGTGAACGTCGATATGATCGTTCAGAACATCTCGGAAGAGGGGCGCACCGATATGACGTGGTCCTGCCCCGTAGATCAGGTGATCCGCGCTGAAAAGGCGATGGAAAAGGCCCATGAAGAGGGGATCATCAACTATCAGGAGTTGATCGCCGACAAGGCCGTGGCCAAAGTCTCTGTTGTGGGGATCGGCATGCGCAGCCACACTGGCGTGGCCGCCAAGATGTTCAAGGTGCTCTCGGACGAGGGGATCAACATCAAGGTGATCACCACCTCCGAGATCAAGATCAGCGTGTTGATTGACCGCAAGTATATGGAATTGGCCGTGCAAGCCCTGCACGACGCTTTCGAGCTTGATAAAGCGGCCTAAACACCTGCGATGATACGGGTTTTACGCAAGGTGACCCCTTGCGTAAAACTGCAGCATCCCGCCGATATGCTGGCTGAGGATGTAGGGTATGGCGCGAATAGCATTTCTATCCTTGCGCGAGTGCGCTAAACCCTGCTCCAGAGGGACAGGGACCGGATCATATGGCCGAACGGGTTGAGACAGAAAGCCGCAAGCTGCTGGGGCGGCTGCGTGATGCGATGGCCAGCGATGTGGCGGGCCAAGCGCGGCTGGACAAGATCACCCAGTTGATCGCCAATTCCATGGGCTGCGAAGTCTGCTCGATCTATCTGTTCCGCGACGAAGACACGCTTGAGCTTTGTGCCACCGAAGGTCTGAACGAAGCGGCGGTGCATGAAACGCGCATGAAACTGGGCGAAGGTCTGGTCGGTCGGGTCGCCAAGAGGCGCACGGTCATCAACACGCCCGATGCGCCCCAAGCCGCCGGTTTCCGCTTCATGCCCGAGACGGGGGAGGAGATTTATTCCTCCTTCCTTGGGGTGCCGGTGCAACGTCTGGGCGAGACGCTGGGCGTGCTGGTGGTGCAGTCCAAAGTCGCGCGGGAGTTCTCCGCCGATGAGGTCTATGCGCTTGAGGTCGTCGCGATGGTGCTGGCCGAAATGGCCGAGCTTGGCGCCTTTGTCGGCGAGGGGGCTGCGATGTCGGCCCGGCATAGCCAGCCGGTGCTGCTGCGCGGCACCGTGGGGCAGGAGGGCGTGGCCGAGGGGCACGTCTGGCTGCATGAGCCGCGGGTGGTGGTCTCCAACCCCATTGCCGACGATCCTGAACGTGAGACGGAGCGGCTGACCGAAGCGGTCGAGCAATTGCGGCTCAGCGTTGACCAATTGTTAAGCCTTACCGCCGACAAAGAGCAGCAGAAGGTGCTCGAAGCCTACCGCATGTTCGCCAATTCCAAAGGCTGGATGCGGCGCATGGTGGAGGATATTCAAAGCGGGCTGAGTGCTGAGGCCGCGGTCGAGAAAGAGCAATCCATGGCCCGCGCCCGTCTGGGGCAGGTCAATGATGCCTACCTGCGGGAGCGGCTGTCGGATCTGGATGATCTGTCGAACCGCTTGCTGCGCAATCTGACGGGGCAGGGCAGCGATACCGGGGCCGAGATGCCGGTCGATCCGATCCTCGTGGCGCGCAACATCGGCCCGGCGGAACTGCTGGATTACGGGCGGTCGCTGCGCGGCATTGTGTTAGAGGGCGGCTCGGTCGGCTCGCACGCCGCTGTCGTCGCGCGGGCGCTGGCGATTCCGCTGATCGTCCATGCCAGCCGCGTGACCAATGACGCGCTGAACGGCGATCACATCATGGTCGATGGTGAGCAGGGCGTGGTGCATCTGCGCCCCGACGATACCGTGGCCACGGCCTTTCGCGACAAGATCGCGATGCAAGCAGCGGCGCAGGAACGCTATGCCTCGATCCGCGATAAACCGGCTGAGACGAAATGCGGGCGGATCATCAGCCTACAGATGAATGCAGGACTAATGGCCGATCTGCCCTCGCTCGAAGGGTCGGGGGCCGAAGGGGTCGGGCTCTTCCGCACCGAGTTGCAGTTTCTGGTGCGCAACCAGATGCCCCGCCGGACCGAGCTTGCCGCTCTTTATGCCCGTGTGCTTGACGCCGCCCATGGCCGCCGCGTGGTCTTTCGTACGCTCGACATCGGGTCGGACAAGGTGCTGCCCTATATGAAGCCCCATGATGAGCCGAACCCGGCCTTGGGCTGGCGCGCGATCCGGGTGGGGCTGGACAAGCCCGGTGTCATGCGGATGCAGTTGCAGGCCCTGATCCGCGCCGCCGCGGGCCGCCCGCTGGCGGTGATGTTCCCCTTTATCGCCCAGTTCGAGGAATTCCGCGCCGCCCGCGCCGAGGTCGACAAAGCGATGGAGCGTGAGCGTATTCTTGGCCATGTCCTGCCTGAAAAGCTGGAGGTCGGCGCCATGCTGGAGACCCCCAGCCTCGCCTTTGCCCCAAAGAAATTCTTTGAGGAGGTCGAGTTCCTGTCGATCGGGGGCAATGACCTGAAGCAGTTCTTTTTCGCCGCCGACCGTGAGAACGAGCGTGTGCGGCGGCGCTATGACACGCTGAACGTCTCTTTCCTGACCTTCCTTGAGGGCATCGTGGAACGCTGCGCCGAAACCGATACCGCGCTGTCCTTCTGCGGGGAGGATGCGGGCCGCCCGGTCGAGGCGCTGTGTTTCGCGGCCATCGGGCTCAAGACCCTGTCGATGCGCCCGGCATCGATCGGGCCGGTCAAAAGCCTGCTGCGGCGTTGCAACCTCGATGACGTGCGCGCGGTCATCCATGCCGCACGAGAGCAGGGCGAGATGTCGGTCAGGGGCGCGGTGATGGACTACGTCCGCCAGCAGCACCAGCACTAAGCGCTGCGGCTATCTGCCATGATAATCCCGAAACCAAGCGACGAAACGCGCGATGCCTTCGTGAATGTCGGTCTGTGGGCGGTAGCCGGTAAGCCTATGTAGCAGGGTCGCATCGGCCCATGTGGCGGGGGCGTCACCCATCTGCATCCCCATGTAGTTGCGGACCGCCCGTTTGCCGAGCGCGGCTTCGATCGCCTCGACGAAATCCAGCAGGCGCACCTTTTCGGAATTGCCGATATTCACCACACGGTAGGGGGCCGCGGGAGAGAGCGAATCCCAGTCCGGCGGCGGTGGCGCCGTGCCCGGTTGCGGCGGAACGCAATCCATCAGCAGGCGGATGGCGCGCACCAGATCGTCGACGCAGGTGAAATCGCGGTACATCTCGCCGTGGTTGTATATATCGATCGGGCGGCCATCGAGGATCGCTTCGACGAATTTACTCAAGGCAAGGTCGGGCCGCCCCCAAGGCCCGTAGACGGTGAAAAACCGAAACATCGTCGTCGGCAGACCCCAGAGATGGGCATAGGCATGGGCCATCCCCTCATTCGCCTTTTTCGTGGCGGCGTAGATCGACAGGGGCCGGTCGGTGGCCCCGGTCTCGGCGAAAGGCATATCGGTATTGGCCCCGTAGATTGACGAGGAGGAGGCCATGAGCAGGTGTTTCACCTCCAACCGACGCGCGGCTTCCATCACGTTGAAGGTGCCGGTGATATTCGCCTCCAGAAAGGCGCGGGGGTGGTCGATGCTGTGGCGCACGCCAGCCTGTGCGGCAAGGTGCACGATCATGTCGGGGGCAAAGTCATCGACCAGCGCGTCAAAGGTCTCGCGGTCCTCCAGCAGGGCTTCTTTCGTGGTGAAATGCTCATGCTGAAGCAGCATCGCGTGGCGGCGTTGTTTCAGGGCGACATCGTAGTAATCGGTCATCCCATCATAGCCCTGCACCCGTGCGCCTTCGGCCAGCAACAGCCGGGCAAGGTGAAAGCCGATGAAACCGCCCGTGCCGGTGACAAGTATCCTTTGCGTGCTGTCCATTCTGGCATCCTCGCTTTGCGCGGCTTGAGTTGCCTTTCCCATCGTCCTGGTGAAGGTTGGGCCGTGAATGCTAAAAATTTGGTTAAATTTGGGCCGGGAACTGCAAAGCACTGTCAGGCGGGCCAAAATCAAGTCGCGGCACGACGAAACGCTTCGCGGGCAGGGCGCGCGAAGGACCATCACAGGGAAAGCGGCCCATGCCCAAGAACGTTCTTTTCATCATGTGTGACCAGCTTCGCTGGGATTACCTCTCCTGCACCGGCCATCCGCATCTGCACACGCCGCATATCGATGCGTTGGCCGCGCGCGGGGTGCTTTTTGACCGCGCCTATGTGCAATCGCCGATTTGCGGCCCCTCGCGCATGTCGTTCTACACGGGCCGCTATGTCAGCTCGCATGGGTCGACTTGGAATGGCATCCCGCTGAAAGTGGGGGAGATGACGCTGGGCGACCATCTGCGCCCCTTGGGCGTGCGCACAGCGCTTTGCGGCAAGACCCATATGGCCGCCGATATCGAAGGGCTGCGCCGCCTTGGCCTGTCGCCCGACAGCGAGATTGGCGTGCTGATTTCGGAATGCGGGTTCGAGCCCTATGAGCGGGACGACGGGCTGCACCCCGACGGCGGGCCCTACGCCCGCAATTCCGCCTATAACGCGCATATGAAGGACCGCGGCTGGCAGGATGAGAACCCCTGGCATTCCGTCGCCAACAGCGCCGAAGATGCAGAGGGCAATATCCTGAGCGGTTGGTTTCTGGACCATGCCGACAAACCGGCCCGCGCCGCGGATGAAGAGAGCGAGACGCCCTATATCACGGGCCGCGCCATGGATTTCATCCGCGAGGCCGGCGATCAGCCTTGGTGCCTGCACCTGAGCTATATCAAACCGCATTGGCCCTATATCGTCCCCGCGCCCTACCATGATCTCTATGGGTCCGAGAGCCATTTGGACCCGGTGCGCAGCGCGGCCGAAAAGCGCGATCCGCATCCCGTCTATGGCGCATTCATGCAGGAGCGCGTCTCTCAAGCCTTTTCCGATGATGCCACCCGATGCCGGGTTCTGACTGCCTATATGGGGCTGATCAAACAGCTCGACGACCAGATCGGTCGCCTGATGGCGTTTCTCACCGAAGAGGGGGTCGCGGATGATACGATGATCGTCTTCACCTCGGATCACGGCGATTACCTTGGCGATCACTGGATGGGCGAGAAAGAGCTCTTTCACGACCCCTCCGCGCGCATCCCGATGATCGTCGTCGATCCCCGCCCCGAGGCCGATGCGACCCGCGGCGCAAAATCCTCGGCACTGGTCGAGGCGATCGACGTGGTGCCCACCATCCTTGATTATTTCGGCGGCGCCGCCGTGTCGCATATCATCGAGGGCCGATCCCTCTTGCCGCTGCTGCATGGTAAGGCCGAAGGGCTGCGCGATTTCGTGGTCTCGGAATACGACTACGCGCAGCGCGACGTGCGCAAACGCTTGGGGGTCGAGGTCAAGGACGCCAAGCTGACGATGCTTTTCGACGGGCGGTGGAAATACGTCTTTGCCGAAGGGTTCGGCCCGATGCTGTTCGACCTTGAAAGCGACCCCGATGAGCTGGTCGATCTGGGGGCCGACCCCGCCCATGCGCCTGAGCGCGCCCGGCTGGAGCAACTGTTGTTCCGCTGGACGCGCCGCACCGCTCAGCGCACCACCATCTCCGACGCCAAGATTGCAGCCAGCGATGCCACGATGGGCGAGGCGACGGCGGGTATTCTGATCGGCTACCGGAATGAGGATGAGTTGCGCGAGGTTTTGGCGGCGGCGGGGAAAGGCGGCGAGGGGTGAGACATAGGCGCGCCGTTGATGGCGAGGGGGCCTGGGTGGCTTTTAAGAGGAGCGCGCGCGAATGGTGGTTTCGCCGGGGGGGCGGTATCGCGTAACCTCTTATGTCGGGGAAATGGAGGCGAGTACCGGAATCGAACCGGTGTACACGGATTTGCAATCCGCTGCGTAACCACTCCGCCAACTCGCCGACCGGTGGTTGGCGCACTGCTAACGGATCACGAAGGGGGCCGCAAGTCCCATATGCGCGCGAAAATGCGGTCAGGGCGTTGCCGCTGGCCCGGCAATGTGGCACATCACTCTTCAGACACCCTGAACGAATGAGTTTAGCTGATGAGTGATTTCGCCGCCCGCCGCGTAACCATGGTAGATACGCAGGTTCGTCCTTCGGATGTGACCAAGTTTCCAATCATCGACGCGATGCTGACCGTGCAGCGCGAAGACTTCGTGCCGGCGGCACAGCGCGAGGCTGCCTATCTGGGTGAAAACCTCGATCTGGGGCAGGATCGGGTGCTGCTCGACCCGCGGACATTGGCCAAGATGCTCGACCACCTCGACATCACCAATGAGGAACTCGTGCTCGATATCGGCTGCGCCATGGGCTATTCCAGCGCCGTGATCGCGCATATGGCCGAGGCCGTCGTCGCCGTTGAGGAAGACGAAGCCATGGCCGCCGAGGCGCAAGAGGCGCTGGCGCAGGCGGGTGCAGACAATGTGATCGTCCATGTCGCCCCGCTGACCGAAGGCGCGCCGCAGCATGGGCCCTATGATGTGGTCATCGTCCAAGGTGCGGTGGGTGAGCTGCCCGCAGCGCTGGTGGAACAGGTGAAAGAGGGCGGGCGGATTGCTTGCCTCTTTATGGATCGGGGTCTGGGCGAGGTGCGCCTGGGCTATAAACGCGGCGGTCAGGTGTCTTGGCGGCCCGAATTCAACGCCGGTGCGCCGGTGCTGCGTGGCTTTGAACGTCAGGCAGAATTCCAGCTGTAAGCGACAAGATGGCGCGCCGGTCATACCGCGCGCCACTTCGCCTTCAGGGGAGGGGCACCCGCCCCGATCGGCCTACGGGCCGGTCCAAAGGTCTAAAAAAGCCATTCAGGGGCATTGAGCCATGAGCGCGAACAGTTTTACGAAATCCCTCAAACGTTTTGCCATCGCCGTGCCGGTGAGCCTTGTCCTCGCCGGCGGCGCTGCCCTGCCGCGTGTGGCTGCTGCTGAGACATTGGCCGATGCGCTGGTGGGGGCCTATGAGCATTCCGGCCTGCTGGAGCAGAACCGCGCGCTTTTGCGTGCCGCCGATGAGGATGTGGCCGCGGCGAAGTCGACACTGAAACCTGTGCTGCGGTGGGCCGCCGGGCTGACGCAGAGCTTTGGCACCACGCGCAGTTCCTCCCTTTTGCCAGCCCAATCGACGGAAAGCCTCAAGGCGTCGATCAGCCTGATTGGCGAGCTTCTGCTCTATGATTTCGGCGCGAGCGCCTATCGGGTGGAGGCGGCGAAAGAGGCCGTTCTGGCCACCCGCCAGACTTTGGTCAACCTAGAGCAGCAGGTGCTGCTGCGCGCGGTTGCGGCCTATATGGGTGTGATCGAAGCCTCGGAAACGGTTGAGCTGCGCAACAACAACCTGCGGCTGCTGACCCAAGAGCTGCGCGCCGCGCGGGATCGTTTCGACGTGGGCGAAGTCACCCGCACCGATGTGGCCTTGGCCGAAGCGCAGCTTGCCAATGCCCGCAGCGGGCTGGCGGGCGCCGAAGGCGTGCTGCTGCGCGCGGTCGAGGAGTATCGCAATGCCGTGGGCCACGCGCCGGGCAACCTTAGCCAGCCGCCGAGCCTCCCGAATGTCGGCGGCAACCTCGCCTCGGCCAAGGCTTTGGCTGTGCGCACTCACCCGTCGATCATCGCCGCACAGCATCAGGTGGCGGCAGCCGATCTCAGCGTCGAAGCGAATGAAGCCGCCATGGCCCCGCGGATCACGCTGAACGGGCAATATGGTCTGAACGAGACTTTCGACAGCGAAGCCTATACCCGCAGCGGCAGCGTTGGGGTCGAGGTCGGTCAGACCATCTATCAGGGCGGGGCGCTTTCCTCGGCCGTGCGCAGTTCGATGGCGCAGCGTGATGCGCAGCGGGCGAACCTGCATGTGGTGCGCCAAGACGTCGAGCAGGAAGTGGGCAACGCCTATGCCTCACTGTCTTCGGCACGGGCGCAGTTGGAGGCTTCCGACCGCCAGATCCGGGCCGCGCGTATCGCCTTCCGCGGCGTCCGCGAGGAAGCCACCCTCGGCGCGCGCACCACCTTGGACGTGCTTGATGCAGAGCAATCGCTGCTGGATGCGGAATCGACCCGCGTGTCGGCCCGCGCCAACCTCTATGTGGCGGCCTATTCCGTGCTGGCGGCCACGGGCCGTCTGACCGCGCAGGACTTGAAACTGCCGGTGCAGATCTATGACGCGGGGGCCTATTACAACCTTGTTAAGGACGCCCCTGCTAAATACTCGAAAGAGGGCCAAGCGCTGGATCGGGTGCTGCGCGCGCTGCAAAAAGACTGACGTTTCGCGCGGTCGTTTGGCATTTTGCACCGCCCCATTGTGAGAATCCTCCCACGCGGTTAAGCTATCCGCGAGGCAAGAGTGGTAGAGAAATATGTCCGAACCCGTCACAAACGCGGAGGTGGAAGACGTCCTGTCGTCGATTCGCCGATTGGTGTCCGAAGACAAGCGTCCCCTGCAAACGTCCAACCCTACGCCGGTTTCCAAGCCGGAGGCTGGCGATACTACAGATGGGACCGGGGCCGCGTTCAAAAGCATGCGGGGCGCATTGGACGAGCCGACATCGGATAGCGTCACGTCCGAGGATTTCACCCCGCATCTGTCGCTGCGCACAGCCTCGGGCGGCACGGCGCGTCCCGCTTCTGACGAGGGCGTCGGTGAAACACCCAAAGCCGCGCCACAGCCGCTGAGCCTGACCCAAGCCATGCAGACCGAAGCGGAAGACAGTGCCGATGAGGCGGAGCGTCCATTCGTCTCGGCCCGTCACCCCGCGACCCCGCCTGCCGACAAGGCTCCCGCGGCGTCGAGCGACCGGTTGGTGCTGACCCCCGCTCTCAGAGTCGCCACGTCGGATGGCGAGGATCGCCCAAAGGCCGCTGCCGTTGATCCGGCCAAGGTCTCGCCCTTGGACTATGACATGCTGCATGACGATCCGAGCGATCTGCATGCCGAGGACTATCGCACCCCCGCGCCGGAGACCGCGGATGAGGCCCGGTCCCGCGCCGTCTCAGACGCCGTGGCCAAGGCGACCGGGGCCAGCCGTAGCGACAAGCTGGCGGCGCTTGAGACGGCCATTGGCAAGATCTCTGACGACTGGGACCCTGACGCGCCCGGCGATAATGACTATTCCGGCACCGAACCTCCGGCGATGGAGTGGAAAGACGATGCGGAGCTTGACGCGCCTGAGGGCCCGATTGCCGATACGGCGACGGTAGAGGCTGAGGCGCCAGCGCCAAGCCGCCCGCAGCCCACGACACCGCAACTCGAAGAGCAGGTGCGCCGTTTTGCTGACAGTGGCCCGCGTGTGGCCGATCCTGCCGCCACCGCGCCGGAATTCGACTATGCCGCCCCCGCGCAGGAGGCGGGCAGCGCGGGTGAGGATCAGTTCCTCGACGAGGAAGCACTGCGCGACATGGTGACCGAGATCGTCCGCGCCGAGCTTCAGGGGGCCTTGGGCGAGCGGATCACCCGCAATGTGCGCAAATTGGTCCGCCGCGAAATTCACCGCGCGCTGACGGCGCAAGACCTCGAATAAGCGAAGCGGCGGCACCCGCCGCCATGCCCGCCCCGCCAAGATGACGCTGCGCGACCCGCTTCGCGCGGTCTTGCGCGATAGGCGCTGCCGGCTACATTGGGGGCACCAGCGCGGAAGGATCACCGATGGAATTGACGGTTAACGGCACGGTCCACGAGGTGGACGTGGAAGACGACATGCCGCTGCTCTGGGTTTTGCGCGATGAGTTGGGGATCACCGGGCCGAAATACGGCTGCGGCATCGCGCAATGCGGTGCCTGCACGGTGCATGTCGATGGGCTGGCCGTGCGGTCTTGTCAATTGCGGGCGGCGGATGTGAACGGCGATGTCACCACCATCGAAGGCTTGGGCACGCCCGAAGCGCTGCATGTGGTGCAGGCGGCATGGGTGGAGCATCAGGTCGCGCAATGCGGTTACTGCCAATCGGGGCAGATCATGCAGGCGGCCTCTTTTCTGGAGCTGAATCCCGAGCCGACCGACGATCAGATCGACGCCGCGATGAGCGGGAACCTCTGCCGCTGCGGCACCTATCCGCGCATTCGCGCCGCCGTTCACAGCGCCGCCGCGCGGCTGCGGGGGGCCTGACATGTCGCGGCTGCGCACCATCACCCGCCGGAGTTTCATCGTCGGCTCCGCCGCCATTGCCGGGGGCGTGGCCTTTGGTACCTATCTGTACAAACGTGACCTGAAGAACCCGCTTCTCGAAGGGTTGCCGCCCGGCGCGGCGGCGATCACGCCCTACGTCAAGATTGATGCAAGCGGCGTCACCCTGATCACCCCGCGCGCCGATGTGGGGCAGGGGGCCTATTCGATCCAAGCCCATATGATTGCCGAGGAATTGGATGTCGACCTAGATACGGTGCGGATCACGCCCGGGCCGCCCTCGCCGGTCTATTACAACGGCGTGGTCGGGGTTGAGGCGATGCCGATTGCCGCGACCTCGGAAACGCTACTGGCGCGGACCGGGCGCGGCGTCTCGGATGTGGCGGGAAAGCTGCTCGGCCTGCAATTGACCGGCGGCAGTTCCACCGTGCCGGATATGTACGACCGGCTGCGCATGGCCGGGGCCGTGGCCCGCGAAACCCTGCTGGCCGCCGCCGTGGCGCAGACGGGGCTGGAGCGGAGCCAACTCAAGACCGAGGCGGGCGCGGTGGTGCTGCCCGATGGGATGCGGCTGGCCTATCAAGACCTTGCCGACGCCGCGGCGGAGATTGACCCGGTGACCGAGGTCACGCTGCGCGACCCCGGCGACTGGCGGCACCTTGGCAAGCCGCAGATGCGCACCGATATCATGGCCAAATCCACCGGCACCCAGACCTATGGCATCGACATGGCGATGGAGGGGATGCTTCACGCCACGACCCGCACCAACCCGGCGCAGGGCGGGGCGATCATGGGCTTTGACGCGGGCCGCGCCGAAAAGATGCGCGGCGTGAAGGCGGTCTTGCCCATCACGGGCGGTGTCGCCGTGGTGGCCGACAACACCTGGCGGGCTTTTCAGGCCGCGCAGGCGGTGAAATGTGACTGGGGGCCGTCGCCCTATATCGGCGATACGGCGGATCAATTCAAAGCCGTGGCGGCCTCCTTCACTGATGACCGGCAGGACAGCCGGTTTCGCGATGACGGCGATGTCAGCGCCGCACTGGCCGATGGGGAGGTGTTGGAAGCCGAGTACCGCATCCCCTATCTGGCCCATGCCCCACTGGAGCCGATGAGCGTGGTGGTGAAGCTGGAGAAGGCCCGCGTCGATATCTGGACCGGCACGCAAATCCCGCGTTTCATGCAGGCCAATGTCGCCGCGCTGACCGGGATCGACGCTGAGAATGTGCATATCCATGTGCTGATGTCGGGCGGCAGTTTCGGGCGGCGGTTGGAGGATGACTATACCCTGCGCGCCGTCGAAGTGGCGATGCAACTGCCCGGCACGCCGATCAAGATGGTCTGGTCGCGGGAGGAGGATTTCACCCATGACTTCCCCCGCCCGCTGGCCATGGCGCGGGCGCGGGGCAAGGTCTCGGAGGGGCAGATCGCGGCCTATGATTTGGCCATCGCGGCACCTTCGACGGCCGAATCGCAGATGGCGCGGTTGAACCAGCCGGTCTTCGGCCCTGACATCGCCATCGTGGCGGGCGCGTGGGATCAGCCCTTCGCGATCCCCGACTACCGCGTGACCGGCCACCGTGTGCCCGCAATGGTGCCGGTAAGCTCGTGGCGGTCAGTCGGGGCGTCCGGCAACGGTTTCCTGCACGAAAGCTTCATGGATGAGATGTGCTATGCGGCGGGTGTCGACCCTTTGGAGGAACGGTTGCGCCTTTGCACCCATGCGCCGTCGCGCGGGGTGTTGGAGGCTGTGGCCGAGATGTCGGATTGGGGCGCTGACCTTGGGCCGGGGCAGGGCCGGGGGCTGGCGTTCTGCCTGTCCTTCAGCGTGCCGGTGGCCGAGGTGGTCGAGGTCAGCCAGACCGACGCGGGCCTCAAGATCGACCGCGTTTTCGTTGCCGCCGAAGTGGGCCGCGTGATGGACCCGGTGAACTTGGAGGCGCAACTCTCCGGCGCGGTGATCTGGGGCTTGGGCCATGCGATGAACTGCGAACTGACCTATCGCGACGGGGTGCCGCAGCAGGACAATTACCACCTTTACGAAGGGCTTCGGCTGTATCAGACGCCAAAGATCGAGGTGCGCGGCTTGGAGAATGGCGGCAAGCTGCGCGGCATTGGCGAGCCGGGGGTGCCGCCCGCCGCGCCTGCGCTGGCCAATGCAATCTTTGCTGCCACGGGCCAGCGGATCCGTGAACTTCCCCTCTCCAAATCCGTGGATTTCGCATGAGATATCTATCGACCTGCGCCGCACTCATGCTGGCCGCCCCCGCCTTTGCGCAGGAGGCGCCTGATCGCGCCGAAGGGCTGGCCGCGTGGGACCGGATCTTCACCGTCACCGCGCATCCGCGTTGCACCAATTGCCATGTCGGCGAAGAGGGGCAGCCGATGTGGCAGGGCTTGGGCTATGGGCCGGAGGCGGTGCACGGCATGAACGTGCGCGCGGGCGAGAGTCGGATCGGGGCCGAGAGCATCCCCTGCGACGCCTGCCACGTCACCTCTGCCGCTGCGAACACGGTGCCCCATGCCCCGCCGCATATCGACGATGCCTGGCGGCTGCCGCCGGTGGAATTGGCGTGGCTCGGCAAGACCTCGGCAGAGGTCTGCATCCAGTTGCGCGACCCCGAAACCAACGACGGGCATGACATCGCCTCATTGGTCGATCACCTGCAAAACTCGGCCTTCGTGAACTGGGGTTTCGCCCCCGGTGCGGGGCGGTCGGTGCCCGAAGGGACGCTCGATGCGCTGGTGCATGACGTGACGGTCTGGGGGGCTGCGGGCACGCCCTGCGCAGGGGATCAGGGCTGATCGCTCATCGCGCGGGCCAGTCTGCGGATACGCAACGCGCGGTTCAACTCTCCGCCAAAGATCAGCACCAGTGCCGCGAGATACATGAAGTAGAGCGCCGCGATGATCCCCGCCATGCCCGCGTAATAGCTGGCATAGGTGCCAAAGCTGCGCAGATAGGATGAAAAGAGCACCGCCAGCACCGTCCAAGCGACGGCGGTGGCCACCACGCCGGGCCAGATGTTGTTAAACTTGGTCCGGCGTGCGGGCAGGATCACATGGGCGGCAAAAAGCGCGACCAGCAGGATCGTGGCCGAGGCGGGAAAGCGGACCAGCCCCACGGTGACCGAACGCGGATCAAAACCCGGCATCAGCATATGCAGCCAAGACCCGGCCCGAGGGGCGAGCACCAGCAGATAGCCCACGATCACGAGGATCAGGCTCGCCAACAGCACCATGGCCACCTGCACCGCGTAGATGGTAAAGACCGACCGGGTCTCGCGCAGCCCATAGGCGCGGTTTAACCCCACGCGCACCCCATCGACTCCGCCCACGGCGAACCAGACGGTCAGCAGGATACCCACGCTCAGCAAATCGCCGCGCGGCACGGTCATGACCTTTTCAACCTCCGACACGATCGGCTCGATAAGGGCAGGGGGGACAATGGCGATCAGAAAATGGATCAGGTCATCGGCCATCGACCGGTCGCCGACAAAGGCAGTGAGCGAACTGGTGAAAATCAGGAAGGGAAAGATCGCCAGCAGCGCGCGAAAGGCCACGTTTCCGGCCATGCCGAAGGCATCATCGCTCCACAGCCGCAGCACCGCTTCGTGCAAAACGGCCCGCACCACCCGCAGCCCGGTGCCGTGAAACAGATCCTCGGGGTCCTCGCTGAGAACACCGTGGGTCATGACGACCTCGCGCTTTTGGTCTTGGGCCGGTCTGGCGTCCATTCCAATGCCTCGTTTTCATCCCGTGAGGCTAAGCTAGTGCCCCTTGGGCCTGGCTGCCACCTTGATGACGGGCCAGTGGCAAGAGCAGGCTCATGCGATTGATCTTGCCAAAGGGGCATCGCTCCACTTGACGCTCAGGGAGCTATAAAATAGGAGAGGAGCCGTAGCGCGGGCGTTGTGTAATGGTAAGACCTCAGCCTTCCAAGCTGATGATACGGGTTCGATTCCCGTCGCCCGCTCCACTCTTTCCCCGAAGCTTTCGTGACCGCCGCCGCGCGGGATAGATGCGACCGCCGCTGTCTGTCGGGGGCGGCAGATTGTCCTCATCGGGGCGGTCTTGCTTGACCCCGCCCAGCCCCCGCGCCATGACCGATGTGGAAAGACAAAGGAAAGCTTATGGCACGCACCCCAGCCCCCGCACCAAGCGCCAAAGACGAACGCGAAAAGTCGCGGCGGATCGGGGCTTTGGCGGCGCTGATGCCCTTCATGGCGCCCTATCGCTGGTTGATGGCCGCCGCCGGTGCGGCGCTGGTGCTGACCGCGATGATTTCGCTTACCTTGCCCTTGGCGGTGCGGCGGGTGATCGACAATTTCGGCACGGGGGAGAGCGAATTGCTCGACCTCTATTTCATCGCCGCGCTCTTGATCGCGGGGCTGCTCGCCCTTGGCACCGGGCTGCGCTATGCGCTGGTGACGCGTTTGGGCGAACGGGTGGTGGCCGATATCCGGCGTGCGGTGTTTGACCGTGTCGTGGGCATGAGCCCGGCCTTTTACGAGCGTATCATGACCGGCGAAGTGCTCAGCCGGATCACCACCGACACGACGCTGATCCTCTCGGTGATCGGCTCCTCGGTCTCGATCGCGCTCCGCAACATGCTGATCTTTGTGGGCGGGCTGGGGCTGATGCTGCTGACCTCGGCCAAGTTGACCGGGCTGGTGCTGCTGATCGTGCCCGCCGTGGTGATCCCCATCCTAACGTTGGGCCGCCGCCTTCGGGTGCTCAGCCGCGAGAACCAAGACTGGATCGCGGCAAGTTCGGGCAACGCTTCTGAGACGCTGGGCGCGGTACAAACGGTGCAGGCCTTTACCCATGAGGCCGCAAGCCGGGGCCAATTCGCGCAGATGACCGAAGCCTCTTTCGATGCCGCGCAGCGCCGGATCAAGACCCGCGCCGTGATGACGATGATCGTGATCTTTCTGGTCTTCGCGGGTGTGGTGGGCGTGCTGTGGATCGGCGCGCGCGACGTGAGGGCGGATGTGATGAGCGCAGGCGCGCTGGTGCAATTCGTGATCTATGCGGTCATGGTCGCGGGCGCGGTCGCTGCCCTGTCAGAGATCTGGGGCGAGTTGCAGCGCGCCGCGGGCGCCACGGAACGGCTGATCGACCTGTTGCAAAGCAAGGATACGGTGCAAGACCCGGCGCCCGCAAGCCAGAGCAGCCTGCCGCAGCCTGTCGCGGGGCGGATCGCCTTTGAGAACGTGCAGTTCACCTATCCCGCCCGCCCCGATGTGGCGGCGCTCGATGGCGTCGACCTTGAGATCAACCCCGGTGAGACGGTGGCCTTTGTCGGCCCCTCGGGCGCGGGGAAGACGACGATCATCCAGATGATCCTGCGCTTTTATGACCCGCAGTCGGGGCGGATCACCTTGGATGGGGTCGACCTGCGCGATGTGGCCCGGGACCACTTCCGCCGTTCGGTGGCGCTGGTGCCGCAAGACCCGGTGATCTTTGCCGCCACGGCGGCTGAGAACATCCGCTTCGGACGCCCCGATGCCAGTGACGCCGAGGTCGAGGAAGCCGCCCGCGCCGCCGCCGCGCATGACTTCATCACGGCGCTGCCCGATGGCTATGACAGCTATCTGGGCGAGCGCGGCGTGATGCTGTCGGGCGGGCAGAAACAACGCATCGCCATCGCCCGCGCCATCCTGCGCGACGCGCCGGTGCTGCTGTTGGACGAGGCGACCTCGGCGTTGGATTCCGAGAGCGAGGGGCTGGTGCAGGCCGCCGTCGACCGGCTGAGCGCGGATCGCACGACGCTGATCGTGGCGCACCGTCTCGCCACCGTGAAAAAGGCCGACCGGATCGTGGTGATGGAGGCCGGGCGCATCGCGGCCATCGGCACCCATGACGAATTGGTCGCCAGTGACGGGCTTTATGCGCGTCTGGCGCGGCTTCAGTTCACCGATGGGGCCGCCGCGGCGGCCTGAGCCGCCCTTGAACAGTGCAACCCCGGCGTTACGTCACCCTAGTGTGACGTTGCGTTTGTTGCCGCCGATTGCTTGCGAAACGGCGCGTTTCGCCGCAATCTGGCGCGAGGAGAATAAGCCGGAACACCGGCACAGGGGAGGAGACACCATGACATTCGCCGGGATCGAAGACCGCAATGCCATCGCGGCGGAAATGCCGTGGGAAGACCGCGACGTGGCCAAGACGCTTTACGGAATGCTAAGCAATACGGCCGCGAAATTCCCCAACCACAATGCCGTCAGCTATCAGATTTTCTCGGGCCCCAAGGACAAGGCCGAAACGCTGTCTTGGAAAGAGTTGCATGGCCGCGTGACGCAGGCGGCGAACCTCTTCCGCAGCCTCGGCGTGGGCGAGAAAGACGTGGTGGCCTATGTGCTGCCCAACTGTAACGAGACGACGATCACCCTGTTGGGCGGTGCCGTGGCCGGGATCGTGAGCCCGATCAACCCGCTGCTGGACGCCGAACAGATCGGTGCAATCCTGCGCGAAGTGGGCGCCTCCGTGGTCGTCACCCTGCGGCCTTTCCCGAAGACGGACGTGGCCCAGAAGACCGCCGAAGCAGTGCGGCTTGCGCCCAAGGTGCACACGGTGCTCGAGGTCGATCTGGTGCGCTATCTCACCCCGCCGAAAAGCTGGATCGTCCCGCTGGTGCGGCCCAAGGGGATGGTGAACAACCAAGCCAAATACCTCAACTTCAATGCCGAGATCGCGAAGCAAAACACCTCGCTCAACTTCGAGGATGTGCAAGAGGATCGCGTTGCCTGCTATTTCCACACCGGCGGCACCACTGGGATGCCCAAAGTGGCGCAGCACAAGTATTCGGGGCTGATCTATAACGGCTGGCTGGGGCATCGGCTGTTGTTCA
Organism: Sulfitobacter sp. 1A12779; assembly: GCF_043557315.1. Classification (NCBI taxonomy): domain Bacteria; kingdom Pseudomonadati; phylum Pseudomonadota; class Alphaproteobacteria; order Rhodobacterales; family Roseobacteraceae; genus Sulfitobacter; species Sulfitobacter sp. 1A12779. The sequence continues at coordinate 151,081 of NZ_JBIFFU010000002.1, forward strand.
GCGAGCAGGACAATATCATGTGTCCGCTGCCGCTATTCCACGTCTTTGCCTGCCATGTGATCCTGATGGCCGCCGTGTCGTCGGGCGCGCATGTGGTCTTCCCCACGCCGCAGGGCTATCGCGGGGATGGTGTCTTTGACAACTTCTGGAAGCTGGTCGAGCGGTGGAAGATCACCTTTATCATCACCGTGCCGACGGCGATCTCGGCCAAGATGCAGCGCCCGATTGATGCGGATGTCAGCACGGTGAAAACCGCCTTTTCCGGCTCCGCCCCGCTGCCGCTGGAGCTTTTCCGGCGGTTTGAGAAGGCCACGGGCGTCACGCTGGTCGAAGGCTATGGTCTGACCGAGGCGACCTGCCTTGTCTCTTGCAACCCGACGGACGGGATCAAGAAGGTCGGCTCCATCGGTATCGCCTTCCCCTATTCAGACGTGCGGATCATCAAGGGCACTGTGGATGGTCCGATCGACGCGGAGACGGATGAGATTGGCGAGATCTGCGTCTCGAACCCCGGCGTCTTTTCGGGCCATACCTATGTCGAGGAAGACAAGAACAAAGACCTCTTCTACCACGGCAAATACCTGCGCACCGGCGATCTGGGCCGGATCGACAGCGATGGCTATATCTGGATCACGGGCCGCGCTAAAGACCTCATCATTCGCGGCGGCCACAACATTGACCCCGCCGAGATCGAAGAGGCACTGCTGGGCCATGAGGCCGTCGCCTTTGCGGGTGCTATCGGCCAGCCCGACCCCCACGCGGGCGAGGTGCCTTGCGCCTTTGTCGAACTCGTTGAGGGTGCCAATGTCACCGAAGAGGAACTGCTGGCCTATGCGCGTGAGCATGTCGCGGAACGCGCAGCCCAGCCCAAGCACCTCAAGATCATGGACGAGTTGCCCAAGACGGCTGTCGGCAAGATCTTCAAACCCGATTTGCGCAAGGACGCGATCACGCGGGTCTATAACGGCAGCCTTGAAAAGGCGGGCTGTGCCGCGCGGGTAACCGAGGTGGTGGACGACAAGAAACGCGGGTTGGTGGCCCAGGTCACGATGAACGACGCGACCCACGATGAGGTCTCAAAGGTGCTCAGCGTCTACACGCGCCCTTGGGAACCGGTCAGCTAAACGACTCACGCAAAAAAGGGCGGCACGCCGCCCCCCATCCCCAAATCCCCTGATTGCAGCCCTGCTGCGTTGCGCCGATGCACATTTCCTGTGTATCGGCGCAAAAATTTTAGGCTGTTTACCTGCAGTTAGCCCCCGGCCTTTCGTTTCGGGCATAGCGCCTATGCAAATTCTGCGGGTTCAAAATAGGGTCAGAGCGTACTACTTCTGCATTGCAGCATTGATAATGCACTTGCAGCATTTTGAAAGGAGTTGCGCTTATGACGATGGCAATCTCACGTGGCACTACCCTGAGCTCCGCGCTCGATGGGCTTCATCACACCGTTGACGGCATGCGCCGCCGCGTGGCCCAGATCAAAGCCCGGCGCGCAGCTTACAACCGAACTTTCACAGAACTCAACGTACTGAGCGATCGCGAACTGTCCGATATCGGCATCGCACGGTGCGAGATCCGGCGTGTGGCGTCGGAAGAACTTTCAAAGGAACAGACCTATGAAGTATGACAACACCCTATCCGCCCCCCACGGTTTCTCCCTGCGTGATGCGTCCGCTCCGGTTCTCGGCGCGCTTGGCACCGCTGCGGGCAAGGTCGGCAGCCTGCTGGCGCGTGGCGTCACTCAGATGCAGATCTCGCGCATGCAAGCCGTCCTCAACAGCATGAGCGACGCGCAGCTTGAGCGTGCGGGCATCGACCGCAACCAAATTCCCCAGCACGCCCAAGCGCTGGTGACCGAAGAATACGACGGTCTCTAAGCCACTGCGCTTTTAGACCTTCAGCCATCAATGTCGCGCCTTACGCGCTGCATTGTCAGGTGCCGGACCCCGCTCCTTCCCGGGTTGATCTGACACCGCATATTAACGGTCCTCCTCCTCCCGGACCCGTTATACCGGCCGGCAAGCTTACCTCCTCCCAAGCTTGCCGGCCCATGCTTTCCAATGAATTATCAGGGCGCCGCCGTATCGAGCCAGAGGGTCACCGGCCCGTTGTTGACCAGCGCCACGGCCATATCCGCGCCGAATCGTCCGGTCTGCACGGGGATCTCGAGCCCGGCGAGGCTGCGGGCAAAATGGGAATAGAGCGCCTCGGCCATCTCGGGCTTTGCCGCGCCGGAAAAGCCGGGGCGGTTGCCGCGCGCGGTATCGGCGGCGAGGGTGAATTGGCTCACCACCAAGGCGCTACCGCCGGTTTGGACAAGGCTCAGGTTCATCTTGCCGCCGTCATCCTTGAACAGCCGCAGTTTGGAGATCTTTAGGGCCAGTTTCTCGACGGTTTCTTCGGTATCCTCGGGCATGGCGCAGACGAGGATCAGCAGGCCGGGGCCGATCTCTCCGATGACCTCACCCTCGACCGTGACCGAAGCCTCGGTCACCCGTTGCAGCAATGCGCGCATGTCAGTCTTTCCAATCAATGATGTCAGAAGGGGTGGCTCGCTCGGTGCGAAAGGCGTTCGCGGGATGCGTCTCATCGGCATAGCCGAAGGAGATTGCGCAGAGCACCAGCCGATCCTCGGGCAGTGCCAGCACCTCACGCACCAAGGGCGCATAGGCGGCGATGGCGGCTTGCGGGATGCTGGCCACGCCAAGCGCCGTCGCGGCGAGGGTGAAGGCGGTGACGAAGCCGCCGCAGTCCATCGCGCCATAGGGGCCAAGCTCGGCCGGGGCGGTCACGATGGCCACATGCGGCGCGTCGAAAAGCGCGTAGTTGCGCAGCATCTGCGCCTGACGCGCGGCGCGGTCGGATTTGGCGATGCCAACCGCGTCGTAAAGTTGGAAGCCACAGGTGCGGCGGCGTTCGGCATAGGCGCCGGAGTAGCCCGTGGGCCATGGCAGGTCCGGCGCGACCGGGGTGTCGGTGTTGGCAGCTTCAAGGAGTGCGGCGCGGAAGGCATCTGTGCCCGCGCCGCGTGTCGCGGTCACCTGCCACGGCTGGGCATTGCACCACGATGGCACATGGCGCGCGGCGCTCACGATCTGGGTGATGGTCTCCTCCGGCACGGGGTCGGGCCGAAAGGCGCGGCAGGAATAGCGCGCCTGCAAGAGGTCGGAGAACTGGTCGTAGCTCTGGGTCATTGCTGGGCCATGAAATAGCCGACGATGGCGGCGGCGATCAGCCCCAGCACCACGGCAAAGGTGATTTTGACGGCGGAATAGGGGCGTTCGCCCTGCACCTTGCCCGAATGGCCGTTCACCACGAAACGATAGGTCTTGCCGCGGTATTTATAGGCGGCAAGCCAGACCGGCAGCAGGATATGTTTAAAGGTCACATCGCTGACTTGGGTATTGATGTCATGCACCCGCTGGCGGTCGCCGCCGATGTCGAACTTCACGTCCCGCTCGATCACCCGGTCCATATGCGCGCGGGCCTGAACAAAGCCTTCCTCCAGCGTAATGCCGTAAGCCTCGGCCCGGAAACCGGCGAGGTATTCGGGCGCATAGGGCTCCAGCGCCGAGAGGTCCCAAGGGTGCAGCGCGTCGGTGTGTCTCTTGGGCAGCGACCGGGAGGCCAGCACCAACACATCGTCAAAGAAGCGTGCCACCCGCCCCGAAGCGGCCCGCCAGCGGATTTTCGGCACTTGCTGCTTCACCCGCTTGCCATCGCGCATGACGGTGCGGGTGACGTAATAGACGGTTCCACGCTCCCCGCGATAGCTAGAGGCGGTCTGTGCGTCATAGGTCCAGAAGGGCACATAGATGCCCTGCATCCGGCGGCCCTTGCGGGCATATTGTTGCAGCCCGTTGGGGGCGAACCAAAGGCTGCCGAGCCAGTCTTTCATCGCGTCGCGGGCGCGTTCTTCGGGCAGGGCGAAGGGCAGCACGGCGCGTGGTTTGATATGGCGGTTGGTGCCGGTGTCGATCACCACAGGCGTCGCGCAGAAAGGGCATTCGGCGGCGTGTTTGCCGGGCTCGAATTCCACCTGCGCTGCGCAGTTGGGACAGGTTGTGACGCGGGTCTCTTCCATCTCGGCGGCGGGCAGGGCGGCCTGCAATCCGGCGCGAAAGTCCTGTTCGGCGATGGCATGGGCGTGGCGCCCACTGCCGTCGATCGGCTCCACATTGCCGCAGTGATCGCAGATCAGCAGCGCCTGCGCCGGGTCAAAGCGCATGTCCGACCCGCAGGTGTCACAGGGGAAACGGTGCTCTTCAAGCGGGGCGGCGGGGGGCAGATCGGTGGCGGACATATGGGGTGCTTTGCAAGGTCAATCGCGGCGGAGCGGATGGGGGTGGCCCGTGGACCTGAGGGGCCACGGGCGGGACGCGCGCGAAGGGCGTGGGCCCACGCGCCTGCGGATCAGGCCGGGGGCGGCGGCGGTGGCGGGGGCATCACCGTGAAAAGCTGCGCCAGTTCGGCCACGTCTTCGGCCCGCTGCCAGCCATCCTGCCCCGGTGTCCAGACAAGAGAATCGCGGGTAAGGCTGCCCTCACTCGCCTTGCGGCCCATGGCGGCCTTGGAAAACGGGCCTGAGGTCGCGCCGTCCTTGGCGATATGCCAGACCTTTTCGACCGGCGGCGGGGGCGGCGGCACCGGGGCGGCGGCGGTGGGGGCAGGGCGGGCGCCCCAGGGGCCAGCCTGCGCGGTGGCGGCTTGGGCCATGCTCATCCCCAGCCCCGCGCCAAGGCCCGTTTGCATCGCGGCCCCGCCCGCACCTTCGCGGCCAAGCGCCTCAGCCGCTTGGAATTGCATGTATTCGTTGAGGTTGCCGACCACGCCCATCGAAGTGCGCTTGTCCATCACCGCCTCGACCGCGGGCGGGAGGGAGATGTTTTCGATGTAAAGCTCGGGCATCGCCAGCCCGTATTCCGCAATCTGGGCGGCGATATCCTTGCCCACCAACTGCCCCAACTCGCGCGTGTTGGCGGCCATGTCGAGCACCGGGATGCCGGAGGAGGCAAGCGTGCGCGAGAAAGCCTGAACAATGATGTTGCGGATCTGGAACGAGATTTCGTCCATGGTGAACTCACCATCGGTGCCGACAATCTCGGTCAGGAACTTCGCGGGGTCGCTCACCCGCACGGAATAGGTGCCATAGGCGCGCAGGCGCACCGGGCCAAACTCAGGGTCGCGGGCGATGATCGGGTTTTTGGTGCCCCATTTCAGGTCGTTGAAGCGGGTCGTGTTGACGAAATAGATCTCAGACTTGAACGGGCTGCGAAAACCGTGGTCCCAGTGCTGCAGGGTCGTCATGATCGGCATGTTGTTGGTCTCAAGCATATAGAGACCGGGGGTGAAGACATCCGCCAACTGCCCCTCATGCACAAAAACCGCCGCTTGCCCCTCACGCACTGTCAGCTTGGCGCCGTATTTGATCTCATGGCCCTCACGCTCGAACCGCCAAACCATCGTGTCGCGGGTGTCGTCGGTCCAATGGATGACGTCGATGAACTGGCCAGAGAGGAAATCGAAAATGCCCATGGGGATGGTCCTTATTCTTTCGTCGTAATGCTGCGTTACACCGGGCCGTCCGTCAACTCGCGCGCGATGATCCGGGTGATCGGGTTGACCTGCTCTGCCGTCATGCCGGGGCGCAGGCGCCGGTCGTAGAGCATCTTGAGCAGAAGTTCGTCATGTTTGGTGAGCAGGGCGAATTCGTCGTCGTCATTGAAAATCGACGGTCGCGCGGCGGGGCTGTCATTGGCAAGGCCCAGACCCTGCGCCAATTCCTCGTGAATGCAGGAAAGCCGCAGCAATTCGGGGTTTTCCGAGCGGATCACGGCCACGGCGGCGGTATAGACATTGGGGTTGTCCCCCGCGGCATAGGCGGCCACGGCGCAATAGGTGTCCCGGCGCATGTTGCGCATGGCCCGGAGCGAGGATTTACTGACGCCCGCGACCTCTTCCGCCGCTTGGGCCAGCGCATCGACCCGGTCATCTTCCGAGGCCACGACCACCATGAAATTCGGTCTGTCGCCGATCGAGACCGAATGCCCGGTCACCCGCGCCAAACGGCGGGCGAAGGCGTTGATCTTGGCGGTGTCGGACCGGCGCTGTGAGGGCGGCACGCTGTCGCCAAAGATGATTTGCATCCGCACCGGCGCATCCCAGCGGCGCAACGGGCTGGCGCCGCCTTGGCCTGAGAAATTGCCGTCATATTCGTTATATAGCGCGATCTGCTCGAAATTGCGTGCCAGCATTTCGCTGGTAAAGGGCGTGTCCTCCCCGCCCCCGTCTTGGCGCAGCAGATCTTGGCCCAACTGCGCCTTTTCGACCTGATGCAGATAGCTGCGCAGCATGGCGCTTTTTTGCGAGGTCGGTTTCGCCACCGCCGCCGGGGAAGGGGTGGCGGCGGCAGGGCGGGCCTGCGGTTTGGCGACCTTTTGCAAGACGGGCGCAGGCTCGGCGCAGGCCAAGAGCAGCGTGCTCAGCGCCAGCGCCCCTGCGGCGCGCAGATTTCTGCGCAGACGTCCTTGCATGGCCTGTTCCCTCACGTCGGTTTTAGCTTGGCACCGCGTTGCCGGTGGTATCGCCCAACCCCGTTTCGCGGGCCTTGGCAGCGGCGAGCGTGTCGCGCAGGCGGCCTTCCATCTCCTGCAACTCTTTCTCGGCATTGGCGCGTTTCGCCTTGCCCTCATCCGCGATTTGCAGGGATTCCTCAATGGTGCCGATCAGGTCTTCATTGGCCTGTTTCACCGCTTCGATGTCGAAGACGCCGCGCTCCATCCCCTGACGAATCACCTTGTTGCTGTCGCGCAGGTTCTTGGCGTTGGAGGTCAGCAGTTCATTGGTCAGGTCATTGGCCTCGCGCACTGCATTTGCCGCATCCCCACTGCGCTGGATGGTGACGGCCTGCGCCAATTGCGTCTCCCACAGGGGCACGGTGTTAACCAAGGTCGAGTTAATCTTGGTCACAAGGCTCTTGTCATTCTCCTGCACCAGACGGATCGAGGGCAGCGATTGCATGGTGACCTGCCGCGTCAGTTTCAGGTCATGCACCCGACGCTCCAGATCATCACGCGCGGCACGCAGATCGCGCAGCTCCTGCGCGCGCATCACCTGATCGTCCTCGCCCGCCTTATCCAGCGCGGTCTGTTTGGCGGGGATGGTCTTGTGATCCAACTCTTCGATCTTGGCCTCCCCAGCAGAGATATAAAGCGCCAGTTCGTCGTAGAATTGCAGCGTCTTTTCATAGAGCAGGTCGAGCGATTTGATGTCTTTCAACAGCGTATGCTCATGCGCCAGCAGGTTGTCGGTGATCCGGTCGATCTGGCTCTGCACCTCTTCGAAACGGGCGGTGAACTTGGCAAAGGGCGTGGCACGGCCCAGCAGTTTCTCCCACCAGCTTTGCTTGCGCCGCACGTCCAATTCCGAGACCGAGAAGCCGCGGATCGCGCTGACCATGGTGCGCAGGCTGTCGCCAGCAGGGCCAACATCCTTGTTACGCACATCCGCCAGCATGGATTGGCTGATCTCTTGCAACTCGGCCTGTGCGGCAGAGCCGAAGCTGACGATGGACTGGGTATCGGTCACGTCGATCTCGGCCATGCGCTTTTGGATTTCCGCGCTCTGTTCGGGATCGGCTTTGTTCAGCGGCACGATGGCATTGGCATCCGCCGGTTCCGGCAAGACGGTTGCGTTCACTTCTTCCACCAACCCTTGCGATTGGGCAGCTTTGTCACGGAGGGCATCGGTCATCACTGATCTTCCTTAGTATTTGCAGGGGTGGGTTGCTCCAGTCGGACCCCCTCACGAGAGAGGCGCGCCCGCAGCACGTCGATTTCCACGTTCAGATCGCTGCGGTCGTCCAGCAGCGATTTGGCTGTGCGCGCGGCGAAGTTCTGATCCAGATCGTCCAGCAAGGCGAGGTAGTCATCGCGTGCTTGGGCGTCTTGGTTGCGGGCATAGAGGTCGGCGAATTTCACCGTCGCATCATGCGCCCCGCGCAGATAGACGACAAGGTATTTGCGCGCAGCGGTCAGGTCGCGGGGGTCTTCCTCGACGGTGCGGATCAAATGGCGGGCGGTTTCTTGAAACTCCGCCAGCCGCGCTTCGGCGCGGCGGTCGCCCGCACGCAGGATCGCTTGGCTCATGCCCGAGAGCAGTTTTTCGGCCTCATCCACCACCCGGGCGACGCGGTCTTGCTGGAAGGTGTCGATGCCCTCCATGCCCTTGTTCTGCAACGGGTCGATGCCGAAGGCGGCGAGGTGCAGCGCAGTGGCGGCGATGCCATAGAGCAGGGCCGCGGCCAGACTGGGATCGTTGCTATAAGCGGCGAGGGCCGCGCCCGCACCGGCCAAAAGGGCCGCGAGGATCTTGCGCGGCAGGACGGGGCGGCGGGCGACTTTGCGCTCGTGGTATTCCGCCTCGGCCAACAAGCCATCGCGGAGCAACCAGACGCCAGAGGCCAGCAGGAAGGCCCCACCAAGGCCGAGCACTAGCGTGCCTGCGCCCCCGATGAGCGAAGTTGCCGCCAAGAGCACCGGCGGCAGGAACATCAGGTTCACCCGACCGCCCGCCGGATCGACGCGCAGGCGTGCGTTCTTGCGCGGGGCGCTGCTGGGGGGGGCGTCGGGGTCGGGGCTATATTTGCCGCCAAAGCGCTGCGCCATAGGTCAAAGCCCTCCGAGAAAACCGCTGGTCAGCCCAAGCAGCAGCACCAGCAACGCGCCGAAGGCGATTTTCTGAAAGGTTGTTGGCGCCATCATGTTTCCCCTTTTGCTGCCCCAGATCGGGCGCAACGCTGTGCCAGCACTGTCAGCCGCACGCCCCACGAGCGAGGCTGCGCCGAGGATGATAACCACGAGCGCGGCCAAGGCCACCAAAAACATCACTATTCGCGCCATATTGCCCTTTTCTGACAGCGGTTTCGCGCTGATCTTGCCTGCCGTTATCTATTCAACGCACGCAGGTCGGCCGCGTTCCGGAAACGCGCAGGGGCAGCTCGGGGCAGGGCCGGTCAGCGGCGGGGTTTTGGCCCCCGGCCTGTGGGTTTTGGCCCCGGTTTGCCATTCGGTCGCCCCGTGGGGCGCGCCCCCGGTTTGCCGCTCGCCTTGCCGCCTGCTTTGCCAGCCGTCTTGCCCATCGCGGCCTTGCCACGCGGTGCGTTCTTTGCCTTGCCGCCGCCACGGCGGGGCGGCGGTTCGTCGTCTTCGCCCCGTTGCACGGGCAGGCCCGGTTGGCCCGCGCCGCCGAAACCGCCGGGCTTGCGGCGCGGCGGGCGGCGTAGACCGGTGGGTTTCTTGGTGGCGGTGCCGCTGGGGTCTTCCAACTCGAGCCCCAGTTGATCGCGCACGACCTTGCGGCGCAGCTCTTCCACCTCGCCGATCTTCAATTCGCCCAGTTGGAACGGGCCGTAGGAGATGCGGATCAGCCGGTTCACGGTCAGGCCCACGGCCTCCATCGCGCGGCGAATCTCGCGGTTGCGGCCTTCGCGCAGGCCGACGGTCAGCCAGGCGTTGGCCCCCTGTTGGCGGTCGAGCGTCACGTCCATCGGCTGAAAGTTCTCGCCTTCCACGGTGATGCCTTTGCGCAGCGGCTCCAGCATCTCATCGGTGGGGCGGCCATTCACCCGCGCGCGGTAGCGGCGCAGCCATCCGGTGCTGGGCAGTTCCAGCTTGCGCTTCACCCCGCCGTCATTGGTCAGCAGCAACAGCCCTTCGGAGTTGAGGTCGAGCCGACCCACGGTCATCACGCGGGGCATATCCTCGGGCAGGGCGTCAAAGATCGTCTCGCGGCCCTTTTCATCGCGGGCGGTGGTCACCAGACCGGCGGGCTTGTGGTACAGCCACATGCGCGGCGGTTCGGGCGCGCCGACGGGGGTGTTGTCAACGGTGATCTTATCCTCGGGTGTCACGTTCAGCGCGGGCGAGGTGATCTGCTCCCCGTTCACGCGCACGCGGCCTGCTTCGATCATGCGCTCGGCCTCGCGGCGCGAGGCGATGCCCGCGCGCGACAGCACCTTGGCGATGCGGTCGCCGGTGGGGGTGCCTGCACTTGCATCGCTGTCAGAGTTTTGCGGGCCGGAGCCGGAGGGGGGCGTTTTTGCGTTCATACACAGCGCTTACCCTGTTTCACGGGCTTGCGAAAGGGTGGCGTTTGCGGCCATGTGACGGAATGGAGTTTCGCTCGTATATGGGACAGGCCTTGGCCGAGGCCCGCGCCGCCGCCGCGCGCGGCGAAGTGCCGGTGGGGGCAGTCGTTGTCTCTCCGGAAGGGCAGATCGTTGCCGCCGCAGGCAATGAGACCCGCGCCCGCAATGACCCAACTGCCCATGCCGAGATGCTGGCCCTGCGCGCCGCCTGCGCCGCTGTTGGCTCGGAACGGCTGATCGGTCACGCGCTTTACGTCACGCTGGAGCCCTGCGCCATGTGCGCCGGTGCCATCGCCGCCGCCCGGGTGGAGCGGCTCTACTACGGTGCGGCGGACCCCAAATCAGGCGGCGTGGCGCAGGGCGCGCGGGTGTTCTCGCATCCCCAATGCCACCATGTGCCCGAGGTGTTCGACGGGATCGCGGCGGGAGAGGCGGAAGAGATGCTCGTGAGGTTTTTCCGCGAGAAGAGAGACCGCTAGCCGGGCAGCGCCGGACCGGGGATGGCATTCAGGCGTCTCAACGATTATCCGGACGCCCCGCGTCCGAATCGCGCCCGACCCGCCCCCAGGGCGGGCGCGCAATGCGCCCCCGGTGCTGAAGCACCCGCTGGCCTCAAAAGGTCCACCGGACCTTTTGCAAGACGGCCATCGGCCCCGGGTCGGGCGCGATCCAGCCCTGCACAATGCAAAAGGCCAGGCGAAACCACGTGGCCCTTTGAAACTCAAAAGTCAGGCGATCTTACTTGATCTTGCCTTCTTTGTATTCGACGTGCTTGCGCGCAACGGGGTCGTACTTTTTGATGACCATCTTTTCGGTCATGGTGCGTGCGTTTTTCTTGGTCACGTAGAAATGGCCTGTGCCCGCGGACGAGTTCAGGCGGATCTTGATCGTGGTTGGCTTCGCCATGTGTCTTCTCCTGCTGCAGCGCCGCGCAGGCCTGCGTGAATTCTGAATTTCGGGTTCTAGTCAGACCCGCGCCCGAGTCAACCGCTATTTGCCCGCCCGGTGCCGAAAGACGCCGGTTTCGTCGAAAAACCTGCCTTTCAGCCTCGAAAGAGCAGAAATATGCGCGGAAGGCCTATAAGCCGGATTTTGTACCTGTCCGAAAACAGGCGATGACCATTCCTCTGACCGCACCGTTGCCGATGCGGCTATAGCTGCCAACCCGGACCTGCTGGGGCAGAAGTGCCCCGCCTTTGACCCGAAGATCATCGGCGCGCGGTCCCTATTTGGCATTGCTCCCGGTGGGGCTTGCCATGCCGGGACTGTTGCCAGCCCCGCGGTGGGCTCTTACCCCACCGTTTCACCCTTACCCCGCGGGCGTTCCGGCAAGGCCGGACCGAGGGGCGGTTTCATTTCTGTGGCGCTTTCCGTCGGGTTGCCCCGCCCGGGCGTTACCCGGCACCGTTTCTTCTTGGAGTCCGGACTTTCCTCTACGTCGCTTTTGCCCCGCAAAAGCGACGCCGCGGATGTCACACATGCGTGTGACGAGAGCGGACGTCGGTCATGCGACGCGAGTCGACGCAGCGGCCATCCAGCCTTCCGCGCAGCCCCGCCCTAGACGCCGGCGCGCGGCGCGTCAATGGGGGCGGGTAGGGCGGCGAAGTCTGGGGGGGTAAGAAGGCCGCGCCCCCATGGCCTGAAACGCATCCGCACGGCGTCTAGCAGCGTGTCATCGTCGCAGGGCGCGGTGAAGCCTGCGGCCTGCGCGGCGGCGCGGAAGGTTTCGGTGGTTACGCTGTCAGGAAGGGGGCCATTGCCCGCAGGCAGCGCCAGCCCGCGCCGTGCGAGCCGGGCCCAATCGAATCGGGGGCCGGGGTCGATCTTGCGGCCCGGTGCCATGCAGGAATGGCCGATCACCCCTTCGGGCGGGATGCGGTGGCGTGCCATGATGCCGGGCAGGAGGGTTTCCAGCGCCTGCATCTGTGGCTCGGAAAACGGGTGGTCGCCACGGTTGTCCAACTCGATCCCGATGGAGCGTGAGTTGATGTCCTCCAACCCCGCCCATTCGCCCGCGCCTGCATGCCAGGCGCGTTGCTCTTCCTCGACCATCTGAATGACCTCTCCGCGTCCCGAGATCAGGTAATGGGCCGAGACTTCGGCAGAGGGGTCACAGAGCCGCTCCAGCGCCGCTTGGGCGCTGGTCATGGCGGTGTAGTGCAGGACGATCAGCCGGGGGCGCAGCCCACCGCGCCGCGGGCCGCAATTGGGCGAGGGATGCGCCGTCACATCAGGCGCGGCAGGCATCTGTCAGCCCTGTGCAGCCCGGCGGAAGGGGGTAGGGTCCCAGTCGCAGGCGAAACCATCGCCATCGGGGTCCATGCCAAGGCGGTCTTTCTCGGGGCCGCCGGCCTCAAGAAAGGCGATCTGCGCTTGGTCGGCGTGGCCGTATTGCGCGCAGGCGCGTTCGAACTTGCGGGCCTTGTTGAAGCCGATGCGGCTATAAATCTGCTGGCCGACCGACTGATTGGTTTGCAGCGCATAGGCGACGATATTCGGGCCGACATTGCGGCGTTCGGGCAGGGCCTCGGGTTGGACGACCTCATATTGCGCGCGGTTCGCGGCCACGCGGGCGGCGTCGTCTTGAATGCTGCGCTGGCCCGACACGGCGTCAAAGTTGTTCTCGTTCGAGATGCCCACGGCGTTGACCGCGGCGGGGGGCGGGTTCGACGGGCTGGCGTTCACCGGGGCCACGCCCGAGTTGGTGGCCGCGTCATTGCCCAGACCGTTGCTGGCCCCGCCCGGACGGGTCGCGGCCAGCACACGGGCAGTTTCCGCCGCCGTCGCTTCGGGAGAGCCGTCATCCAAAGGCTGGGCGGTCACCTCCGAGGCGGCGGGCATGTAGCTGCCGTCGCCCGCCAGCGCGGCATCGCGCGCGCGCTGCTCGGCCTCGAAACTGCTGTCACCAAAGCCGACACCGCGCCCGGTGTTGATGTTCCCGGAATCGGGGATCGCCGGTTGGCAGGCTGCCAAAAGACCGCCCGCCGTCATCGCTAGAAGTGTCCGTGTGATCATCTGACCCGCTCTCGCCTCTTGTTCACCGCTCTGCGGCTTACCACCATTTCTCGGGCTTGGCCACAAAACCGGCGGCCTTCTCCAGCGCATAGGCGGAGGACAGCAGGTCTGCCTCTTCCCACGGGCGCCCGATCAGTTGCAGACCCAGCGGCAGACCCGTGCTGCTTTGCCCCGTGGGCAGCGCCACGCCGGGCAGGCCGGCGAGGTTCACCGTCACGGTGAAGACGTCGTTGAGATACATGGCCACCGGATCGGCGTCCTTCATCTCGCCCAGACCAAAGGCGGCGGAGGGGGTCGCCGGGGTCAGGATGCTGTCGATGCCTTGGGCAAAGACGTCTTCGAAGTCTTTCTTGATCAGCGTGCGGACCTTGCGGGCGCGGTTGTAATAGGCGTCGTAGAAACCGGCGGAGAGCACATAGGTGCCGACCATCACGCGGCGCTGAACCTCATGGCCAAAGCCTTCGGCGCGGGTTTTTTCGTACATCTCGGTGATGCCGTCGCCGTGGTCAAGCTTGGCGCGGTGGCCAAAGCGCACGCCGTCATAGCGCGCGAGGTTCGACGACGCCTCGGCGGGCGCGATGACGTAATAGGCGGGCAGGGCATATTTCGTGTGCGGCAGCGAGATGTCGACGATCTCGGCGCCCGCGTCCTTCATCATGGCGATGCCGTCGGCCCACAGCTTTTCAATCTCCTCGGGCATGCCGTCCATGCGGTATTCGCGCGGGATGCCGATCTTCTTGCCACGGATGTCGCCGGTGAGCGCCGCCTCGAAGTCCGGCACGGCCAGATCGGCGCTGGTGCTGTCCTTGGCGTCATGGCCGCACATGGCTTCCAACATGATGGCCGCGTCGCGCACTGTCTTGGTCATCGGCCCAGCTTGGTCGAGCGAGGAGGCGAAGGCCACGATGCCCCAACGCGAGCAGCGGCCATAGGTCGGCTTGATGCCTACGGTGCCGGTGAAGGCGGCGGGCTGGCGGATTGAGCCGCCGGTGTCGGTGCCAGTGGCGGCAAGGCAGAGGTCGGCTGCCACGGCGGCAGCAGAGCCGCCCGAGGAGCCGCCCGGCGTCAGTTCCGCCGTGTCACCTTCGCGCCGCCACGGGTTCACCGCGTTGCCGTAGACGGAAGTTTCGTTCGACGAGCCCATGGCAAACTCGTCCATGTTGAGCTTGCCCAGCATCACCGCGCCGCTGTCGCGCAGCTTTTGGCTCACGGTGCTTTCATACTCGGGCAAAAACCCTTCGAGGATGCGGCTGCCCGCTTGGCTTGGCACGCCTTTGGTGCAGAAAAGGTCCTTGATGCCGATGGGCAGGCCACACATCGCGGGGGCGTCGCCCTGTTTGATGCGGGCGTCGGCCTCGGCGGCCTGTTCCATCGCGATCTCTGGCGTGCGGTGCACAAAGGCGTTCAGCGCGCCCGCGCCGTCGATGGCTTGGATGCAGGCCTCGGTCAGGTCTTTCGAGGTGGTCTCACCCTTGCGTAGGGCATCGCGGGCCTCGGCGAGGCTCAGTTTGTTCAGATCGGTCATTATTCCACCACCTTCGGCACGGCAAAGAACCCTTCACGGGCATCGGGGGCATTGGCCAGCACGCGGTCCTGCTGGTCGCCATCGGTGACCACGTCCTCGCGCCGCTTCAGGCGCTGCGGGGTCACAGAGGTCATCGGCTCGACGCCGTCGACATCCACCTCGGACAGCTGTTCGATAAAGCCGAGGATGGTGTTGAACTCTTCCGCCAGCGCCGGAAGCGCGTCGGGTTCAACCTTGATCCGGGCCAGTTTCGCCACGCGTGCGGCGGTGTTTTCGTCGATCGACATGAACATCTCCATCTCTTTGAGGCTCCTCTACCGTTTGGGGGCGGGCCTCGCAAGGGTTTGAGAGGACCGGAACGGAGCCGGGCGGCGCCAGACCGGGGGATGGTGCTTGCTCCGGGGCAGTTGGGCAATTTATGGCCGCGGCGGTATTCGATGATATCGGGATGGCGTCCGGGTTGCAGAAGCGCCAGCCCGTCGGGCCGCTCTGGCGCGGCCCGGCGGGCATGCGCCCTTGATTCCAGGCTAGGGTGGCATGTTCGGGGTTACTTGATTCCGCGCAGCATAGGGTCAAATCTGATGTTAGACCCACCGCAATCAGGAGGACCCCCATGAACATCATCTGGCTCGGCCACGGCTCATTCCGCATCGAGATCGAAGACCAAGTGCTGCTGATCGACCCTTGGCTCAAAGACAACCCCATGCTGGACGAGGCGCACCATGCTGATGCAATCAAAGGCGCCACGCAGATCCTTGTGACCCATGGCCATTTCGACCACACGGCAGATATCGCCGACATCGCCAGCCGCACCAACGCCCCGGTCGCGGGCATGGTCGAGCTGATGGGCTGGCTGGAAAGCAAAGGCGTGCAGCAGACCACGGGCTTTAACAAAGGCGGGACGATCCGCGCGGGCGAGGTGGCGATCACGATGGTTCCGGCCTCGCATTCCTCATCGGTAGATGGCGAGAACGGGCCGATCTACACCGGGATGGAGACCGGCTTCATGATCTCGGGCGAGGGGCATACGATCTACCATTCCGGCGATACGGCGATCATGGCGGATATGGATTGGATGGGCGACTACCACAAACCCGATATCGGCATCCTCTCAGCGGGCGGGCATTTCACGATGGACATGGCGCAGGCCGCCTATGCCGCCAAACGCTATTTCGATTTCAAGACGGTCATTCCCTGCCACTACCGCACCTTCGACGCGTTGGAGCAATCGGCACAGACGCTGATTGACGGGCTTCCGGGCGTCGATGTGGTGGAGCCGCAGGTGATGCAGCCGATCACCGTCTGATCCTCCTCCGCCCCGACGCCTTGCGCGGCGGGGCGGAACGGGGGATACCTGAAGGAACTGCCGGGGGAATGCCATGTTTGCCAAATCGACTGCCGTGATCTTGCTGCTGACACTGGGGGCCTGCGCCCCGTTGAGCCGGGCGGAACCCACCGGCAGTGTCGGCTTTACCGGGGTGGGCGGCGACAGGCCGGTCATCTTCCCGGCGCATCTGTTGGTGTATCAGCCGCAGTAGACGCAAGGCGGGTCAGATGCCCAAAGAAGGACACTTCATCAACCGCAGCAACTGGCTGCGCGCCGCCGTTTTGGGGGCCAATGATGGTATCGTCTCCTCGGCCAGCCTGCTGGTCGGGGTGAGCGCGGCTGGCATGACGCAGGGCAATGTCCTGCTGACGGGGCTTGCGGGCCTCACCGCCGGGGCACTTTCGATGGCGGCGGGGGAATATGTCTCGGTCTCGGCGCAGGCGGATGTGGAGAAGGCCGATCTGGAGCGCGAGCGCGTCGCCCTGATCGAAGACCCGGACTATGAACTCAGCGAACTGGCCGAAGGGCTGGAGAACCGGGGCGTGCAAAGCGACCTTGCCCTAGAGGTCGCCACCCAGATGACGGACCATGACGCCCTCGGCGCCCATGCGCGCGAAGAGTTGGGCATGTTCGGCCTCGCTGGTCAGGCCGATCCGCTACAGGCGGCGGGCGCTTCGGCGCTGGCCTTTGCCTTGGGCGGCGGTCTGCCGCTGTTTGCGGCGGTTCTGGCGCCTGCGGGGCTGCGCGGCGTGACCATTGCATTGGTGGCATTGCTGGCGCTGATGCTGCTTGGCGCGGGCGGCGCGCAACTGGGCGGCGCGCCAAAGCGGCCCGCCATCGGGCGCGTCGTGGTTTGGGGCGGTCTGGCAATGGCTGTGACGGCCGGGGTCGGGCATCTGTTCGGCGCGATTGGATAAGCGGCTTGGCCTAAGACGGTGCCAAAGAAAAGGCCGGCCCCTTTCGGAGCCGGCCTTTCGCATCAGATGGCAGGGCGATTACTCGCGGTTGCCGAAGAGCGACAGCAACATCATGAACATGTTGATGAAGTCCAGATAGAGGCTCAGCGCACCCATGATCGCGGCTTTGCCCAGCCACTCGGTGTCGCCGTGATGGGCGTGGGCCAGATACTCGGTCTTGATCTTCTGGGTGTCATAGGCGGTCAGACCCGCGAAAATCAGAACACCGATCGCCGAGATCGCGAACATCAGCGCCGAGGAGGCGAGGAAGATGTTGACGATCGACGCGACGACCAGACCAATCACACCCATGATCAGGAAGCTGCCCCAACCGGAGATGTCCTTTTTCGTGGTGTAGCCCCAGAGCGACAGACCGGCGAAGGCGATGGAGGTAATCAGGAAGACCTGCGCGATGGAATAGCCGGTGAACACCAAAAAGATCGAGCTGATCGAGATGCCCATGACGGCGGCGAAGGCGTAGAACACAACCTGCGCCGTGGCGGCGGACATGCGGTTGATCATGGCGCCAAAGCCGAAAACAAAAGCCAGGGGTGCGAACATCACGACCCACTTCAGCGGCGAGGCATAGAGCGCATAACCCAATTGCGTCAGGTATTTATCCTGGCTGAGCTGCGCCACGGCGGCGGAGGGGTCGGTGGTGACCGACAGGCCCGAGATGGCCCAGGCCGCGGCGAAGGTGATGAGCATGCCGATCGACATGGTGCCATACACCTTGTTCATATGAGCGCGCAGACCCTCGTCGATCGCGGAGACGCGCGACCCGGCAGCAGAGCGAATTGAATTGACGTCAGCCATTTAGTGACTCCCATTGGCAAAGTTGCGTGTCGAAACCCGGCCGACACGTTCTTGGGTCTGAATATCGGGCCTGAGGGGGCGAATTTCAAGTGTCTTGCGGCCTGATATCACGGCAATAATCGTGGGTTTTACGGGTGGGGATGTTCGGGGCGTCGGCTTGCCCTGCGCGCGCCTTGGACGGGACTGCCGCGAGCGGTCGATCGGCGGAAAAGCACCGACGCATTTCAAGTCGCGCGCGGGCGGGCAGCAGCCATTCTCACCGCCCCAAACACGAAAACATGGCATTTGACGCATTCCGACGGGAACCGATTGATATCCCTCGCGTTCATCCAGTGGTTGCCGAGCGGAAAACCGACAGGCCCAAGGAAACTTGGGGATTTCACACCCGCCGGTCGAAGAGAGAGAGGGGCAGTGCACCGCCTGAGGTTGCAGTCGATACAGGGCGGATTTTTTACCATCCCGTGAAATTTCTTGGCCGAATTCAACGCAACCGCTATGATAGGAGGCAGAACTTTCGCGCAACCCCTGCGGTATCGTACGAGGCGACGGCACACTTCGTCCTTGTTTGGAACTGAGATTGGCACGGTCGCATGTGCCCTATAAGGATTAGAGAATATGGTGCATGTGGTAGATGTACATGTAGGCAAACGTATCCGGCAGCGCCGCTGGCTGACGGGGATGACCCAGCAGAAACTGGCGGAACTGGTTGGGATCAAATTCCAGCAGATACAGAAATACGAAACCGGCGCGAACCGGGTCAGCGCCTCCCGGTTGTGGGATATCGCTGATGCGCTTGGGGTGCCCGTGTCCTTCTTTTTCGAAGGGTTGAAGGATGAGGAAGTCACCGAGGGCGCGCCGATGGACGGGCTGCCTGCCGATTTGATGGCCGACAAGGAGGCGATGGAACTGGTGCGCTCTTACTACGCCATCCCCGAGAACCAGCGCCGCCGGTTGTTTGAACTCGCCCGCGTGCTGAGTGACGTGGCCTGAGCCTGCCTCTCATCCGCTGCAAGGCTCGGCTCTAACGCACTGACAGGCTTGCGCAAAGGGGCGCAAACTGTCAGGTCTTCGCCATGATGAACACCAGTGACTTCGATCCCGATATCCGCCGCGTTGCCCATCTGATGGCGGATGCGGCGCGGCAGGTGATCCTGCCCTATTTCCGCAGGCTCGATTTGCAGGCCGACAACAAGCTCGGCACGGGTTTCGATCCGGTGACAGAGGCCGACCGCGCCGCCGAACGGGCGATGCGCGATATCTTGGCGTCGGAGCAGCCTGCAGATGGCATCTTGGGTGAGGAATATGGCGCGCAGCCCGGCACGTCGGGGCTGACATGGGTGCTCGACCCCATCGACGGGACGCGCGGCTTTCTTAGCGGTACGCCGACTTGGGGCGTGCTGATCGCGGTTTCCGATGCCTCGGGCCCGTTCTATGGCATCATCGACCAGCCCTATATCGGGGAGCGGTTCGAGGGGGCGCCGGATGGCGCGCTGTTGAGCGGGCCGCACGGCAGCCACCCCTTGCAGACACGTGCGGCGCGGGATTTGCGGCAGTCCATCGTTTTCACCACATTCCCCGAGGTCGGCAGCAGCGAGGAGGCCAGCGCCTTTCGCGCCGTCGCCTCGCAGGCGTTGCTGACCCGCTATGGCATGGATTGCTACGCCTATGCGCTGGTCGCGGCGGGGCAGGTCGATCTGGTGATCGAAGCGGGGCTGAACGCCTATGACATCCAAGCGCCCATCGCGGTGATCCAAGCCGCAGGCGGGATCGTCACCGATTGGCAGGGCAACCCGGTGCATGAAGGGGGCAGGGCGCTGGCCGCGGCCAACCGCGACATTCACGCCCAAGCGCTTGCGATCCTTTCCGCCTATTGATCCAATTGTCGGGAAGCCCCGGATTGACCGGCCCCGGCGGGATGCGATAAATCCCCCAGAAGGTCGGTTCTCTCGCCCGTTTTCCATCGGCCACACACACTTTGCATGAGACGGGCATAGCGAAAGTGTGACCTATGGCAGAGACCCTCATCCGCGGCGCGGATTACCTTATCACGATGGACGACACCCGGCGGGAGCTTGCAGGCGCGGACCTGCTGCTGCGCGACGGGATGATTGCCGAGATCGGGCAGGGCCTTCGGACAAAGGGTGAGATTGTCGAGGCGACGGGCTGTGTCGTCACGCCGGGCCTCGTGAACACCCACCACCATCTTTACCAAAGCATGACCCGTGCCGTGCCGGGGGCGCAGGATGCGCTGCTCTTTGGCTGGCTGCAACGGCTCTACCCGATCTGGGCGCGCATGGGGCCAGAGCATATGTTCGTCTCGGCCCAGATTGGGCTGGCGGAATTGGCGCTCTCGGGCTGTAGCCTGAGTTCGGACCATCTTTATCTCTACCCCAACGGCGTGCGGCTGGAGGATACGATCCACGCCGCCGCCGAACTTGGGCTGCGCTTTCATCCCACCCGCGGCTCGATGAGCATCGGCGAAAGCGATGGCGGCCTGCCGCCCGATGCGCTGGTGGAACGTGAGGCGGCCATTTTGGAAGACTGCATCCGCGTGGTCGACGCCTTTCACGACCCCACCGAAGGGGCGATGTGCCGCGTCGGATTGGCACCCTGTTCGCCCTTTTCGGTCAGCCGCGAATTGATGCGCGACACGGCGCTGCTGGCGCGCGACAAGGGCGTGATGCTGCACACCCATCTGGCCGAGAATGCCGAGGATGTGGCCTATTCGCAGGAGAAATTCGGCTGCCGTCCGGGGGAATATGCCGAAAGCCTCGGCTGGATCGGCGACGACGTTTGGCACGCCCATTGCGTGCAGTTGGACGGGGCCGAGATCGACCTTTTCGCCCGAACCCGCACGGGGGTTGCGCATTGTCCTTGCTCGAACTGCCGCCTCGGCTCGGGCATCGCGCCGGTGCGGGCGATGCTGGACGCAGGCGTGCCGCTGGGGCTGGGCGTCGATGGCTCCGCCAGCAACGACAGCGGCAATCTCGCCGCCGAGGCGCGGCAGGCGATGCTGTTGCAGCGGGTGGCCCGCGGGGCCGACGCGATGAGCCCGCGCGCGGCGCTCGAACTGGCCACGCGGGGCGGTGCGGATGTGCTGGGCCGGCCCGACTGCGGGCGGCTGATGCCCGGTAAACGGGCCGATGTGGCGATCTGGGATGTTTCGGGCGTGCAGAGCGCGGGCAGTTGGGACCCGGCTGCGCTGCTTCTTGCCGGTCCTACGGCGGTGCGCGACCTTTTCGTTGAAGGCCGACAGGTGGTGCGCGATGGTCAGATCACCACCATCGACTTGGCCGCTCAGGTGGCGCGGCAGAATCATTTGGCGAAAGGCTTGGCTGGATGAAGCCGGTTTTACTCTCGATACTGATGCTGGCGGGGATGCCCGCCTTGGCCGATCCGATGGGATTGGACAGGGTGAACGCCCTGCGCGATGTGAAGGGGTTGCAGCCCCTGAGCTATGACAGCCGTTTGGAACAGGCGGCAAAGGACCACGCCCGCGACATGGCCACGCATGACTATTTCAGCCACCAAGGCCGCGATGGCACCGATGTCGGCCGCCGCGCGGCGGTGGCGGGCTATGAATGGTGTTTCGTGGCCGAGAATATCGCCAAGGGGCAGCAATCGCTCGATGAGGTCATGACCGGCTGGACCAACTCGCCGGGGCATTACCGCAATATGGTCGACGCCCGGGCCGAGGAGATGGGGCTGGTCCGTGCTGATGACGCGGTCTGGGTCATGGTGCTGGGCGCGCCCTGCTGAGCCCAGCCATAGGCGGGGGGCGTTACGCCGTGCCGCCCCGCCGTGCGCCCGCCACCCAAACATCCGCAATCGCGCGGTCATCGCCCATCATGATCGTGGCGAAAAGGCTTTCCCAAATGTCCTTGGCCGCGGCATGGCGCTGCGCGATGGCGGGGGTGGAGTCGAGCGACAGCACGGTGATGTCGGCCTCCATCCCTTCGGCCAGTGAACCCACATGATCTTGCAAATGCAGGCTGCGGGCCGAGCCCGCGGTCGCCAGCCAAATGAGCTGTGCCGCATGCAGCGGCGTGCCGCGCAACTGGCCGACCTCATAGGCCGCTGCCATGGTGCGCAGCATCGAAAAGGACGAGCCGCCGCCGGTATCCGTCGCCAGCGCCAGCGGGATGCCCCGCGCGGCAAGGCCGGTCATGTCGAACAGCCCCGAGCCGATGAAGGTGTTTGAGGTCGGGCAATGCACCAGCGCACCGCCGACCTCCGCCAGCCGGTCAATCTCGCGCGGTTCCAGATGGATCGCATGGCCGTAGAGGCCGCGTTCGCCCAGCAGGCCGTGGGCCTCATAGGTATCAAGGTAGTCGCGCGCCTCTGGAAACAGGTCTCGGACCCATTCGATCTCATCCGTCTGCTCGCTGAGGTGCGTCTGCATCAGGCAGGTCGGATGCTCCGCCCAAAGCGCGCCGAGGGTGGAGAGCTGCTCGGGCGTGGAGGTGGGTGAGAAACGCGGCGTGATCGCATAGGTGGCGCGGCCCTTGCCATGCCAGCGCTCGATCAGCGCTTTGCTGTCGTCATAGGCCGATTGCACCGTGTCGCGCAGCCCTTCGGGCGCGTTGCGGTCCATGCAGGTCTTGCCCGCGACGATCCGCTGGCCGCGTTCTTCCGCCGCCTGAAACAGCGAATCGGCGCTATGGGGGTGGATGGTGCAATAAGACGCGACC
Organism: Sulfitobacter sp. 1A12779; assembly: GCF_043557315.1. NCBI lineage: Bacteria > Pseudomonadati > Pseudomonadota > Alphaproteobacteria > Rhodobacterales > Roseobacteraceae > Sulfitobacter > Sulfitobacter sp. 1A12779. The sequence continues at coordinate 173,558 of NZ_JBIFFU010000002.1, forward strand.
GTGGTGGTGCCATGGGCCAGCGTCAGGTCCAGATAGCGCGCGGCGATCTCGCCCGCGTAGGCGGGATCCGACAGGCGCATCTCTTCGGGGAAAGTATAGGTGTTCAGCCAGTCGATCAGCCGCTTGCCCCATGAGGCGATGATCGCGGTCTGCGGGTAGTGCACATGGGCATCGACAAAGCCCGGGCAAATCAGCGCATCGGTGTAGCGTGTCACCTCGGCCTGCGGATGCGCGGCGCGCAGCGCGTCCCCCTTGCCGACGGCGGCGATCCGGCCGTTTTCGATCAGCACACCGCCCTGGGTGTCGATCTTCACGGCATCCTCCCAAGCGCTTTGCATCGGGTTGCCGGAATAGGTGAGCGTCGCGCCCAAAAGGAGTCGTTGATTTGTCATGCCAGTGGTTTAGGTGAGGGCGGGACGGGGAACAATACCGAAGCGTCGCTGGTGCCGTTGTACCGGCTTGGGCGCTCGCATACTATCGTTCCCGACAAAGGCACAGAGACGGAGAGCAGCGGATGTCAGAGCAGATTGAAGAGCTGGATCCGGCGGCCTCCCCTGAAGAGCGTGCCGAGGCCTATGTGCTCGACCGGAAAGCCGTGGCCGCGATCCTTGAGGCGGTAGGGGCCAATGATCAGGCGCATCTGACCCAATTGATGGAGCCGCTGCACGCGGCAGATATCGCCGACCTTCTTGAGCAGATCGACGAGGACGACCGCGCCGCCTTGATCCGGCTTTACGGGCAGGAGTTCGACGGGGAAATCCTGTCGGAACTCGACGAGTCGGTCCGCGAGGAAGTCATCAGCATCCTGACGCCGCAGGTTCTGACCCAAGCGGTGCGCGAGTTGGACAGCGACGATGTGGTCGACCTGATCGAAGATCTGGAAGACGCGCAGCAGGAAACCATCCTCGACGCGCTGGAAGAGACCGACCGCGTCGCGGTGGAGCAGGCGCTGAACTGGCCCGAATATTCCGCCGGTCGTCTGATGCAGCGCGAGGTTGTCATGGCGCCAGAGCATTGGACGGTGGGCCAAGCCATCGACCATCTGCGTGCCACCAAAGAAGAAGACCTGCCGGATCAGTTCTATCATATCGTCATGGTCGACCCGCGCCTGCATCCGGTGGGCAATGTGACCTTGGGCAAGCTCATGCGCTCGCGTCGCGAGACGCGGCTAGCGGATATTCTGGAAGAGACCTTTCAAATCATCCCCGCCATGCGCGATGAGGGCGATGTGGCCTATGCCTTCAACCAGTACCACCTGATTTCGGCCCCCGTGGTCGACGAGGAGGGGCGCCTTATCGGGGTCATCACCATTGACGACGCCATGGCCGTGCTCGACGAAGAACACGAAGAAGATATCCTGCGACTGGCGGGCGTGGGCGAGGGGTCGCTTTCTGACCGGGTGACGGAGACGACGAAGCAGCGGCTGCCGTGGCTCGCGGTGAACCTTGTGACGGCGATTGCGGCCTCCGTGGTGATCTCGCAATTCGAGGCGGCGATTGCGCAGATCGTGGCGCTGGCCGTGTTGATGCCGATCGTGGCCTCCATGGGTGGCAACGCGGGCACGCAGAGCTTGACGGTGGCGGTGCGCGCCATCGCGACCAAAGACCTCACCGGCTCCAACGTTTGGCGGGTGATCCGGCGCGAGGTTTTGGTGGGGTTGGTCAACGGGCTGATATTCGCGGTGATCATGGGGATCGTCGGCGTGCTCTGGTTCGGCTCGCCGGGGCTGGGCTATGTCATCGCCACGGCCATGGTGATCAACCTCGTGGTGGCGGGGCTTGCGGGCACCGGCATCCCGATCTTGCTGGAGCGGTTCGGGGTGGACCCGGCGCTTGCCTCGGGCGCGTTTGTGACGACGGTGACGGATGTGGTAGGCTTTTTCGCCTTCCTCGGCCTTGCCGCCATGGTGCTGTTGTGAGCGATTGCGCCGCGCGGAAGGCCGAGGCGCGCAAGGCGGCCTTTGCCCGCCGTAAGCCCCTGTTTGAGCAGGCGAATGCAGCGCAGGCAGGCTATCTTTCCGAGGTTTTGGCGGGCTACCGCGGCGTGCCGCTGTCGGGTTTCATGCCGATCCGAACGGAGATTGATCCACGCCCCGCCATGGCCGAGGCTTGCGCCCATGGTCCCGTCGGCGTGCCAGTGATCAAAAAGCCGAACCACCCTCTGTCCTTTGCCCGTTGGACCCCGGAAACACCGATGGTGCCGGGCACCTTTGGCGCGATGATCCCCGCAGAAACCGACTTTTTTGAGCCCGAGATCGTGATCGTGCCGCTTTTGGCCTTCAACCGCGCAGGCGGGCGGCTGGGCTATGGCGGCGGCTTTTATGACCGCACGCTGGCGAGGCTGCGCGCGCGGCGGGCCACGCTGGCCATCGGCTTTGCTTTCGCGGGGCAGGAATGGGACGATATCCCGCTGGAAGACACCGATGCGCCGCTCGATCTGATCGTGACCGAGGCCGGGGTGATCGAGGTGACGCCGGGCCAACCCCCGTCCCGAGCGGAATAAGGGTTGCCGCCAAGCCGCACGCGTCCTAGTCCATGGGCATGAAGATTTTGTTTCTTGGCGATGTGATGGGCCGGGCCGGACGGCGGGCGATCACCGAAAATCTGGCGCGGCTGCGGCGCGACTGGAAGCTCGATTTCATTGTGGTCAACGGCGAGAATGCGACCGGCGGCATGGGGCTTTCGGGCGCACATGCCAAGACGCTTCTCGATGCCGGGGCCGATTGTCTGACCCTTGGCGATCACGCTTTCGACCAGAAAGACATGCTCAGCTTTATCGAGCAGGAGCCGCGGGTGATCCGCCCGCTGAACTTCTCCAAATCCGCGCCGGGCAAGGGGGCTAAACTGTTCACGGCGCAGAACGGCAAGAAGGTTCTGGTGACCCAAGCGCTTGGGCAGGTCTTTATGAAACGGCCCTTCGACGATCCTTTCTCGGCGCTGGAGCCGGTGCTGAAAACCCATCCGTTGGGCGGCATGGCGCAGGCGATCATTGTCGACATGCACTGCGAAGCCACGAGTGAGAAGATGGCCATGGGCCATTGGTGCGACGGGCGTGCGAGCCTTGTGGTCGGCACCCATACCCATGTGCCGACGGCCGATGCGATGATCCTGCCGGGCGGGACGGGCTACCTCAGCGATGCGGGCATGTGCGGCGATTATCATTCGGTGATCGGCATGGACAAGGCCGAGCCGCTGCGCCGTTTCATCACCGGGATGCCGCGCGAACGTTTCACCCCCGCCAATGGCGAGGCGACCCTGTCGGGCGTCTATATCGAAACCGATGACCGCACGGGTCGGGCCACCCGGATCGTGCCGGTGCGCGAGGGCGGAACGCTTCAGGCCAGCGCGCCCTAAGAGCAGCAAGGCGCGGCCCGTGCGTCGCGCTTGCACCGAGGGCGGCAATCGGCGTAACTGGACAACGGCCTTTTGCCCGAATGACAGGTTCTTGATGGAATTTTTCAGCTTCTCTCCGATGGAGACGGCGGTGCTGACCCTCGTGGTCGTCGGCATGATGTTCGTGCTTTTCCTGCGCGAAGCCTTTCCGACCGAAGTGGTCGCCATCGCCGGGGCGGCCTTGCTGCTGGCGCTTGGCGTGCTGCCCTATGACGACGCGCTTGAGGTGCTTTCAAACCCCGCGCCTTGGACCATCGCGGCGATGTTCATCATCATGGGGGCGCTGGTCCGCACCGGCGCGCTGGATGTTTTGACGCGACTGGCCGAACGTTCGGCCAAGACGCATCCTAAAACGGCGGTGGCGGGGGTGATCCTGTCGGTCATGGCGGCCAGTGCGATCATGAACAACACCCCCGTGGTGGTGGTGATGATCCCGGTGGTGGTGCAGTTGACTCGCACGCTGAACACCAAGGCCTCCAAGCTGTTGATACCGCTCAGCTATGCCGCGATCATGGGCGGCTCTCTGACGCTGATCGGCACCTCGACCAACCTGTTGGTCGACGGTGTGGCGCGGTCGCAGGGCATGGCCCCTTTCGGCATTTTCGAGATCCTGCCCGTGGGCCTCGTGGTCTGTGCTTGGGGCGTGCTTTACATGCTGCTCTTCGCTGACCGGCTGCTGCCCGCGCGCGACAGCATGGCGAATATGCTCTCCGACCGCTCCAAGATGAAATTCTTTACCGAGGCGGTGATCCCGCCTGAAAGCAACCTGATTGGCCGTGAAGTGCTGGACGTGCAGCTTTTCAAACGCGAGGGCGTGCGGCTGATCGACGTGGTGCGGGGCGACGACTCTCTGCGCCGCAACCTCAAAGGGGTCGCGCTTCAGGTCGGCGACCGTGTCGTGCTGCGCACCCAGATGACCGAACTTTTGAGCCTGCAAAACAACAAGGAACTGCGCCGGGTCGACCAGCTGTCGGCGGTGGAGACCACGACCGTCGAAGTGTTGATCACCCCCGGTTGCCGGATGGTGGGGCGCAGCTTGGGCTCGATGCGGCTGCGGCGGCGCTATGGGGTCTATCCGCTGGCGGTGCATCGGCGGAACCAGAACATCGGCCAGCAGCTTGACCAATTGATCGTCAAGGTCGGCGATACGCTGCTGCTGGAAGGGGCTGCCGAAGACATCCAGCGGCTGGCGAGCGAGATGAACCTTGTCGATGTGACCCAACCCTCGGCCCGGGCGTTCCGCCGGGGTCATGCGCCGATCGCCATTGCCGCCCTCGTGGGGATCGTGGCGCTGGCGGCCTTCAATGTGGCGCCGATCCTGCTTCTGGCCGTGATCGCCGTGGCCGTGGTGCTGGTGACGGGCTGTATCGACGCGGAGGAGGCTTTCTCTTTCGTTGAAGGGCGGCTGCTGGCGCTGATCTTTGCCATGTTGGCGGTTGGCGCGGCCTTGCAGAACTCCGGCGCGATCACGCTGATCGTCGACAATATCGCGCCGGGGTTGGCGCAGTTGCCGCCGTTTTTCATCATCTGGGCGGTGTTCCTGCTGACCACCATCCTGACCGAGATCGTCAGCAACAATGCCGTGGCGGTGATCATGACGCCGATTGCCATCAGCCTCAGCACCGCGCTTGGCATGGACCCGCGCCCGCTGGTGGTGGCGGTGATGATCGCGGCCTCCTGCGCCTTTGCCACGCCCATTGGCTATCAGACCAACACGCTGGTTTACGGGCCGGGGGGCTATCGTTTCACCGATTTCATGCGCATCGGGATCCCGCTGAACCTGAGCATGTCGGTGCTGGTCAGCGCGGTGATCCCGCTCATTTGGTAGCTTAGGCGCTGCGCGGCACGTCGGACTGGGCGACGATTGCGTCAAAGCCCGCTTGTGCCTCAAGGAAGTTACGGGTCAGCGGGGCGGTGAGTTCGGATTGGTCCGAGAAATAGGCCCCGACCCGACAGATATGCGCCGCGAATTCAGGATGCACCCCGGCATCGTCATAGCGCCGGATGCGGTCTTTGCTGAGCCAGCCACGTTTCTTGGCCTCTTTGCTGATCAGTTTGAGCCGCTGCACCGCGTGGAAGGTCAGGTAAACCGAGAGGTAATCGAGGTAGTCGGGCAGGGCGATGCCGCAGGTCGGATCGAAGGCGTCGATCACCACATCGACCATATCCGGCGGGGCGATGGGCCATGCCTCATCCCCGATCAGCCAAGCGATGTCTTCGGCCCCGTGGCGCAGACCGGCATATTCAAAGTCGAACCAGCGCAGCTTGTCATCCGCGCCAATCGCGGCATTGCCTGAGCGGCAATCCCATTTGACGAATTGCCGCGCCGGGGCGTTGATGCGCTCATAGGCGGCGGTGCGGTCGAACTGCTCCGAGATGCCGTCGCCGAGGTCTTTTAGAAAATCCACCGCATCGACAAAGTTCAGCACCCAGTCGCGGTTGTTGCCCAGATGCGGCATGATCGCGTTCAACTCGGTTTGGCGCGCGGCACCGTGGATGCGGAAGATGGCTGAGACGGCCTCGGCTGCGAGGTCAAGCTGTTCGGCGCGTTCCACTCGCGCGACCTCAACGTTGAGGCGGCGTTTGCCGACGTCGGATTGGAACATGATCTCGCCCACCACGCCCAGACATTCGGGCAGGTCGCTGCAGTGGCGGCCAAGCTCGGTCAGCACATGGGCTTCGAGATGGGTGCGGCGGAAGTTCGGGCGCAGGGTGGCGATCACCGTGCGGTCGGTCAGATGCAGCCGAAAACTCGACCGGTTTTCGCCGCCCGGCGCCGATACCCGCGCCACGTCTTGCCCGAAATGCTTGCGCGCCGCCGCGACGATCTGGGCCTGAGCGCTTTGTTCCTTGGGTCGTGCCATGGGGCCTCCGCTGGTGTTTTCGCCTGTCTAGGTCGGCTGGCTGACGAGGGTACGGCGGGTTTTGGGCAAAACAAAGGCAATTTCCACCTATCCCGACGGAAGTGATTCGCACCCCATCAGCGCATTTGATCTATACGAAAGGACAATGCCCTCTCCGGGTATCTCACTGTTTCGATTCGTCGCGCTTTGTCCGCCTAATTTACCCAAAAAATGGAAAGAATTTGGCGGAAATAGGCGCCGCTGCTAGGTTCACAGGTCAGTGGGGGACGCGGCGCTGCAAAACGGCCGCGGCTGCAAATGCATATGAGGGATTGGCGTCATGGGTTACAGATTCTCAAAGGGTTGGAACAGCAAGGACAATAGCTGGTCCACTGGCGGTGAAGCGGGCAGCGGTTGCGATGCCAGCGGAACGAAGTCCTATCACAACGGCGGGGTAGAGGGCTCCTCCTTCGCGAAGTGGTATGACAAGCACTTGGCCGGGAAGTTCGACGGGAACGATGACGGCAAAGGTTCCGGTTCGGGTGGGACCAAGGGGTCTGGCTCTGGCGGTACGAAGGGCTCCGGCTCGGGTGGTACGAAGGGTTCCGGCTCGGGCGGCACGAAGGGCTCCGGTTCGGGTGGTACAAAGGGTTCCGGTTCCGGCGGCACGAAGGGCTCCGGCTCTGGCGGCACCAAGGGCTCCGGCTCGGGTGGCACCAAGGGTTCCGGTTCTGGCGGCACGAAGGGTTCCGGTTCTGGCGGCACGAAGGGTTCCGGCTCTGGCGGTACGAAGGGTTCCGGTTCGGGTGGCACGAAGGGTTCCGGTTCGGGTGGCACGAAGGGCTCCGGTTCGGGTGGCACGAAGGGCTCCGGTTCTGGCGGTACGAAGGGCTCCGGTTCTGGTGGCACCAAGGGTTCCGGTTCTGGCGGTACGAAAGGCTCCGGCTCTGGCGGTACCAAAGGTTCCGGCTCTTGCGGCACTAAGGGGGCCGGCTCGGGTGGTACGCAAGGGGGTGATACCGGTGGCGACGATAAGTCCGTTCTTAATTTCCTGATGGGAGAGAATGGGGAGATCACAATCGCCGTCACGGAAACGCCGGAGGGGCAGTTGCACTTCAACCTTTCGCCCACTGATCCCGAAGCGGAATCCCACGCCGACATCAACGGGCTTTTCTTCAATGTGACTGATGGCAGCGCAATCGAAGAACTGAACTTCTTCCCTGATGTGAACGCCGAAGGCTATCACCTGACGGATGTGAAGGCCGTGGATGACGGTGTCGACGGTTTCGCGGGTGGTCCCCAAGCGGGGGGCAGCTTCGATGTGGGTCTGCAATTCGGCACGACTGCTGACAGTTCCGATGGTGAAGTCCCAAGCACGAACTTCACCCTATGGACCTATCCCGGCTCGTTGTCTTTCGAAGATATCGATCTGAGCGGCATGCGGGTCGTGGTGGACTCGGATGAGAGCGGCGGCGAGGTGCTTGAGGTGTCCGGTATGGTCGACCCTGACATGGAGGACCCCGAGGCCGATACCTCCGACCCCGCGAGCGCCCTCATGGACGCGCTGACCCTCACCTCCGTGCCGGAGGAAGAAGACGAAGGGGGCGACACCTGCGAGGATGACGCTTTCGACATGGCCTAGGGGGCCGTCAGTCTAAAAACGAAAGGCGCGTCCCTCGGGGCGCGCCTTTTGCTTGGCGGGCGTCGCTCTCAGCGCCCGCGCATCCAAAGGACGAAGGGCAGGGCCACCAGATACATCGTGATGCCATAGACCGCCGAGGGCAGGGCATAGGCGCTGAAACCCGACGCTTGGCCCGAGATCAACCCGGCGAGGGTGATGCCGAGCGTGGCGTTCTGGATGCCCACTTCGATTGAGATCGTCTTGCGGGTCTGCCACGCCAGCCCGGCCGCGGCGGCAATGCCCAGCCCCAGCAACATCAGCGCCGCGTTCATGCTAATGAGCGCGGGCCCTAGGCGCGCGAGATTCTCGGTGAAAACGCTCCAATTTCCGGTCAATGCGGCGAGGACAATCAGCACGAAGAGCAGCGCGGCGAGGGCGGAGAGGCCCGGCTCGATCCGCGCGGCAAAGCCGGGGGCGAGGTGGCGCAGGGCAAGCCCAAGTGCCACGGGCAGGGTGGTGATCACGAACATCGCCACCGCCAGCGCGGCGACCGAGACATCCGGCGCGGCATCGCCCATGAAATGCCGCACAGCGATGGCGGTGAAGACCGGCACGGTCAGGATGCTCAGAAGCGAGACCACTGCCGTCAAAGTCACCGAAAGCGCCACATCGCCCCGCGCGAATTTGCTGATCATATTCGAGGTCACGCCGCCCGGGCAGAAGGAGAGGATCATCAGTCCGACGGCCAGTTCTCCGCGCAGCCCAAAGGCCATGGCCACCGCCCATGCGGCAGCGGGCACCAGCACCACTTGGCAAAGCGCGCCCAAGGCAAAGGCGCGCGGGTATTTCGCCACGCGGGTGAAGTCTGGGACCGTGAGGCCCACCCCCAGCGACAGCATGATGATCGCCAATGACAGCGGCAGTACGACGTTGATTAGAATGTCCATTTGTCCCCCCAAAGCTGACACTCAGCCTAGGGGCGGCAAATATGCTCTGGCAAGTCCGACGCGCGGCGGCGGCAATTAAAGCGGCCAGAAGAACAGGATCGCGGGGATCGACACGGCGACGACGATGATCTCCAGCGGCAGCCCCATGCGCCAATAGTCGCCAAAGGAATAGCCGCCGGGGCCGAGGATCAGCGTGTTGTTCTTATGCCCAATCGGCGTGAGGAAAGCCGAAGAGGCCGCCACCGCCACCGCCATCAGGAACGGATCGGGAGAGACGCCGAGCGACTGCGCCATCTGGATGCCCACGGGGGCCGCGACGATGGTCGTCGCGGTGTTGTTGAGCACATCCGACAGCGACATGGTCACCACCATCAGAACCGTAAGGACCACCCAAGCGGGCAGCCCCTCGGTCAGCCCCACCAGCGCGCCCGCGATCAATTCGGTCCCGCCCGAAGTCTCCAGCGCCGCGCCCAGTGGGATCATCGAGCCCAAGAGCACGATCACCGGCCATTCGATATGGGTGTAAAGTTCCGACAGCGGCACGATCTTGGCCAGCACATAGCCGACCACCACGATGCCAAGCGCGATGGGCAGGTAGATCAGCCCGAAGGAGGCCGCCGCCACGGCCCCCGTGAACATCGCGATGGCAAGCCATGTCTTGCTGTCTTGCGTCACCGCAAGACCCCGGTCGGCCAGCGGCAGCACGCCCAGCCAGTCGGTGACATGGGCCACCGTGTCGCGCGGGACCAGCAGCAACAGGATGTCCCCCGGTTTCAGCTCGGTCGTGCGCAGTTGCGAGGTGATCTTGCGGCCCTGTCGCGACAGGCCCAGCAGCACCGTGCGCTGCCGCCACGACAGGCCCACCGCCTGCGCCGTGCGCCCGTTGAGCCGCGAGCCATCGGTCACCACGACCTCGACAATCTCGACCCCGTCACCGTCAGCCAGCAGCAGGTCTTCGCGGTCCCGGTCGGCCAGCGCGAGGTTCAGCGTGCTGCGAAACTCGTCCAGCGCGTCGGGCGTGGCCTCAAGCACGATCGCATCTCCGGCTTGCAGCACCACGTTGCGGGCCGTGCCATAGCGCCGCTTGCCGTCGCGCATCAGCCCCAAGATCGCCACATCGGCGCGATGCGCCTCTTCTTGCAACTCGGCCAGACGTTTGCCGATCTGTTTGTTGCCCTCGGGCACGGTCAGCTCGGCGATATATTGGGCGATGTCCTCGGCCTCGATCATGGCGTCTTCGCGGGCGGGGATCAGCCGCCAGCCGATCAGCGCGACAAAGATCAGCCCCGCAATGGCGGCCAACCCGCCGACGGGGGCGAAGTCGAACATCTTGAAAGGCGCGCCCAAGGATTCCTGCCGGATGGAAGCGATGATGATATTGGGCGGCGTGCCGATCAGCGTGGCCATGCCGCCAAGGATGGTGGCGAAACTGAGTGGCATCAGGCTCAGCCCCGGCGCGCGGCCCGCTTTGCGTGCAGTCTGGATGTCGACCGGCATCAGCAGGGCCAACGCCGCCACGTTGTTCATAAAGGCCGACAGCACCCCGCCCACGGCGCCCATCATGGTGATATGCGCGCCCAAGCTGCGCGAACTGTCGACCAGCGTGCGGGTGATCAGCATCACCGCGCCGGAGCGGACCAACCCAGCCGAAACCACCAAGACCAGCGCCACGATCAGCGTGGCCGGATGGCCGAAACCGTCAAAGGCGTTTTCCGTGGGCACCACCCCCAGCACCACGCCGAGCATCAGCGCCCCGAAGGCCACGATATCATAGCGAAACCGCCCCCAGAGCAGCAGACCAAAGACCGCGCCGAAGAGGGTGAAAAGGATGATCTGATCAGTGGTCATAAATCCGGTCTAACTTGGTTGCCCCATCGGCGGAAAGCTAAGCACAGGCCGGGTGGCTTGTTCCAGCGGTGATGCTGGCATATAGAGTGGCGCAAACGCATTGCCAGAACGAGGTATTCATGGCCGGTCACTCCAAATGGGCAAACATCCAGCATCGCAAGGGCCGTCAGGACAAGCTGCGCGCCAAGGTGTTTTCCAAACTCTCCAAGGAAATCACCATCGCGGCCAAGATGGGCGACCCCGACCCGGACAAGAACCCGCGTCTTCGTCTGGCGGTGAAAGAGGCCAAGGGCCAGTCCATGCCCAAGGACAACATCGAACGCGCCATCAAGAAGGCCGTCGGCGGTGAGGGCGAGGATTACGAGGAAATCCGCTATGAGGGCTATGGCCCCAATGGCGTAGCGGTGATCGTCGAGGCGATGACCGACAACCGCAACCGCACCGCTTCGACCGTGCGCTCGACCTTCACCAAGAACGGCGGCAATCTGGGCGAGACGGGCTCCGTCGGTTTCATGTTCGAGCGCAAGGGCGAGGTGATCTACCCGGCCTCCGTGGGCGACGCGGACACCGTGATGATGGCGGCGATTGAGGCCGGGGCCGAAGATGTCGAAAGCTCCGAAGAAGGTCACGTGATCTATTGCGCCGACACCGATCTCAACGACGTGTCGACCGCGCTTGAGGCCGAATTGGGCGAGTCGGAATCGACCAAGCTGATCTGGCGTCCGACCACCACCACCGAGATGGATCTTGAGAACATGGAAAAGCTGATGAAGCTGGTCGATGCGCTTGAGGAAGATGACGACGTGCAGCGCGTCACCACCAACTTTGAGGCCTCCGACGAGGTTATGTCGCAGCTTTAACGCGGCATTTGCACCAGCGCCTCGCGCGCCGCGGCCCTTATGGCGGCGGTGAGCGGGGCCAGCGCGGGCGCCATGATCCGCGCCACCTGCCAGTAAAGCGGCACATCCAGCGGCAGCGCCTCGTCAAGTGACACGAGCCGCCCCGCCGCCATATCCTCGGCCACCAGCGGCGCGGGGTTCATCCCCCAGCCTAGCCCTTGACGCGCCGCCGCGACAAAGCCGTGGCTTGAGGGCAGATGGTGGCTTGGCGGGGTCAGTCGCTGCCCGGTCTTTCGCATCAGCCATCGCCCTTGCAGTTGATCCTTATGATCGAAGGTGAGCATTGGCGCGCGGGCCAGTGCCTCGGTCGTGACGCCCTTGGCAAACCAGGTCTCGCGATAGGCGGGGCTGGCGGTGGCATGGTAGCGCAGCGCCCCCAAGGGCAGGACATCGCAGCCCGGTGCCGCGCGGGCTTGCCCCGTCACCGCCGCGCTGACCTCCCCCCGTCGCAGCCAATCGGCAGAGGTGTCTTGGTCGTCGATCATCAGATCGAAAAGCATGTCGGGCACCTGCGCCAGCGCCGGGATCAGCCATGTGGCCAAGACATCCGCAGGCACCGCAAGGCGCAGGCGGGGCGGGGCGGTGGCATCGCCCGCGCCAAGCGCCTGCGCTTCGAGCAGGGCCACATCCTCCGCATGTTTGGCAAGACGCTGGCCCATGGGGGTGCCGGTGCAGGGCTGGCCGCGCAGAACGAGGGTGGCCCCCACACGATCCTCCAGCGCCTTCACCCGTTGCGAGATTGCCGAGGGGGTCACCCCCAGCACCGCCGCCGCGGCGTCAAAACTGCCGAGCCGCAGGATATGGGCCAATGCGGTTAGCTGCGCGCTGTCGAGCTGCATAAGAGTTGCTAATCCTGACGTAGACTATTGAATTTGAGTAATCTGAACCGCCGGGCTAGGCAAAGGCAACCCATGTTATAGGACGCTTTTGATGTTCACCTCACTCCTTCCCGGCTTCGCCCTCAGCCTCACCCTCATCATGGCCATTGGAGCGCAGAACGCCTTTGTCTTGCGCCAAGGGCTGCGCCGCGAACATGTGCTGCCGGTGGTGCTGGTCTGCGCTGCCTCGGACGCGGTGTTGATCATGTCGGGGGTCGCGGGCTTTGGCGCGCTGGCCGAGGCGGCCCCGTGGTTCGGCCCGCTGATGCGCTATGGCGGCGCGGCCTTCCTGCTGTGGTACGGCTGGCGCAACGCGGTTTCCGCATGGCAGGGCGGGGAGGCGCTGGAGGCCGAGGGGCAATCCACCGGCAGCCTGCGCAAGGCGATCCTGACGCTGCTGGCGCTGACGTGGCTGAACCCGCATGTCTACCTCGACACCTTGGTGCTGCTCGGCTCGATCTCGGCGCAATATCCCGACCGGCTCAGCTTTGGCATCGGGGCGGTGCTGGCAAGCTTCCTTTTCTTCTTTTCACTGGGCTATGGCGCGAGGCTGCTGGCGCCGCTCTTTGCCAGACCGCGCAGTTGGCAGGTCTTGGACGCCATCATCGCCGTGACCATGTGGGCGATTGCCATCAAATTGCTTGCGATGTGAATAAAAATGCCGCGCCCATCTTGCCCTTGGCAGCGCTTTGGGAAAGGGTCGCGGCATGACACACTCTCCCGCCACCACCCCCGACATCCCCGTTCCGCCCAACCGCCCGCTTGTCGGGGTCTTTTGGATGTTGGTGACGGGGGCCTGTTTCATCGGCGTGACCGCGCTGGTGAAATACATGGGGCCGCGGCTGCCCTCGGCAGAGGCTGCTTTCCTGCGCTACGCCATGGGGTTGGTCTTTGTCCTGCCGGTCCTGCGGTCGCTGCTGGCCACACCGGTGAGCCGGCGGCAATGGGGGCTTTTCGGCATGCGGGGCCTGTGCCACGCGGGCGGGGTGATCCTGTGGTTCTACGCCATGACCCGCCTGCCCATCGCCGAGGTGACCGCGATGAACTACCTCGCGCCGATCTATGTCACCGTGGGTGCTGCGATCTTTCTGGGGGAGAAGCTGGCCGCGCGGCGTATCGTGGCGGTCTGTCTGGGGCTGGCGGGGGCGGCGATCATCCTGCGGCCCGGTTTTCGCGAAGTCTCTACAGGGCATTTGGCGATGTTGCTGGCGGCGGTGGTCTTTGCCGGGTCCTACCTTTTGGCCAAGGTGCTGGCGGATGAGGCGCGCCCGGTGATGATCGTGACCATGCTGTCAATCTTCGTCACCATCGGGCTAGCGCCCTTTGCCTTTGCCGTCTGGATCACGCCGACACCGCAGGAACTGTTGATCCTCGCCGGGGTCGCCTTTTTCGCGACGGCGGGGCATTTCACCATGACGCTGGCCTTTGCCGCCGCCCCGGTGACGGTGACGCAGCCGGTCACGTTCCTGCAATTGGTCTGGGCCACGATCCTCGGCGTGGTGGTCTTTGCCGAGCCGGTGGACCTCTGGGTCGTGCTGGGCGGGGCGGTGATCTTGGGCTCTGTCACCTTTATTACATGGCGCGAAGCGATGCTGAAACGGCAGGTCACGCCCCCCTCGCATGCGACGAAATTCTGACCCTTCGCCCCGTCGGGCGGTACTTGATTGACGAGTCAATAAAGTATCCCCTATCCTGAGGCGGTCAACACTGCCCCAAGGATCCGAATCCAATGCCCAAAGTCGGAATGGAACCCATTCGTCGCTCTGCGCTGGTCAAAGCCACCATCGCCGAGATTGGCGAGGCCCAGTCGCTGGATGTGACGGTGAGCCAGATCGCCAAGCGGGCAGGCATGTCGAGCGCGCTGGCGCATCACTACTTCGGCGGCAAGAACCAGATCTTTCTGGCGGCGATGCGGCATATCCTGTCGGAATATGCCGCCGGGGTCCGCGAACGCTTGGCCACGGCCCGCACGCCGCATGACCGCGCGGCGGCGATCATCGTCGCCAGTTTCGACGATACCGGCTTTCACCCCGGCACGATCAGCGCGTGGATGACACTCTACGCCCATGCCCGCACCAACCCCGAAACCCGGCGGCTGCTGACGGCTTACCAAAGCCGGTTGCGGTCCAACCTCACCCATGCGCTGCGCCCGATCAGCCCTCAGCCCGAAGGCGACGCCGAAACCTTGGCAGCGCTGATCGACGGGCTCTACCTGCGCGCGGCGCTGTCGGATGGCGTCAGCGCGGCAGAGGCCATGACCCGCGCGCTCTATACCCTCGACCTGCTGCTCAAAGCTGGCCGTTGAACACCGCGGAGACGGGCGGCACCGCCGCGCTCCGCCTCTCTGAACACTCCTCGCCTCAGGCAAGAAAGTCCCTTTGATGTCCTATGATCCCCAACCCACCGCCAGCCACTTTATCGACGGCGCCTATGTCGAAGACACCAATGGCACGCCGATCCCGGTGATCTACCCGGCAACGGGCGAAAAGATCGCGACGGTCTATGCCGCCACGCCTCAGATCGTGGAACAGGCCATCGCCTCGGCCCGCCGCGCGCAGGCCGCATGGGGCGCGCTAAGCGGCACCGAGCGGGGCCGCATCCTGCGCCGCGCCGCCGACATGATCCGCGACCGCAACCACGACCTCTCGGTGCTGGAAACCCAAGACACCGGCAAACCCTATCAGGAGACTTCCGTCGCCGATGCCACCAGCGGCGCGGACGCGCTGGAGTATTTCGGCGGCCTCGCTGGCAGCCTGACCGGCGAACATATCCAACTTGGCGAAGACTGGGTCTATACCCGGCGCGAGCCCTTGGGCGTCTGCGTCGGTATCGGCGCATGGAACTACCCCACGCAGATCGCTTGTTGGAAGGCCGCCCCCGCGCTGGCCTGCGGCAATGCGATGATCTTCAAACCGTCCGAGACCACGCCGCTCTGCGCCCTGAAGGTCGCCGAAGTCCTGATCGAGGCCGGGCTGCCGGCGGGCCTCTTCAACGTGGTGCAGGGCATGGGCGAGGTCGGCCAGTCGCTTGTCACCGACACCCGCGTCGACAAGGTCTCGCTCACCGGTTCGGTGCCCACGGGGCGCAAGGTCTATGCCGCCGCTGCCGAAGGTATCAAGCATGTGACGATGGAGCTTGGCGGCAAGTCGCCCCTGATCGTCTTCGAGGATGCGGACATCGACAATGCCGTCGGCGGCGCGATCTTGGGCAACTTCTACAGCTCCGGCCAGATCTGCTCGAACGGCACGCGGGTCTTCGTGCACCGCGACATCAAGGAAAAGTTCCTCGCGCGGCTGTCCGAGCGGCTGGACGACGCCGTGATCGGTGACCCGATGGACCCCGACACCAGCTTTGGCCCGATGGTCAGCGAACGCCAGATGCAGATCGCACTGGACTACGTCGAGAAGGGCAAGGCCGAGGGCGCGCGGCTGGTCTATGGCGGTGCGCGGATCGAGCGTGATGGCTTCTACATGCAGCCCACCGTCTTTGCCGATGTGACCGACGACATGATCATCGCCCGCGAAGAGATTTTCGGCCCCGTCATGGCGGTGCTCGACTTCGAGGACGAGGGTGAGGTCATGGTCCGCGCCAATGCCACCGAGTTCGGCCTCGCCGCCGGTGTCTTCACTCGAGACCTCGCCCGCGCGCACCGCGTGGCGGCGGGGTTCGAGGCCGGGACCTGCTACATCAACAGCTACAACGACGCGCCGGTCGAAGCACCCTTCGGCGGCATGAAGAACTCCGGCGTCGGCCGCGAGAACGCCAAGGCCGCGATCGAGCACTACAGCCAGGTGAAGTCGGTCTACGTGCGCATGGGCGATGTCGAGGCGCCCTTCTAAGGGGTGAATTTGCTGAGAGGTGCTTGAGGGATCAGCCTGATCCTCAAGTCACCTCGTCAATTCTGGGGAGCGATTCCCCACCGCCTCAAGGACAAGCCGCGCCTACGCGCGGTGCTGCGCATCCTTGACCCGGCGGGGAATCACGGAAGGAAGAGCTATGGAAGCTGAATTTGTCATCGTCGGCGCGGGCTCCGCGGGCTGCGCCATCGCTTACCGTCTGGCCGAGGCGGGCCGCAAGGTCATCGTTATCGAACATGGTGGCAGCGATGCGGGCCCCTTCATCCAGATGCCCGCGGCGCTCAGCTATCCGATGAACATGCCGCGTTACGATTGGGGCTATAAATCCGAGCCCGAGCCGCACCTCAACAACCGCGAGCTGGTCTGCCCGCGCGGCAAGGTGATCGGCGGCTCGTCGTCGATCAACGGCATGGTCTACGTGCGCGGCCATGCTAAGGACTTCGACCATTGGGAAGATTCCGGCGCGCGCGGCTGGTCCTACTCGGATGTGCTGCCCTACTACAAACGCATGGAGACATGGCACGAGAACGGCCATGGCGGCGATGCGGCATGGCGCGGCAAGGACGGCCCGCTGCACGTCAGCCGCGGTCCGCGCGAGAACCCGCTTTTCGACGCCTTCGTTCAGGCCGGGGCACAGGCGGGCTACCCGGTGACCCATGACTACAACGGTGAGCAGCAAGAGGGCTTCGGCCCGATGGAGCAGACCGTCTGGAACGGGCGGCGCTGGTCGGCGGCCAATGCCTATCTGCGCCCGGCGCAGAAGACCGGCAACGTCACCCTGATCCGTGCGCTGGCGCAACGTGTCGTGATCGAAGAGGGCCGTGCTGTGGGTGTCGAGGTCAAGCGTGGCCGCGCGACGGAGGTGATCCGCGCCAGCCGCGAGGTGGTGCTGGCGGCCTCGTCCATCAACTCGCCGAAACTGCTGATGCTTTCGGGGATCGGCCCGGCTGCCCATCTGGCCGACCACGGGATCGAGGTGCTGGCCGACCGCCCGGGCGTGGGTCAGAACCTGCAGGACCATCTGGAGCTTTACATCCAGATGGCCTCGCGCCAGCCGATCACGCTCTACAAGCACTGGAACCTCTTGTCGAAGGCCGTCATCGGCGCGCAGTGGCTGTTCACCAAGACCGGCATGGGCGCCTCGAACCAGTTCGAATCCGCGGCCTTCATCCGCTCGAAGCCCGGTGTGGAATACCCTGATATCCAATACCATTTCCTGCCCATTGCCGTGCGCTACGACGGGCAGGCGGCGGCCGAGGGGCATGGGTTTCAGGCGCACACGGGGCCGATGCGCTCAAAGTCGCGGGGCGAGATCACCCTGCGCTCCGCCGACCCTGCCGAGGCGCCGCGCATCCGCTTCAACTATATGTCCCACCCCGACGATTGGGAGGAGTTCCGCACCTGCATCCGCCTTACGCGGGAGATCTTCGCGCAGGACGCCTTCAAGCCCTTCGTCAAACATGAGATCCAGCCCGGAGAAGCGTTGCAATCGGACGCGGAGCTTGACGCCTTCATCGCCGAACACGCGGAAAGCGCCTATCACCCCTGCGGCACCTGCCGCATGGGGGCGGCGGACGATCCGGGCGCCGTGGTCGATCCGCAAGCACGGGTGATCGGGGTCGAGGGGCTACGCGTGGCCGACAGTTCGATCTTCCCGCGGATCACCAATGGCAACCTTAACGCGCCTTCGATCATGGTCGGCGAAAAGGTCTCGGACCTCCTTCTGGGCCGCGATCCGCTGCCGCGCGCGAACGATGAGCCTTGGATGCATCCGAACTGGCAGGTGGCGCAGCGTTGATCGTTAACCTGCCTTAACATCCTGTCTTGAAGGCCGCGGAGCGGGGCGTCATACCTGCCTCATGTTAAGGATTTGTTCACTTTTCGCCCTCAGTCTGACATTGAGCCTCGCAACTGGATCGGCGGGGGCGCAGACCGTCTCGGGCGTGGTCCGCGTGATCGACGGGGATACTTTCGATCTCGGCGGTACGCGCATCCGCTTACACGGCATCGATGCGCTCGAATCCAGCCAGACCTGCGAGACAGAGGGCGGGCAGGCCTGGGCCTGCGGAGATTGGACAACGAGGGAGGTGCGCGACAGATACCAAGGGGCCGACGCGCATTGTGAGGCACTGGACCGCGACCGTTATGATCGCATCGTCGCCCGCTGCCATGTGGGCGACGTTGACGTGGGGCAGGCGCTGGTGCGTGACGGGCTGGCCTTTGCCTATCGCAAATATTCGATGGACTATGATCTGGATGAGAAAGCCGCCTTTGTCGCGGGCCGTGGGATTCACGGGTTCAAGACGGTTTCCCCCGCCCGCTACCGCGTGACCCGCCGCAGCGGGTCCGAGCCTGCCCGGCCCGAGGGGAGTTGCCAGATCAAAGGCAATATCAACGCCAAGGGGGTCAAGATTTACCATATGCCGGGGCAGGAATTTTACAGCCGCACCCGCATCAGCGCCCGCAAGGGCGAGCGTTGGTTCTGTTCCGAAGCCGAGGCCCGCGGCGCGGGGTGGCGGCGCGCGCGGCGCTGATCACTCCACCCGGTAGGGCAGGGTGTCGCGCAGATGCGGGTCGACCACCAACTGCCGCTCTAGCGGCGGGACGGAGCGTTGATGGCAGTCCCGGCGCTCGCAAATCCGGCAGGAAATGCCAATCGGTTCAAAGGCATCGCTGCGGGTGACATCCATCCCATCGGCATAGACCAGCGCGGGCGCATGGCGCACCTCGCAGCCCAGTGAAATCGCATAGCGCCGCACCGGCGCGCCAAACCGCCCCGCCGGTTTCGAGATGTCCCGCGCCAAACTGATATAGCGCACCCCATCCGGCGTCTCGGCCAATTGCCGAAGGAACCGCCCCGGCGTCTCAAAGGCGCGGTGGACGTTCCAGAGCGGGCAGGCGCCGCCGAAACGCGCGAATTGCAGCCGGGTCGCGGAATGGCGTTTGGTAATTGTTCCCGCCTGATCGACCCGGACGAAGAAGAAGGGCACCCCCTTTGCCCCGGGCCTTTGCATCGTCGATAGCCGATGCGCCACCTGCTCGATCGAGGCACCGAAATGCCCGGCCAGCACCTCCAGATCATGGCGGCAGTCCTGCGCCTTTTGCAAAAACCGCCCATAGGGCAAGAGGGCCGCCCCGGCGAAATAATTGGCCAGCCCAATCTTTGCGATATCCCGGGCCGCGGTGCTGTGGAAGCGGGCGAGGTCCAGCGTCGCCTCCAACAGCGCGTCTTGCTGGGTCAGCGCCACCTGCAGCAACATCTGAAAGGTCTGTGTCTCAGGCGCCGCACGGGCCGATAGATGCAGCACCTTGCGCGCGGGATCATAGGCGCGCAGCCGGTCGTCATCCTCAAAAACCACGCGTACCCCAACGCTCTCAAGCGCACGCGCCGCGGTCGCCCGCGTGTCACTGCCGCTGCCTTCGCGGGTCGCGAAATGCTCTGCCGCACGGTCGACGGCATCGATGTAATTGTCGCAATAGTGAAAGAAGTCCCGCACCTCTTCCCAAGGGGAGGGCATCGCGCGGGCATCCTCACGGCCCAATGCTTCGTCCAGCGAGGCCAGCCGTTCATGCACCTGTCGGTAGCTTTGATGCAGCGCGAGAAAGGCATGTGCCAGCCCCGGCGCGTTGGAGGCGGTAAGGCGCAGATCGGCCACCGGGGGCGCCTTTCCGGCGAAAATCGGATCGGCCAGCGCCTCACGCAGATCGCTGACCAACCGCTCCCCATCGCCGCTGGAAAGCTCGGTTACATCCAGCCTGAACTCCGACGCCAAGGCGAGCACGACATTGGTGCTGACAGGCCGGTTGTTGTTCTCCATCTGGTTGAGATAGGGCAAGGAGACGCCCAACCGGGCGGCGAAGTCTTTCTGCGTCAGCCCCGCGCGGGTACGGGTCTCACGCAGTTTCACACCGGCATAGAGTTTCTGGATCGCCATCCGCGCACCTTTGCAACTTTGCAGTTAGGTGCAGCCTAGCTTTGCAAAGCCGGGGTCACAAGCGCGGAGAGCGTGGGCCTAGAGCCCCAAGGCTTTCTCACGCCGGATCACCACCCAGATGGAGGCGACCGAGGCGATGGCCGTCAGCAACATGAGCCACAACAGCGGATAGGCCCCGGTTTCGGGGGTGAGCAGGGCGCCCGCCAGCGCGCTCAAGGCCGCGCCGCCGACGATCATGATCGCCCCGCCCAGCCCGGAGGCCGTGCCCGCCAAATGCGGGCGCACCGACAGCATCCCGGCGGTGGCATTGGGAATGCAGAGCCCGTTGCCCAGCCCCACCAGCGTCATCAGCCCGAAAAAGCTGAGCGGGGAGCCGTATCCTGCAAGGAAGATCAGCAGCGACACCGTGCCGCCCAGGGCGTTGGAAATGCAGCCCCAAAGCACCAGCGTATTGACGCCAAACCGGGTCGCCGTCCGCGCGGTGACGAAGTTGCCGATGAAATAACCAATCGCGGGTGCGCCGAAATAGAGGCCAAGCACCGCAGGCTCCATCCCGAAGACCACGGTCCCCACAAAGGGCGCGCCGCCGAGATAGGCAAAGAAGGCGCCCGAGCAAAAGCCCGTGGCCAGCGCATAGCCCCAAAACCGCGGCGAGCGGAGCAGCTCGGGGTATTCGCCGAACTGCTGGCGCAGCGATTTGCCGCTGGCCCGCGCGGTTTCGCCCAAATCCGCCCAAGCCACCCAAAACACCAGCCCGCCAAGGATCAGCATCGCCCAGAAGGAAGCCTGCCAGCCGAAACCCTGCTCCAGCAGCCCGCCCAAGGCGGGGCTGATCATCGGCACCAGCGCCATGCCCATGGTCACATAGCCGATCATGGAGGCGGATTCGTCTTGGGTATAAAGGTCGCGGATCACCGCGCGGCTCAGCACCATGCCCGTGGCGATCACGGCCTGCGCCATGCGGAATACCAGAAACACGGCGATGTTCGGCGCCAGCAGACAGCCGACCGTAGCCACGAAGAAGATGCCCAAGCCCCAAAGCATCACCCGCCGCCGCCCGAGGTTGTCCGAAATTGGCCCGATGAAAATCTGCAGTATCCCACTGAAGAACAGGTAGAGCGGCACAGAAAGCTGGATCACCGCATAATCCGTGCCGAAATGCTCTGCCATCTTCGGCAGGCTGGGCAGGAAGATGTTCATGACCATGGCCGAAAGCCCGGCCAGCAGGATCAGCGTTGAAATATGGGGCGGGGTCGTCCGGTCTAAATACCGGACCCGGGGGATATCGCTCATGCAAATGCAAGTAGTCGCGGGTATGGGAAATGTCCATGTTAACTAGATTGTTTTGCAACTTTTCATTTTGCTTCGCCGCGCCTGTATTGATTTTGCAAATTTGCAAAATTGCGCTTTGGTCAGTTGCGCTCCTCCGGTAGACTGGTCGAAATCACAATAGGGGTGCGTCATGAAAGACATTCTCGAACAACTGGAGCGGCGTCGCGAAGATGCGCGTTTGGGCGGCGGTCAGGCACGGATCGATGCGCAGCACGGCCGCGGCAAGCTCACCGCGCGGGAGCGTGTCGATCTGCTGCTCGACGAAGGCTCCTTCGAGGAATTCGACATGTTCGTCACCCACCGCTGCACCGATTTCGGCATGCAGGATCAAAAGCCCGCGGGCGATGGCGTGGTCACCGGCTGGGGCACGATCAATGGCCGCCTCGTCTATGTCTTCAGTCAGGATTTCACCGTCTTCGGCGGCTCCCTATCTGAAACCCATGCTCAGAAAATCTGCAAGATCATGGATATGGCAGTGCAAAACGGCGCGCCGGTGATCGGCATCAACGATTCCGGCGGCGCGCGCATCCAAGAAGGTGTGGCAAGCCTTGCAGGCTACGCCGAGGTCTTCCAGCGCAACATCGAAGCCTCCGGCGTGATCCCCCAGATCAGCGTCATCATGGGCCCCTGCGCGGGCGGGGCGGTCTATTCGCCCGCGATGACCGACTTCATCTTCATGGTCAAAGACAGCTCTTATATGTTCGTCACCGGTCCGGACGTGGTGAAAACCGTCACCAACGAAGTCGTCACCGCCGAAGAGCTGGGCGGCGCCACGACCCACACGCGCAAATCCTCCGTCGCCGACGCGGCCTTCGAGAACGATGTCGAGGCATTGGCCGAGGTGCGCCGCCTCGTCGATCTGCTGCCCGCCAACAACCGCGAGAAACCGCCGGTCCGCCCCTTCTTCGACGATCCCAACCGGATCGAGCCCTCGCTCGACACGCTGGTGCCGTCGAACGCCAATACCCCCTATGATATGAAGGAATTGATCCTCAAGCTGGCGGATGAGGGCGACTTCTACGAAATCCAAGAGGAATTCGCCAAGAACATCATCACCGGTTTCATCCGCCTTGAGGGGCGTACCGTCGGCGTGGTGGCCAACCAACCGATGGTGCTGGCCGGCTGCCTCGACATCGACAGCTCGCGCAAGGCGGCGCGTTTCGTGCGTTTCTGCGATGCCTTCGAAATTCCGATCCTCACGCTGGTGGACGTGCCCGGCTTCCTGCCCGGCACCGGTCAGGAATTCGGCGGTGTCATCAAACACGGCGCGAAACTGCTCTTCGCCTATGGCGAAGCGACCGTGCCGATGGTCACCGTCATCACGCGCAAAGCCTATGGCGGCGCCTATGACGTGATGGCCTCAAAGCACCTGCGCTCGGATTTCAACTACGCTTGGCCCACCGCCGAAGTCGCCGTGATGGGCGCCAAAGGCGCGACCGAGATCATTCACCGCAAGGATCTGAACGACCCCGAAAAGATCGCCAAACACACCAAGGATTACGAGGATCGTTTCGCCAATCCTTTCGTCGCCGCCGAACGTGGCTTCATCGACGAGGTGATCCAGCCGCGCTCTACCCGCAAACGGGTCGCCCGCGCCTTCGCCTCTCTGCGCAACAAAAAAGTGCAGACCCCGTGGAAGAAACACGACAACATCCCGCTCTGAGCGCCATCATGCAGCTTCATCCTTTCTCAAATACCGATCCCACGAGGGCCGCGCGCGGAACCCTCGGCGGGCTGGGTGGTTTTCCTTGCAAAGGAGGACCGGATCATGCCGAATTCATCCATCAAGGACGAAGAGACCTACAAGTCCCTGCGCGAGGATGGGGCGAGCAAGGAGAAAGCCGCCCGGATCGCCAACGCTCAGGCCAACGACAGCCAGCATCCCAGCCAGAAGGGGGGCAAACAGCCGCCCTACGAGGATTGGACCAAGGACGATCTCTACGACCGGGCGCAGGAGCTCGGGATCGAAGGGCGCTCGGACATGGACAAGGGCGCGCTGATCGATGTGCTGCGCAACCACTAGGCGCTCTTCTGCGCCGGGCATGGCTGCCAGCCCTGCTGGCGGTCGGGCTTGGAGGCCCCGCGCGGGCCATTGATGTCCCCTCTGGGCAAGCTGTTGACCTTCAAGAGGTCTTGGTCGAGGAGCTCGGCGGTGAAACTTGGCTTCGCTTCCGTTTTATCGCCCCGCAGATTGCCAAAGGGCCGGGGGCCATCGCCTATGACCGCGCCGCTCCGGATATGGAGCATCTCTGCGCGGTCGTCGCACTTCCTTACATGACTGAACATGCGCTGGCGGGGCAGGTGATCGTCGTCTCCCTCGCCGACCGTCCGGTGGAATTCGGCGCGGCCGACCCCGAGGCGACCCAGTATTTCGAAGCTTTCCGGGCGCAGGATGACACCTGCATTTGGGAGGGTTTGTGATGCACAGGCAATATCTTGCAAGAATCCGCCGATCCTCGGATTGGAATGATGCTTTGGAGTCACAACGCGACCGATTGCACTTGCAACCGTATCCATTGCCATGTGAATCGCATATGATGCGGTCAAGGAATACCCACGTATCCCTTACCTCAGAACCCGGGCTTGGCCGGCGTGTTGTCGTGTCAGGTTCATTTAACATTAATAGGAGATATCCATGTCCAAGAGCATCAAGTTGCTGGCAGCCATCGGTTTCGTTGCAGCGGTTTCGGCCTGCGCGCAGCAAGAAGAAGAGTTTGTCGTGGTCGAGCCCGAGCCCATCTCGGTTGAGCCCGTCTACACCGGCAAGTACAAGTAATGCCGTTGCAGGGCAGGCGTTTGCGCCTGCCCTGATCCCAGCCACCCCTGCAACCGGGAGGGGTGTCTGATGCCCGCCTATATGCTAAAACACCGCGGGTTCCCCGGGCGTCTGCCCGGCACCGATTTCCAATTCACCATTCGCCGTCCGAACCCCAAAGGGGTCACGCCCATCACCCGGCGTGAACGTCGTCCCGATCGCCGCGCCCCGGATCGTCGCGCCGATACCGCCTTTGTCAAAGCCCTTTGGGAAGCCTTTGGCGAACATCCTTTTGAGCGGGGCAATCTGGATGCGGGACGTCTGTCTTGGCTCTTTGGCCGTGAGGTTCTGCCCGCGACCGATCCTTTCGACCCTGCCGATTACGAAGCGCTGCTGGTGCTTGACGTGCCTGCAGCCCGCGCCGCATTTCCCGAAGCTTTCGAGGATTGATCGGCATGATGTCGCCGCGCCTGTTCACAGATCAGCATGGCTTTGCCGAAGTTCCGTCCGGGACTGGCGCAGGCTTGGCACCGCTGGCGGCGTGGGCCAAGCTTGCCATGGCTGGCGGCACATCATTTGTCCTTCGTGCCGCTGGACATGAAGACCATACCCCTTCCCCTATCGGGCAGTCGCGCGCTTGTGCGGGGCTGTCCGACTTTTCGAAAGGGTGGTTTTTGCGTCACAGGGCAGCAGACCGAAAAAACGTCCGGGAACTTGTCAAACGGCAGGGCGTTGGTCGGATAGTAGATAGCAGTGAAGGAACAGGCACATGTCCATTCGTAACATCATTCTCGCGCTTGGCGCGACAGCCGGTCTGGCCGCATGCGGCGACAACATCGGCGAACAAGGTTTGGGCGGCGCAGCCGTCGGCGCAGGTGCGGCAGCCGTCACAGGCGGGTCTCTGGCGCAGGGCGCAGCCATCGGCGCTGCAGCCAACGTCGGTTACTGCCAGCTCAACCCCGGCAAATGTAACTGATCCAGCTACAATAGCCGCTTTGCCCGCCATCCGCGCGGTCAGGGCGGCCTCCCTTTCATCTTTACCCCTACAGGCACCCGCGCAGCCCCGGCTGACGCGGCATTTTGCGTGGCCTGTCACCGTCAAAGGAACTGCTGATGTTTGACAAGATCCTCATTGCCAACCGGGGCGAAATCGCCTGCCGCGTGATCAAGACCGCCAAGAAAATGGGACTGACCACCGTGGCGATCTATTCCGATGCAGACGCGCAGGCGTTGCATGTGGAAATGGCGGATGAGGCCATTCACATCGGCCCGCCCCCGGCGAACCAGTCCTATATCGTCATCGACAAGGTTATGGAGGCGATCAAGCAATCGGGCGCGCAGGCGGTGCATCCGGGCTATGGTTTCTTGAGCGAAAACAGCAAGTTCGCCGAAGCGCTCGACGCCGCTGGCGTGGCCTTCGTCGGCCCACCGAAAGGGGCCATCGAGAAGATGGGCGACAAGATCACCTCCAAGAAGATCGCCAAAGAGGCCGGGGTTTCGACCGTGCCGGGCTATATGGGGCTGATCGAAGACGCCGAGGAAGCGGTGAAGATCTCCAATGACATCGGCTACCCGGTGATGCTTAAGGCCTCCGCCGGCGGTGGTGGCAAGGGTATGCGGATCGCTTGGAACGACGAGGAAGCGCGCGAGGGTTTCCAATCGTCCAAGAACGAGGCCGCGAATTCCTTCGGCGATGACCGGATCTTCATTGAGAAATTCGTGACGCAGCCGCGCCACATCGAAATTCAGGTGCTTTGCGATGCTCATGGCAATGGCATCTATCTGGGGGAGCGCGAATGCTCGATCCAGCGCCGCAACCAGAAGGTGGTTGAAGAGGCGCCGAGCCCCTTCCTTGACGAAGAGACCCGCCGCGCGATGGGCGAACAGGCTGTCGCTCTGGCGCAGGCCGTGGGCTACACCAGCGCGGGCACCGTGGAATTCATCGTCGACGGCGACAAGAATTTCTACTTCCTTGAGATGAACACCCGCCTTCAGGTGGAGCACCCGGTGACGGAGTTGATCACCGGCGTCGATCTGGTGGAGCAGATGATCCGCGTGGCCAATGGCGAGAAGCTGTCGATCACCCAAGACGACGTGACCCTGACCGGCTGGGCCATCGAGAACCGGCTTTACGCCGAGGACCCCTACCGCGGCTTCCTGCCCTCCATCGGTCGCTTGACCCGCTACCGCCCGCCGCAGGAAGTGGCCGCGGGGCCGCTTCTGGAGCAGGGCACTTGGCAGGGCGACGCGCCCGCCGGTGACATGGCCGTGCGCAACGATACTGGCGTCTACGAGGGCGGCGAGATCTCGATGTATTACGACCCTATGATCGCCAAGCTCTGCACATGGGCGCCGACGCGCGCCGAGGCGATCGAGAAGATGCGCGTGGCGCTCGACAGTTTCGAGGTCGAGGGCATCGGGCACAACCTGCCGTTCCTCAGCGCGGTGATGGATCACCCCAAGTTCGTCTCGGGCGAGATGACCACCGCCTTCATCGCCGAGGAATATCCCGATGGTTTCGAAGGCGTGACCCTGCCGGAGAGCGAGCTGCGCCGCATCGCCGCCGCCTGTGCCGCCATGCACCGCGTTGGCGAAATCCGCCGCGCCCGCGTTTCGGGCCGGATGGACAACCACGAGCGCAAAGTCGGCAGCGATTGGAACGTGAAGCTTCAGGGTGAGAACTTTGATGTGGTCACCAAGGCCGATCCCGAAGGGGCGACGGTGGCTTTCTCTGATGGCAGCGAAATGCGTGTCAGCGGCGATTGGACCCCGGGCGACCAACTGGCCGAGATGACCGTCGATGGCGCGCCTTTGGTGCTGAAGGTCGGCAAAATCTCCGGCGGCTTCCGCATCCGTACCCGCGGCGCGGACCTGAAGGTCCATGTCCGCACGCCGCGTCAGGCGGAACTGGCGGCCCTGATGCCCGAAAAGCTGCCGCCTGACACGTCGAAGATGCTGCTCTGCCCGATGCCGGGTCTGGTGGTGAAGCTCGACGTCGAAGTGGGCGACGAGGTTCAGGAGGGCCAAGCGCTCTGCACCATCGAGGCGATGAAGATGGAAAACATCCTGCGCGCTGAGAAGAAGGGCGTCGTCAACAAGGTCAACGCCGGTGCGGGCGACAGCCTTGCGGTGGACGATGTGATCATGGAGTTCGAATAGGGTGCGACGCGCGGGCGATCAGGGCGGGCAGGGCGCGGGGCATCAGCGGTTGACGCCGCGCTCCTTCGCCTCTCTGATCTCTCGCTGCCTCAGCGGCATCTTGTCGATGCTGCGGGTGATCTCGCGCACGTCCCAAGGGAAGGGTTTGCGCAGTTCGATCTGGCCTTCCTTGTCGACCAGCACCAGCATGAAACCACGCGGGCGCATCCGCAGGCGCAGCGGGCTCTGCGCGGCGGGGTCGGTATCGGTCAGCACGACGACATCGCGCAGGCGCAACTCGTCCTCGCGCTCGCGGAGGTATTCCATCTGCGCGACGAAGGCGGGGTCATTCTCGGAATTGGCAAAGACCAGCACGGGCCGCTTGGTCCATTGGAAGGTGCTGAGATCGGCCATATCGGCAGGCAGGAACAATGGCTCCTCCACCGGGGCATCGGCCCCTTGGGCCATGGCCGCCGTGGTCATCAATCCTGCAAAAACTAGTGAGATCAAACGTTTCATCAAGGCTCCTGTCCCCTCAAATATAGGGGGCCTGTGCCAGTTTGCGAAGGGCAAAGCGCCGCAGGGGGTATTTATCCCCCTAGGGGCGCGGCCTTTGACAATTCAGCCGCCCCAGTCGCGCAGGCCGATGCCTGCCGCCGGGCGCTAAGGGAGAAGGACAAGCATATGACATCCGACCAAAAGGACGCGAAGGCGCGTTGGCAGGAACTGGCTACCGGCGAATTGCGTGGGCGCAGCCTTGACGATCTGACGTGGAAGACGCTGGAGGGGATCGACGTCCAGCCGCTCTACACCGCCGAGGACGTGGACGGGCTGGAGCATCTCGGCAGCATCCCCGGCGAGGCGCCGTTTACGCGCGGCGTGAAGGCCACGATGTATGCGGGCCGCCCTTGGACGATCCGGCAATATGCGGGCTTCTCCACGGCGGAGGAATCCAACGCCTTTTACCGCCGTGCCTTGGCGGCAGGCCAGCAGGGTGTCTCCGTCGCCTTCGATCTGGCGACGCACCGGGGCTATGACAGTGACCACCCCCGCGTGGAGGGCGATGTTGGCAAGGCGGGCGTGGCCATCGACTCGGTCGAGGACATGAAGATCCTCTTCGACGGCATCCCGCTCGATCAGGTGTCGGTCTCCATGACGATGAACGGCGCGGTGATCCCGATCCTCGCTAATTTCATCGTCGCGGGCGAAGAGCAGGGCCACGACCGGGCCAAGCTTTCGGGCACGATCCAGAACGACATCCTCAAGGAATTCATGGTGCGCAACACCTATGTCTACCCGCCGGAACCGTCGATGCGGATCATCGGGGACATCATCGAATATACCTCGGACCACATGCCCAAGTTCAACTCGATCTCAATCTCTGGCTACCACATGCAGGAGGCGGGGGCGAACCTCGTGCAGGAACTGGCCTTCACCATCGCCGATGGGCGCGAATATGTGCGCACGGCGATTGCGGCGGGTATGGACGTGGACCGCTTCGCGCCGCGTCTGTCGTTCTTCTTTGCCATCGGCATGAACTTCTTCATGGAGGCCGCCAAGCTGCGCGCCGCACGTCTGCTCTGGTCGCGGGTGATGGAGGAGTTCGAGCCGAAGAACCCCAAGTCCTCGATGTTGCGCACCCACTGCCAGACCTCGGGCGTGAGCCTTGCCGAGCAGGACCCTTACAACAACGTAGTCCGTACGGCCTACGAGGCGCTTTCGGCGGTGCTGGGTGGCACCCAGTCGCTGCACACCAATTCGCTGGATGAGGCCATCGGCCTGCCCACCGACCATTCGGCGCGCATTGCCCGGAACACCCAGCTGATCTTGCAGGAAGAGACCGGCATCACCAATGTCGTCGACCCGCTGGCGGGCAGCTACTACGTCGAGAAACTGACCGCCGATTTGGCCGAAGCGGCGTGGAAGCTGATCGAAGAGGTCGAGGAGATGGGCGGCATGACCAAGGCCGTGGCCTCGGGCATGCCGAAACTCCGCATCGAGGAAGCCGCGGCCCAGCGTCAGGCGGGCATCGACCGCGGCACCGAGGTGATCGTCGGCGTCAACAAGTACCGCCGCGACAAGGAAGAGCCGATCGACATTCTCGACGTCGACAACGTCAAGGTGCGCGCAGGACAGGTGGCGCGTCTGGAGCGCATCCGCGCCGAGCGCGACGAAGAGGCCTGCACCGCCGCCTTGGCGGAACTGACACGGCGGGCGGCCGAGGGCGGCAACCTGCTCGACGCCGCGGTCGAGGCCGCGCGCGCACGCGCCACAGTGGGGGAAATCAGCATGGCGATGGAAAAGGAATTCGGACGGCACCGGGCCGAGGTCAAGACACTCTCGGGTGTCTATGGCGCGGCCTATGAGGGCGACGCGGGCTTTGCCGACATTCAGAAATCGGTCGATGAGTTCGCCGAGGCCGAGGGCCGTCGCCCGCGTATGTTGGTGGTCAAGATGGGTCAGGACGGCCACGACCGCGGTGCCAAGGTGATCGCCACCGCCTTTGCCGACATCGGCTTTGACGTGGACGTGGGCCCGTTGTTCCAGACCCCTGCGGAGGCCGCGCAGGACGCCGTGGACAACGACGTGCATGTCATCGGCATCTCGAGCCAAGCGGCGGGGCACAAGACGCTGGCGCCGCAGCTTATTCAGGCGCTGAAGGATGCGGGGGCGGAGGATATCCTCGTGATCTGCGGCGGGGTGATCCCGCAGCAGGACTACAAGTTCCTGCAAGACGCGGGCGTGAAGGCGATCTTTGGGCCGGGCACCAATATCCCGACCGCCGCGCAGGACATCCTGAAGCTGATCCGCGAGACGCGGAAGTGATGCAAGGGGAAGGAAGCGCCGCCCTGAGGGGCGGCGTGATCCGCGCGGCTACGGCGCAGGATGCCGCCGCCGTGGCGGCGCTGTGGAACGCTATGATCCGCGACAGCCTGTCGACCTTCACGACCGACGAAAAGACGCCGGAGGAGATCGCAGCGCTGATCGCCGCCCGCGCCAATGCCTTTTGGGTGGCCGAAGGGGAGGGCGCGGTGCTGGGCTTTGTCACCTATGGCAGCTTTCGCGGCGGGCCGGGCTATGCGGCGACGGTGGAGCATAGCATCGTTCTGTCCGAGGCGGCGCAGGGGCGGGGGCTGGGCCACGACCTGATGACACAGGCCATAGAGGCGGCAGCGGCGCAGGGCCGTCATACCATGGTCGCCGCGATCAGCAGCGCCAATCCCGGCGCTGTGACGTTCCATGAAAGACTTGGCTTTGCGCAGGTCGGGCGGATGCCCGAGGTGGGGCGTAAACATGGGCGATGGCTCGATCTCATCTTGATGCAAAAAACGCTGACTGCATCCTGACTTCCCCGATGCCAGCGGTTAAGCTGGGGGCCGAATACCAAAGGGTCAGCCCATGTCGATCTGGACGCGCATCTCCGAAGCTCTGTCAGCCCTCACCGCGGGCGAGGGGCTGTCGGCTGTCTTTGACCGGCTGCGCAGCCCGCCCGAGCGCTCGGTGGCCTTTACCATCGCGGTGATCGCGCTTGGCGCCAAGATGGCCAAGGCCGATGGGCTGGTGACCCGCGATGAGGTGACCGCCTTTCGCGAAGTGTTCCAGATCGCCGAAGCGGATCAGGAAGGGGCGGCGCGGGTCTTTAACCTCGCCCGCCAAGACGTGACCGGTTTCGAGGATTACGCCCGCCGCATCGCGCGGATGTTCAGTGACCAGCCCCAGACCCTGCATGACCTGATGGAGGGGCTGTTTCACATCGCGATGGCCGATGGCATCTACCACCCCAACGAAAACGCCTTTCTTGAGGATGTGGCCGCGATTTTCGGCATGGATGAAGAGGCTTTCGCCTCGCTCAAAGCGCGTTTCGTGCCGGATAGCTCGCCCCTGCCGCGCACGGTTTTGGGCATCGGCCCCAATGCGACGTTGGAAGAGGCCCGCCGCGCCTGGCGGCGGCTGGTGCGCGAGAACCATCCCGACGCGCTGGTGGCGCGGGGCTTGCCGCAAGAGGCGATCAAGATGGCCGAGAAACGCATGATCGACATCAACCGCGCGTGGGAAACGCTCTCGGGCAAACACGCTTGATGCGCATCGCGACCTACAATGTTGAGTGGTTTGCGAGCCTTTTTGACAATGACAACCGGCTTTACGACGATGACGCTTGGGCCGGGCGGCACGGGGTGACCCGTGCCCAGCAGACGGCGGCTTTGGGCCAAGTGTTCAGCGCGCTAGATGCCGATGCGGTCATGGTGATCGAAGCGCCGAACCACGGGCGGCGGCAATCCACCGTGGCGGCGCTTGAGCAATTTGCCGCGCGGTTTTCCCTGCGCATGCGGGCCGCTGTCATGGGATTTTCCAACGACACCGAGCAAGAGATCGCGCTGCTCTATGATCCTGACAAGCTCAGCGCCCGCCATGTACCTCAGGGTGCCACCAATGCCCCGCGCTTTGACCAGGCGCTGCGGATCGACCTTGACGTGGATGCGACGGAAGACGCGGTGGTCTTTTCCAAACCGCCCTTGGAGTTGGAGGTCACCACGAAGGCCGGTTTCGCCTTTCAGATGATCGGCGCGCATCTCAAATCCAAAGCGCCCCATGGGGCGAAGTCCGAGGCCGATGTGCTGCGCATCGCCATCGCCAACCGGCGCAAACAATTGGCACAGGCGATCTGGCTGAGGCGGCGGATCGACATGCATTTGGCGGCGGAACGGCCCGTGATGGTCTTGGGCGATCTGAACGACGGGCCGGGGCTGGATGAATTCGAAAGCCTCTTCGGGCGGTCCTCGGTCGAGATCGTGCTGGGGCAGGGGGCGGCGGCGCTGTTCGACCCCCATGCCAAACAGGCGCTCAGCCGCCGTTTGGGGGCCGCGCCGACCAGCGCGCGTTTCTGGATCGCGCCGGAGGAACGCTATCTTCAGGCGCTGCTGGACTACATCATGGTCAGCCCGCAGATCGCCGCCCCTGCGGCCCGCTGGCGGATTTGGCACCCGATGGATGACCCGGCCTGCTGGCAAGACGTCGCCCTGCGTGACGCGCTGCTGGCCGCCTCGGATCACTTTCCCGTCACGCTGGATGTCGATCTTTAGGCGGGGGGCTGCCAGCGGCGTGGCGTAAGACTGGACATGCGCGCTGCGCCGCCTACCTCAATCCCATGACACGCTTCATGCCCCTTATCGCCCTTTGTACGGTGCTGCCCCTCGCAGCCCATGCGCAGGAAGAATCCCAAGAACGCGGTCTCGGCCTGATGGAGCGCGGCGCGCAGATGTTCATGGACGGGATCATGGATGAGATGGGCCCGGTCATGGAGGGGTTTGAAGGGTTCACCGAGGCCATGCGCCCCGCGCTGCGCGATTTCGCGCGGGAGATGGGGCCGAAGCTTACGGAGCTTTTGGACGAGGTCGAGGATTGGAGCGCCTATCAAGCGCCCGAGATGCAGCCCAACGGCGATATCATCATCCGCCGCAAGCCCGATCACCCGATGGTCCCGCCAGAGACCCCAACCGAACCCGCGCCGCAGATCGAGCTTTAACGCGCGGCGCGTTTGCCGGTCCGAACATGCACCTCTGCCTCAAGCGATTTGGCGAGTGAGTTCAGCCGCGCCTCTGCGACCTCTCCGAAAAGCGGCACCATGTCGGGTGTGAGCCACAGTTCCAATTGCTTTTTCTTGGGGAACCAGCGCAATTCGCCGCGCTGTTCGCCCTTGTCCATCCAGAGCATTGCGCCAAAGCGCATGGCCTTGCCGAGGATCTCGGCCTCCAACCGGGTCTTTTCATCGACCATCTCATAGAGGTCTTCGAAACGGGTGTTCTCACGCTTGTTGGAATAGCGGTGCAACAGGGCCAGCCCGAGGTAGATGCGTTCGGCGTGTTTCAGCCCGCCGAGGTTGGCGCGGGTGGCATTGTCGAAACAGGTCTCGGCCCGGTAATCGGGATGCGCGCGCCAACTGACATCATGCAAAAGGCAGGCCGCTTTGACCAAACGCCTACGGGCGTGGGGGGCAGAGCGGTAGAGCGGCAGGATGAAGTTATAAAGCACCTTGCCGAAACCGGGCATCCGCGCGTCTTTGGCCTCGGCGAAATAGCAGGCTTCGATCAGTGGATCACGGTCGCGCAGGCGCTGCGGCATCTGCTCATAGAGCATGCCTTCGCGGATGCCGTAGCTGGAGATGGCGATGTCCTTGGGCCGGAAGGTTTTGACCAGACGGCTCAGCACCTCGGCGGCGTAGGGCACCAGCGACATCCGGCTGGAAGAGACGCCGCAGGCATTGCGCAATTCCTCAAGGTCGGAAGTTTGGATGAACTTCACCGTTTCCCGAACCGAGGTCACGGTCATGCGGTATTCATGCAGCACATGCAGCGGATAGCCCCGGCGGTACATGTCGATCCGCGCGATTGCCCGCCATGAGCCGCCCACAAGGAACAGCCGGTCACGCTGGCTGCCCATTTTTTCCTGAAGCCCGGTGATCACCTCTTTGATATGCGCGCGCCGCCCCTTGGCCCCGCCCTTGAGGTCGCGCAGCTTGAGGGGGCCAAGCTGCGAGGTGACCCGCCGCCCGACGCGCCCGCCCGAGATTTCGGCAAGCTCCATCGAAGAGCCGCCGATGTCGCAGACAAGACCGTAAGCGCCGGGCCAGCCCAAAAGCACCCCTTGCGCCGAGAGCCGCGCCTCTTCCTCGCCGTCGATCACCCAGATGCGCAACCCGGTCTCGCGCAGCACATCGGCGCAGAAGGCGCGCCCGTCGCTGGCATCGCGCACCGCCGCCGTGGCGACGACGGTAAGCTCCGACAGGCCCATGCCATCGGCCAATTTGCTGAACCGCCGCAGGGCCGAGAGCGCGCGGGCGCGGCCTTCGGGCGACAGATGCCCGGTCTCGGCCATGCCCGCGCCCAAGGCGCACATGATCTTTTCGTTGTAGAAATAGGCCGGAGAGCGCGCCGCGCCGTCAAAGACCACCAGCCGGACGGAGTTCGACCCCACATCCACCACGCCCACGCGGGCCAGCGCCCGCGCGCCCGGATCCTGAAACAAGGGTTTTCCGAAAAGGCCCAGTTCCGCCACACCCGTCTCAGGGACGGGGGCGGCTCGGGAAGGGTCGGTCTGGTCTGCCATCAATGCTCCTGCGGGCCATCCGTTTCACTGGATAATTGGCGCAGGGGGGCGGTGAGGTCAATTGCCAAAGGGGGCTTGCAAGGTCAATCCTCGGTATGGGTCAGCTTGGGCACATCCGAGGCCCCGGCGCTGCCCCGGCCCGAAAGCGAGGGGTTTTCCATGAAAAAGCGGTGGCAGTTGAAGGCGAAAGTGCCTTCGGGGATCGCCGGGCGGGTGAATTTTCCATCCGGCCCCATGACCCAGCTCTGCGCCACGTCAGCCAGATTGGCCGCCATGATCTGGCTGGTGATCTGCGCCTTGACGGTGGGGTTTTCGATCTCGACCAGCGTCTCGACCCGGCGGTTCAGGTTGCGGCCCATCCAATCGGCAGAAGACATGAAGACCCGCGCCTTTTTATGCGGCAGCCCGTGACCGTTGCCGAAGCAGACGATGCGGCTGTGCTCCAAAAAGCGCCCGATGATGGATTTGACGCGGATGTTGTCCGACAGCCCCTTCACCCCGGGGCGCAGCCCACAGATGCCGCGAATGACGAGGCTGATTTCCACCCCGGCTTGGCTCGCGTCATACAGCGCGTCGATCACCTCGGCGTCGATCAGCGCGTTCATCTTGGCCCAGATCACGGCGGGGCGTCCCGCCCGGGCATGTTCGGCCTCGGCCCGGATCATCTCAAGCAGGCGCGGCTTCAGCGTCGTGGGGGAGATGGCGAGGTTCTCCAACTGCTCTGGCGGGGCATAGCCCGACAGGAAATTGAACACTTTCGTCGCATCGCGCCCAAGGCTCGAGTCGCAGGTAAAGAGCGACAGGTCCGTATAAATCCGCGCGGTGATCGGGTGGTAGTTGCCGGTGCCGTAGTGGGTATAGGTCACCAATTGATCGCCCTCGCGGCGCACCACGGTCGAGATCTTGGCGTGGGTCTTGAGGTCGAGAAAACCGTAGACCACATGCGCGCCCGCCCGCTCCAACCGGCGCGATTGGCGGATGTTGGCGGCCTCATCAAAGCGGGCCTTCAGCTCGACCAGCGCGGTGACCGATTTGCCATCCTCCGCCGCTTCGCAAAGCGCGCTGACAATGGGGCTGTCGCGCGAGGTGCGGTAGAGCGTCTGTTTGATCGCCACCACATCCGGGTCGCGCGCCGCTTGGGCAAGGAAACGCACCACCATGTCGAAGGTCTCGTAAGGGTGGTGCAGCAGCATGTCTTTCTGCCGGATCGCCGCGAACATATCGCCGTCATGGTCGCTGACCCGCTCAGGCACGCGGGGGGTAAACTGCGGCCAGAGCAGGTCTGGCCGGGCGTCGGTCACCAGTTTCGACAGGTCGGCGATGCCCAACATGCCGTCGATCTCGATCACGTCTTGCGGGCGCACGCAAAGCTCGCGCATGACGACGGATTTCAGCTTTTCCGGCGCGCCGGCGGAATGGGTCAGGCGCACGACCTCGCCCCGGCGGCGGCGTTTCAACGCGACCTCAAATTCCCGTACGAGGTCTTCGGCCTCGTCCTCGACCTCAAGATCGCTGTCGCGCAGCACGCGGAATTCGAAATGCGCCTTGAGTTTGTAGCCCGGAAAGAGGTTAGGGATATTGATGATCAGCAGATCTTCGAGCGGCAGGTAGCGCAGGCAGCCATCGGGGGCGGGCAGAGGCACGAAACGGTCGATCTGCGCCGGGATCGGCAGCAGCGCCTGTAGCGGGCGTTTGTCGCGGGTGCGTTCCAGTTGCAGCGCCAGCGCGTAGCCAGTGTTGGGAATGAAGGGGAAGGGGTGCGCGGGGTCGATCGCCAGCGGCGAGAGCACGGCAAAGACTTGGTTGAGGAAGACCCCTTCGAGATGTTTGTGATCGGCCTCGGTCAGGTCGGCGGTGCGCTCCAGCATGATGTTCTGCGCGTCCATCTCGGCCATGAGGTCGACCAGCACCCGTTGCTGGGACATCATCAGGTTGCGCGCGTCTTCGTTGATCAACACCAGTTGCTCACCGGGGCTCAGCCCATCGGCGGCGGCGGTGGTGTTGCCCGCCTGCGCAAGCTCGCGCAGGCCCGCCACGCGCACGGTATAGAATTCGTCCAGATTGGTGGCCGAGATCGACAGGAAGCGCAGCCGCTCCAAAAGTGGCACGCGCGGGTTCTCGGCCTCTTCCAGTACGCGCCAGTTAAAGTCGAGCCAGCTCAACTCACGGTTAAAGAACCGGCCCGGCCCGGCGGTGTCGAGATCGGGCAGATCGGTGGCGGGCGGAAAGGGCGCTTGCAGGAAATCGGCTTGGGTCATGCGGGCCTCATGACATTGGAATGTAACGGGTTTGCGAAGGCTTGCGTTAATTATTCCAGTATCACGCGCGAGGCGGGGCGATGTCCAGCACCTGCGCGGCCAGTGCGCGGGTCAGGGGGCGCTTCTGCGCAAGGCTGGCGGCATCCAGCCGGTCGACCAGCGCGATGGCAGCGGCAAAGGACCGGTCCATTCGGGTCATGAGGTAGTTGATCAGCTCCGGCTTGGGCGTCAGTTGCCGGTCGGCCAGCAGTTTGACCAGCAGGGCCGAGAGCAGCGCATCGTCTGGCGCCTCCATCTCGACCATCGTGGCGCCGCGCATCCGGCTGACCAGATCGGGCAGCGTAAGGCCCCAATGCGCCACCGGCCCGGTGCCGGTGAGCAGCAGCGCCTGACCTTCGGCCAGCACGAGGTTGTGCAGATGGAACAGCGCCGTTTGCGCCGCCGCGTCTCCGGCGATCAGATGCACGTCCTCCACGGCCACGGGGCCACGGGCAAGGGCGGGAATGTCGGCCTCCAGCAGGTCCGCCGCGCTGATGATCCGCGCGCCCGAAAGGTCTGCCCAAACATGCGTCAGATGCGTCTTGCCCGAGCCTTGCGGCCCGGTCAGCGCCAGCTTGCCGCCCGCCCAACCGCGCCAGCCGTCGATCATCGCCATAGCCATGGCGTTGGAGGGGGCGACAAAGAAAGCGTCGCGGCCCAGAGCCGTTCGGCTGGGCAGGTTCAACCCGAGTTGGTGGGCCATGTTAGCGGATGTCCTCGTCGACGGTCGTTTCAGGCTCGCGGCCTTTGTAGAGCACGCTCTCGCGGTAGCGCGCCGTGGCGAAACGCGCGATCACGCCGATGGCGGCGGCCACGGGCACCGCGACCAGCAGACCCACGAAGCCGAAAAGCGTGCCGAAGACGGACAGTGCCAGCAGCAGCCAGACCGGGTGCAGCCCGACCGAATTGCCCACGAGTTTTGGTGTCAGCAGGTTGCCCTCGACCACTTGGCCCAGCACGAAGATCCCCGCGACGAGACCGATGGATAGCCAATCCCCCCAGAATTGGAACAGCGCCAGACCGATCGCCAGTGCCCCGCCGATTAAAGCGCCGAGGTAGGGGATGAAGGTCACCAGCCCCGCGACAAAGCCGACGACGAGGCCGAATTGCAGCCCCACCAGCATCAAAGCCACGGCGTAATAGGTGCCGAGGATCAGGCAAACCGTGCCCATGCCGCGCACGAAAGAGGCCAGCGTCGCGTCAATCTCGCGTGCCAATTGGCGAATCGTCGGGGCATGGTCACGCGGCAGCAGCCGGTCAACGGCGGCGACCATACGGTCCCAATCGAGCAGCAGGTAAACCGCGACCACGGGGACGATGACGAACAAGAGCAGGACGTTGATCAGCGAGGCAAAGGAGGCCAGCGCGGTTTGCAGCAATTGCCCACCGCGTTCCTGAATGGTGGTCCCCAGCGTCGTCAGCGAGGTGCGCAGGGTCGAATCGTCGTCCAGAATCGACGGGAAGCGATCAGTGATGAAATCGGTGAAATTGCGGGTCAGCTTGGGGGCGGTCTCGATCAAGTTCACGGTCTGATTGACCAGCGTCGGGATGACCAAAAGCGCCATCAGCACGAAGACCAAAAGCGCGACCACGGTGATGACGGCGGTGGCCATGGTGCGGCTGAGCCCCAAACGCTCCAACCGGTCGGCCACGGGGTCGAGGAAATAGGCAATCGCCCCGCCCAGCAGGAAGGGCAGCATCACATCACCGATGAACCACAGCGCCACCATGAACACCGCTGCCGCGATGCCCCAGTACTTCAATTGGTCTCTGATTGGCAGGGCCATGGCGCTCTCCGGCAGGGAATGCCATCACATCGCCCATGTGGCGTTTCGTTTCAAGCCTTGGCTGCGGGTGGCGCGCGCGTCAGGGGCGCGGAACGGGCAAGCGGTGGAACTGGCCCGGCGGGCCGCCAGACCTCAGCGATGTGATTGTCTCGCCCTTTGACATGCACTAGTCAGGGGGCAATGCGTCAATGAGGAAACACCATGCGTCTGTCCCAATATTTTCTGCCCGTGCTGAAGGAAAACCCTGCCGAGGCGCAGATCGTCAGCCACCGGTTGATGCTGCGGGCGGGGATGATCAAGCAATCCAGCGCGGGGATCTACTCTTGGCTGCCGCTGGGCTACAAGGTGCTGCGCAAGGTCGAAGAGATCGTGCACCAAGAGCAGCAGCGCGTGGGCCATATCCCGATGCTTATGCCAACGCTGCAATCGGCGGACCTGTGGAAGGAATCGGGCCGCTATGACGCCTATGGCCCCGAGATGCTGCGCATCCGCGACCGGCAAGACCGCGACATGCTCTATGGTCCCACCAACGAAGAGATGATCACCGACATCTTCCGCAGCCATGTCGGCTCTTATAAGGACCTGCCGCTGACGCTCTACCACATCCAGTGGAAATTCCGTGACGAGATCCGCCCGCGTTTCGGCGTGATGCGGGGCCGTGAGTTCCTGATGAAGGACGGCTACAACTTCGACCTCACCAAAGAAGACGCGTTGCACGCCTATAACCGCCATCTGGTCAGCTACCTGCGCACCTATGAACGGATGGGCCTGCAAGCGATCCCAATGCGCGCCGACTCTGGCCCCATCGGCGGCGATGACACGCATGAGTTCCTCGTGCTGGCCGAAACGGGCGAGTCGGAGGTTTTCTATGACAGCGAGATCACCGACCTGACCTTTGGTGACCGCGAGATCGACCCCAATGATCACGACGCCTGCCGCGCGGTGCTGGAGGAGTTCACCTCCCGCTACGCCCGCACGGATGAGACCCACGATCCGGAGGTATTTGCCAAGGTACCGGAAGAACGCCAGCGCAGCGCCCGCGGCATCGAAGTGGGGCAAATCTTCTACTTCGGCACCAAATATTCCGACGCGATGAACGCCAAGGTGCAAGGCCCCGACGGCAAACAGGTGCCGGTGCATATGGGCAGCCACGGCATCGGCGTCAGCCGTCTGCTGGGCGCGATCATCGAAGCCAGCCATGATGACAAGGGCATCATCTGGCCCGAGGGGGTGACGCCTTTCCATGCGGGGATCGTAAACCTCAAACAGGGCGATGCGGAGGCCGACGCGGCCTGCGACGCACTTTACAACAGCCTCAAGGCGCTGGGCCTCGATCCGCTTTATGACGACCGCAAGGGCGGGGCGGGGATGAAGTTCGCCACGATGGACCTCATCGGTCTGCCATGGCGCATCACCGTCGGCCCACGCGGGCTGAAGAACGGTGTGGTCGAACTCACCAGCCGCCGGACAGGCGAAAGCGAGGAGCTACCGCCCGAACAGGCGGTTGAGAAGATCGCCAAGATCTACGCCGGTATCGTCTGAGGCCCGCGATGATCCTACGGGCGGTGACATTGGCCGGTGGGATCGTAAGCGCAGGCATTGCCGCACAAGGCCCGGGGTTCACCCGGGCCTATGTGTTTCAACTGGAGGCGGCAGAGCAGCGCCTCGCCAAAGTCGTGGCGGATTTTGATGCCGCCGCGCAGGCCGCAGGGCTGGTGCGGGAAGACGCTGTGGCGCGGCTGCGCGGATCGGCGCTGCTGGAGCGTCGGCGCTTGGACCTGCGCCGCAACATCGAACGGCAAGGGGGGCTTGAGGCCACATTGCCAAGGCTCCAATCAGCGGGCCCCTTCCTGCGTTGCTATCTGCTATGGCGTAACCTGGATGCCGAAGCCTTGCGCGCCGCCCTGCGCGGCTTTGCCCCCACCGCCCCGCGCAGCCGGGCCGAATGGCTCTTCGCCGTTTTGGGGTTCATCGCGGGGGCCAGTCTCACCCGCCTGTTGCTGTGGCTACCCACATGGCCCGCGCGCTTCCGCCGCCGCCGGGCATTGCGTTCTTGACCCTGCTGGGGCAAAGCCTCAGGTTGCGCGCACCTCAGACCGGAGCCTTCCCGCATGGCCAGCAAACCCACACGCACCGCCCCATTCGCGGCTTTTGAATGGATGATCGCTTGGCGCTACCTGCGCGCCCGCCGCGCCGAAGGGGGCGTCAGCGTTATGACGTGGATCAGCCTCATCGGCATCACGCTGGCGGTCTTCGCGCTGATCGCCACGCTTTCGGTCCGCTCAGGCTTCCGCGCCGAGTTCGTCGATACGATCCTCGGGGCCAATGCCCATGTCACCGTCTACACGATGGGGGAGGTCCTGCCCAACGGCCAGATCGACCGCACCATCGACGATTACGAGGCCATGGCCGAGCGGGTGGCAGCCGTCGAAGGCGTGACCCGCGTGGCCCCGCTGGTGCGGCAACAGGTCATGGCCAACCGCCGTCAGTCGAATGCGGGCGTCGAGGTTTTCGGCATCGCTTCGGATGACCTGATGACCATCCCCGGCATCCAGCCTTCGGAGCGTTCTTTCGGTGACATCACGCGTTTTGAAGAGGGCATGGCCATCGGCAGCGGCGTGGCGCAGTCCTTGGGCGTGCAGGTTGGCGATAGCGTCAAGCTGATCTCGCCCAACGGGGTAAAGACCGCCTTTGGCACCAGCCCGCGCGTCAATGCCTATGAGGTGGTGTATATCTTCTCTGCCGGGCGCTACGACATTGATAAAACACGGGTTTACCTGCCGATCACCGAGGCGCAGAGCTTTTTCAACCGCGAGGGCGTGGCCGATGAGCTGGAGGTCATGGTCGAAGACCCGGAAGGGGTGGACGCCATGGCGCCCGCGCTGATGCAGGCGGCGGGCGAGCGCGCGCAGGTCTGGACGTGGCGCGACGCCTCCGGCTCCTTCCTCTCGGCGCTCGACATCGAGGACCGGGTGATGTTCGTGATCCTCAGCGTGTTGGTGCTGATCGCGGCGATGAACATCGTCTCGGGGCTGATCATGCTGGTCAAGAACAAGGGCCGCGACATCGGCATCCTGCGCACCATGGGGCTCAGTGAGGGCTCGGTGCTGCGGGTGTTCTTCATCTGTGGCGCCTTTACCGGCATCATCGGCACGGCGGCGGGCGTGGTGCTGGGGGTGCTCTTCGCCACTTATGTCGACCAAATCTTTGCTTTCGTGAACTATCTCAGTGGCGGCACGGCTTGGGATGCCTCGATCCGCGGCATTTATTTCCTGCCCGCGAAACTGCAATTGGGCGATGTGCTCTCGGCCGTGGCGCTGTCGCTTGGCCTGTCCTTTGTCGTCACGATCTTTCCCGCCCGCCGCGCGGCGCGGATGAACCCGGTGGAGGCCCTGCGCTATGAATGATCCCGTCTTGCGTTTGAGCGGCATTTCCAAGGCCTACAACCCCGGTGCGCCGAATGAGGTGCAGGTGCTGCGTGGCATCGACCTTGAGGTGGCCCCCGGCGAGGTGGTCGCGCTGGTCGCACCCTCGGGCGCCGGCAAGTCGACGCTGCTGCATATCGCGGGGCTTTTGGACACCGCCGACAGCGGCACGGTGGAGATCGCGGGCGATGACCTCACCGGCCAGAGCGACCGCCGCCGGACGGCCGTGCGACGCGCCGACGTGGGCTTCATCTACCAGTTCCACCACCTGCTGCCCGAGTTCACGGCGCTGGAAAACATCGTGCTGCCGCAGCTGGCCAATGGCGTGGCGCGCAAGGAGGCCGAGGCGCGGGCGCGGGAGCTACTGACGCAGGTGGGCATTGCCGAGCGTGCCGATCACCGCCCCGCCGCCATGTCGGGTGGCGAGCAACAGCGGGTGGCCTTCTGCCGCGCCCTGGCCAATGCGCCGCGGCTTCTGCTGGCGGACGAGCCCACGGGCAACCTCGACCCTTCGACCTCGGATCAGGTCTTTGCCGCGCTGATGGCGCTGGTGCGCGGCACCGGGCTTTCGGCGGTGATCGCCACCCATAACCTCGAACTGGCGGCCCGGATGGACCGGCAAATTCGGCTCGACGCGGGGCAGTTGGTGCCGGTCTGACTCAGCCGCAGATGTTTTCTAGCTCGGCCCCGTCCCAGGGCAGGCCCACGTCATAGGGGCGGCTTTGGGGCAGGGGGGCCACGGGCATGACCTCCGACAGCATCGCATGCAACCGCTTGGTGCGCGGCGCCTGCGGGTCGAGCGCGCGGCAGCAAACGAATTCCTCCACGATCGAGCCTTGTTGCTCATAGCCAAAGTCGAGAAACCGCGGCTTGGTATCCACGTCGAAGAGGTAGGGGTCCGGGCTGGTGAACTGCTCGGAGGCCGCGCGCAGGGGCGAATAGCCGGTGAACTCGCGGTTCTGCCATTGCCAGACATGGGTGATCTCATGCGCCAGCAGCATGGCGGCGATCAGCCCGATGCGGTCGGGGTGATCGGGCAGGTAGTCCTCGAGGTACCAATCCTTGTCGAAGAGCACATGGTTGAACAGCGCCACGGCGGCGGGTTTCGAGGTGACGGTCTCGCCCACCTGCGGCGGCAGGATACGCTCGCGGCAAGTGGTGCGCGGGCGGGGTTTGCGGCGGAAGGTGACGGCGCGGGTGGGGGCGCCGTCATGCAGGCGCACGCGGTCGTAGTTGAGGGTGGGCCCGTGGATGGTGGCGAGATAGGCGCGTTCGTTCTCGGTCAGCGGTCGGCCGCAGGCGGTGAGGAGGAGCAGGATGAGAAGCGCGCGGATCATGGGATGGAGTTAGGCGCGGGGGAGGCTGCGGATCAAGGGGGAAGTTTGGTCGTGATGGCGAACGGCGCAGGCAACTGCTGTCGCGGTCCCGACCTATCGTTGTGTAGAAGCCCCTTCCCCATGGGGGGAAGGGAAGGGGCTATGCGCCAAAGGCGCATGGGATACGGAACAGATGTGGGTTAAATCTATTTGGTTCAATCGGAGTAATCGGAACGATTTGGCATCAGGTCTTTTAACCTGCGTTCATCAATTGCAAATGTCGCGGGATCGGGCGATCCCTTGCCAATTTTGCGAGATAGCGCTCTGTTCTGCTCAGAGAGTTTTTCCGCAATATACGCGCTAAAAAAGATCGCATCTTCCAGATGTTGCCGTACCGCATCAACAGCGTCGTACAGTCGTGTGTCTATGTTTCCATTAGGTTCTTCTAAACCGAAGAAACGGTGAGCAAATTCTTCATCGCCACATTCGGCCTTTTCGCGAGCCAATCTTGACAACTGTTCAGTACGTTTCGACAAAAATGCTTCGAGACTAGCTAAAATTTGCACTAGATTGGCCGCGGCTACTATGGCCGTTTGGGAGGCGCCAGCTCTATGACTCACAAGCTCCAACAATTTTTCAGCATTCGTATTAAAGCCGCGAACCGGACTGAAATCGTATTGAATGGTGAATGTTTTCTTTTCGGCTTTTATCTCCCTTAAGAATGAAATGTATCGTTCTCTATCAGCGAAGTAGTTCTCGTACAGAACAGGGCGTAGTTGTGCTTTGAAACCGATCGCGTGATTAAAGCTTGCTATGGCAAAGTTTGTTGCAGCATTACTGGCCAACAGGCGTTCTTGAAGTGCGTTTTTCCGGGCATTATTAACTGCAAAGTGATTGGCAGCAGCCGCGCCGAAAAATGCGCCTAACAGAGCGGTTGCAAATGAAGATTCAAGAGTTGCCGCTGCGAACGGGAGAAGCTTCGCAACAGCATCTCCCATTCCCTCAAACATCCAACTCCTCCACAAACTGCGCGTTCTGCTGAATATACGCAAAGCGCATCTCCGGCTTCTTCCCCATCAAGCGCTCCACCAGATCCCCGGTCTCGCCCGGCACGTCCTCGTCCACGGTCACGCGGATCAGCTTGCGGGTCTCGGGATCCATCGTGGTCTCCTTGAGGTCCTTCGCGTCCATCTCGCCCAGACCCTTGAAGCGGCTGACGTCGATCTTGCCCTTGCCGCCGAGGCCCTTCTCCAGCCACATGTTCTTTTCCGCCTCGTCGAGGCAATAGACCCGCTTGGCGCCTTGGGTCAGGCGGAAGAGCGGCGGGCAGGCGAGGTAGAGGTGGCCCGCGTCAATGAGCGGGCGCATCT
This sequence comes from Sulfitobacter sp. 1A12779, assembly GCF_043557315.1. Taxonomy (NCBI): domain Bacteria; kingdom Pseudomonadati; phylum Pseudomonadota; class Alphaproteobacteria; order Rhodobacterales; family Roseobacteraceae; genus Sulfitobacter; species Sulfitobacter sp. 1A12779. The sequence goes on from NZ_JBIFFU010000002.1 coordinate 218,302, forward strand.
GGGTGAAGAAGAAGGTCATCAGCAGGGACGCGATATGGGCGCCGTCGACGTCGGCGTCGGTCATGATGATGATCTTGTCATAGCGCAGATCGTCGAGGCTGAACTTCGTGCCCATGCCAACGCCAAGCGCTTCGCAAAGGTCGTTGATCTCGGCATTGGTCGACAGCTTGCTCGACGCCGCGCCCAGCACGTTGAGGATCTTGCCCTTAAGCGGCAGCAGCGCCTGTTTCTCGCGGTTGCGCGCGCCCTTGCCGGAGCCGCCGGCGCTGTCGCCCTCGACGATGAAAAGCTCCGTGTCCTCGCGCGACTTGCTGGTGCAATCGGTCAGCTTGCCGGGCAGGCGCAGTTTCTTGGTGGCGGATTTGCGGGCGGTTTCCTTCTCCTGCTTGCGGCGCATCCGCTCCTCGGCGCGTAGCACGAGGAAGTCGAGGATCGCGCCCGCGGATTTCGTGTCCGCCGCCAGCCAGTTGTCGAAATGGTCGCGCACGGCGTTCTCGACCAGCCGCTGCGCCTCGGTGGTGGCGAGACGGTCCTTGGTCTGGCCGACGAACTCCGGCTCGCGGATGAAGCAGGACACCAGCGCGCAGCCCCCGGTGATCAGGTCGTCGCGGGTGATGTCCTTGGCCTTGCGGTTGTTGGCCAGCTCGCCGTAAGCGCGGATGCCCTTGAGGATCGCGGCCCAGAAGCCGCTTTCATGGGTGCCGCCCTCGGGCGTGGGGACGGTGTTACAGTAGGACTGGATGAAACCGTCGCGCGCCGGCGTCCAGTTGATCGCCCATTCGACCTTGCCCGGCACGCCGAAACGTTCCTGAAAGTCGACGGTCCCGGCGAAGGGGTTCTCGGCATAGGTCGTGGCCTTGCCCAGCGTCTCGCGCAGGTAGTCGGCGAGGCCGCCGGGGAAGTGGAAGGTCGCCTCCATCGGGGTGTCGCCATCCTCGATCTCTGACTTCCAGCGGATCTCGACGCCCGAGAAGAGATAGGCCTTGGAGCGGACCATCTTGAGCAGGCGCGCGGGCTTGAACCGATGCGCGCCGAAAATTTGTTCGTCGGCGTGGAAGGTGACGGTGGTGCCGCGCCGGTTGGGGGCCGCGCCGATCTTCTCCACCGGGCCTTGCGGGATGCCGCGCGAGAAACGCTGCTCGAAAAGCTCGCGGTTGCGCGCGACCTGCACCACCATGGAATCCGACAGCGCGTTGACGACCGAGGCGCCCACACCGTGCAGGCCGCCCGAGGTCTGATAGGCCTTGCCCGAGAACTTGCCGCCCGCGTGCAGGGTACAGAGGATCACCTCCAGCGCCGATTTGTCCGGAAACTTCGGGTGCGGGTCGATCGGGATGCCGCGACCGTTGTCGCGGATGGTGACCGAGTAATCGGCGTTCAACTCCACCTCGATGCGGTTGGCATGGCCCGCGACCGCCTCGTCCATCGAGTTGTCGAGCACTTCGGCCACCATGTGGTGCAGCGCGCGTTCATCGGTGCCGCCGATATACATGCCGGGGCGTTTGCGGACGGGCTCCAGCCCTTCCAGCACTTCGATGGAGGAGGCATCGTATTCGGTGGGTTCCTGGCCGGAAAGAAGGTCGGTCATGCGGGCCTGCTCTTTGTTTGTGGGTGGGGGCCATTTTGACAGCCCCGCGCGCCGGGGGCAATCGCGGGTTTGTCTTGGGCTGCTGTTTTGCCCCGGTCAGCCAGCTTTGGCGCGCAGCCAATCGGCAAGGGTCTCTTCGTCGACGCGGCCTTGGGCCACCTCGCGGATCAGATCGCCAGCCTCGATGGTGTCGTGGTCAAGCTGCACCCCATTGAGATCAAGGCAGATATCGAGAACGAGATGCGCGGTTCGCTTGTTGGCGTCGTTAAAGACATGCCCGGTGGCAACTGCCACGCAATAGGCCGCGGCAAGGTCGAAAACATCTTCGATCATGCCGTAGACCAGCCGGTTATCGACCCGCGCCAATGCCCCTTCTAGCGATTTGTCCAAGGCCATGCCGGCCAACTCGCCTGGGTTTAGTGCGGAATCGTGAATCCTGACGACGAGGTCAGGTGAAAGCAGCACATAGGTCATTTATCTTTGAGGTAGTCCAGAACGGGCTGATTGATGTGCTTCCTGCGGGCAATGCTCTCCATCACCTCATCCAGCGTGGCCACGCGCGGCTCTTCTTGCAATGTCGCCTCGGCGGGTACGAAATAGCCCACGCAGCGCGAGTTCTTCATCACCGCCACGGGCTTGCCGCCCGAGCGTTCCAATACCTTATGCGGCTCGCGCATTTCGGTCATGGTGGCGATGTGGTTGGTGTGAATGCGGGTCATGGCGCAGCTCCTGAATGCATATCTGAATATACATTATTTCGCACATTTTACAAGGGCCGCTGCCCACACCAGTCGAGCACCGCCGCCGCGACCTCCGGCGGCTTTTGATGGTGCAGCCAATGATCCGCCCCTTCGATCTCGACCCGGGTGAGGTCCGGCGCGAAAGCCTCCAACCCGGCGGTGGCTTCGGGCAGAAGGGCGGTGTCTTCGGTTCCCCAGATCAGCAGATGCGGGCAGGGGACGCGCAAACGGTCGACCGGGAATTCTGGCAGGTCGCGCAGGGGCTTGCCGGGCGCGGCGACTTGCAGGGGGGAGGCACGATACCAGTTGATCATCGCCCTGAGCCGCCCCGGCCGCCCCCATTCCGCGCGGTAATCTTCAAGCCGCGCGGGCGTCAGCCAGCTGAGGTCCATATTGGCGGAAAAAAGGTCGAGCAGCCCCGCGAAACCGTCCCGCGCCAGCCGCACCGCGCTGCCTTCGGCGCGCAGGGCGTTGATATATTGCGAGGCGCGCGACTGCGCCCCGCCTGCGGCCATAGCGCGCTGAAACGGCACGGGATGCACGCCGTTGAGGACGACCAGCCGGGCCACCAGCTCAGGCCGGAACATCGCCAAAGCGTAGCCCACGGAGGCCCCCCAGTCATGTGCCAAGACGGTCACTGGCCTGTCGCCGATCAAAGCGGCCATATCGGCCATGAGATGCGCCATCGCATAGGGTTCGATCCCCTCGGGCGCGCTGCTTTGGCCATAGCCGCGCTGGTCGGGGGCGATACAATGGAAGTCTTGGCACAGCAGCGGTGCCAGATCACGCCACGCGCCGCCGTATTCGGGAAAACCGTGGAGCATCAACAACGGCGGCAGGCTCTCATCGCCCCAGTGGCGAATGAAAATCTCCTGACCGTTCAATCGGCGGGTTTCGGTCCGTGTCGGTTCCATCGCGAGCCCTCCTGCCACCAGCTTTGCCGTTAAGGGCCGCGGGCGCAAGGATTTCATGGCAAAACAGTGGCATCGACCCCCCGCAAACCCATGGCAGAGCGCAAAAACCGCACTTCCCCTTTGCAGCGACCCGGCGTAAGGCTCGTGCCATGGCCAAGACAATGACCAACCGCAATCACGTCCGGGCGATCCTGACACTCGGCCTGCCGCTGATCGGCGGGCATCTGGCACAGATGGCCATCGGCGTGACCGATACCGTCATGCTCGGCTGGTATTCGGTCGAAGCGCTGGCGGCGGTGGTCTTGGGCAGCACCTATTTCTTCGTCCTGTTCATCTTTGGGTCGGGCTTTGCCATGGCGGTGATGCCCTTGGTGGCCGCCTATGACGCCGAGGATGACGAGATCGGCCTGCGCCGCGCCACGCGCATGGGGCTGTGGCTCTCGGTGGGGTTCGCCATGATCGCGCTGCCCGCGATGATCTGGTCGCCCGCGGTGCTCGACCTTTTGGGGCAGGGGCCGAACCTTGCCGACCGGGCGGGCGATTACCTCAAAGTGGCGGGCTGGGGCATTCTGCCCGCGCTTTTGGTGATGGTGCTGAAATCCTACCTCGCCGCGTTGGAACGCACGCAGGTGGTGCTGTGGATCACCCTGCTGGCCGCCGGGGTGAATGCGTTGGCGAATTACGCGCTGATCTTCGGCAACTGGGGCGCGCCGGAGCTTGGCGTGATGGGGGCGGCTGTGGCCTCGGTCACGACGCAATGCGTCTCGTTGATCGGGGTGGTGATCTATGTGCTGATCGCCCTGCCGCAGCACAGCCTGTTCCTGCGCCTCTGGCGGGTGGACGGGCAGATGTTGCTGCGGGTGTTCATGCTGGGCCTGCCGATTGGCCTGACCACGCTGAGCGAAGTCGGCCTTTTCGCGGCCTCCTCGCTGATGATGGGCTGGCTGGGGACGATCCCGCTGGCCGCACATGGCATCGCGATCCAACTCGCCTCACTGACCTTCATGGTGCATCTGGGGCTGAGCAATGTCGCCACGATCCGCGCAGGCAATGCCTATGGCCGCCGCGACGTGCCGCATATGAAACGCGGCGCGGTGATCGTGACCGTGCTGTCGCTGGTATTTGCGCTGCTCACCATGGTCGGCTTTGTCGGCTGGCCCGAGCCGCTGATCTCGGTCTTCATGCAAGAGGATGAGCCCGCGCGGGCTGAAATCCTTGCCATCGGCACCGGGCTTCTGGTGATGGCGGCGCTGTTCCAACTGGTGGATGGGGCGCAGGTGGTGGCCCTTGGGCTGTTGCGCGGGGTGCAGGATACCAAAGTGCCGATGGTCATGGCCGCGGTCAGCTATTGGATCGTCGGCATGCCCTGCTCCTACCTGCTGGGCTTTGTGCTGGGCTTCGGGGCCATGGGCATCTGGGCCGGGCTGGTGGCAGGGCTGGCGGTGGCCGGGCTGCTGCTGAATGCGCGTTTCTGGGGCGTCATCGTCAAGCGGCTGGCGGTTTAGGCCTCAGCCCCGGTCCATCCGGTCCGCCTTCTTGCGCACCAGCGTGCTGCGCAGGTCATGCATGGCCAGCAGCAACTCATCCGTTACCGCCTCAAGCTCGGTATCCGTGGCGCGGGACTGCGCCCATTGGGTGGTGAGGTTCAGATGCTCCACCGCGCGGCGGATGTCGTCAATCTCGCGCGCCGCAAGGGTCTCGCGGCGGGCCTTGGTCCAGCGGGCAATCTCGGCCTGATCGGCCTCGGTCAAACGGTGCTGCCCATGGGGCTTTACCTCTCCGTTGCGGATGTTGACGACGGCGATCTGCTCCATCTCGATCCGGCGCTGGCGGTTCGCGGCATCCAGCCGAAACACCGCCGCGCCATTCTCGCGGACCCTGAAGTAATAGTCGGGAAGATCGCCCGCCATGGTGTTGTCCCTTACGTCAGCCCGGCGCAGAAGCTCTGGATGCGGCTGCACGCCTCTTTCAGCGCCTCATCCGAGGTAGCGTAGCTGACCCGGAAATTCGGCGAAAGCCCGAAGGCCGCGCCAAAGACGACCGCAACACCGGTTTCCTCAAGCAAAGCGGTGGCGAAAGTCTCGTCATCCGTGATCTTAGTGCCCGCCGCCGAGGTCTTGCCGATCAGCCCGGCGATGGAGGGATAGACGTAAAACGCCCCCTCGGGCGTCGGGCAAGTGATGCCCTCGATGGCCGAGAGCATCTCAACCACCAGATTGCGGCGGCGCACGAAGGTCTCGTTGTTTTCGGCGATGTAATCCTGCGTGCCGTTCAGCGCCTCCACCGCGGCCCATTGGCTGACCGAACAGGGGTTCGACGTGCTCTGCGACTGAATCTTGCGCATCGCACCGATCAGCTTTCCCGGCCCCGCGGCATAGCCGATGCGCCAGCCGGTCATGGCATAGGCTTTCGACACGCCGTTGACCGTCAGCGTGCGGTCGTAGAGCGCGGGTTCCACCTGCGCAGGCGTGCAGAACTCGAAACCGTCATAGGCGAGATGCTCATACATGTCGTCGGTCATCACCCAGACGTGCGGGTGGCGCATCAGCACGTCGGTCAGCGCCTTCAACTCGTCGCGGCTGTAGCCCGCCCCGGTGGGGTTCGAGGGGGAGTTGAAGATGAACCATTTGGTCTTGGGCGTGATCGCCTCTTCCAGCGCCTCGGGGGTGAGCTTGAAATCATTCTCCAACGTCGCGGGGGCGATGACCGGCGTGCCGCCTGCCAAAAGCACCATGTCGGGGTAGCTGACCCAATAGGGCGCGGGGATCACGACCTCTTCGCCGGGGTTCATCGTGGCCATCAGCGCGTTGTAGAGGATCTGCTTGCCCCCGGTGCCGACGCTGACCTGCGCGGGCGTGTAATCCAGCCCGTTGTCACGTTTGAACTTGGCGCAGATCGCCTGTTTCAACTCGGGGATGCCATCGACGGGGGTGTATTTCGTCTTGCCCGCGTTGATCGCGGCCACGGCTGCGTCTTTGATGTTCTGCGGCGTGTCGAAATCCGGCTCGCCCGCGCCAAGCGCGATGATGTCGCGCCCCGCGGCCTTGAGTTCTGCCGCTTTGGTGGTGACGGCGATGGTGGGCGACGGTTTGACCCGATCAAGGGTCGCGGACAGCAGTTCCATTTCAGCCTCGGGTTGCTTATGAATATCTCCACGTTCATAGGGGGCGTCCCCGCACCCGGCAAGGGTGTCTGGCAGGAGATAAAGCATGACCGACGAGATTGACTGGTACGGCCCCGAGGCCGCCACCTTTGGCGACCGGGTCGCGGCGGCCCGCGAACAGACAGGTATGACACAGGCGATGCTGGCCAAACGGCTGGGCGTGCGCCTGTCCACCCTGCGCGGTTGGGAAGACGACCTGTCGGAGCCGCGCGCCAACCGGCTGTCGATGCTGGCGGGGCTGCTCAATGTCTCGATGATGTGGTTGATCACGGGCGAGGGGGAGGGCGTCGACGCCCCCGAAGCGGGCGAGACCGCGCGCCGTGTCGACCTCGAAGAGGTGCTGGCCGATATGCGCGCCCTGCGCAGCGACCTGCTGAAAAAGGCCGAGACTGTCGGCAAATTGGAAAAGCGCATTCGGCGCCTCATGATGGAGCCCGCAGATGGCTGAAGCCCCCGAACACCGGATCAAACGCCTGCAAATGCGCTCTATGCGCCGGGGCATCAAGGAGATGGACCTGATCCTTTCGGCCTATGCCGAGGCGCGGTTGCCGCAGATGGATGACGCGGGCCTCACGCTTTACGACCAAATGCTGAACGAGAATGACCACGACCTCTATCTTTGGGTCAGCGGACAGGCCGAGGCACCCGCCGAATATGCGGGATTGATCGCGGATATCCGTGGGCAATTGGCCGAGGCGCGAGGCTAATTCAAAAAACCGAAAGGGTTTAACGAATTATTCTGATTTTTTAGCGAGTTTCCGGTTCAAACAAAGTGAACCGGAGATTTCGCATGAGCATTCAAGACCCCGCCACGCAGCCGATGGCCATAAAGGGTTTCATGGCAGGCTATCTTGAGTCCCTGTCTTTGGTCGAGCGGTTGCACCGCTTGCTGCTGGACGTGATCAAGGACGAATTCGAACGCGTCGGCGTGTTGGAGATCAACGCGGTGCAGGCGCTGCTTTTGTTCAACATCGGCGATAATGAGGTCACCGCGGGGGAGCTTAAAAGCCGCGGCTACTATCAGGGCAGCAACGTCAGCTACAACCTTAAGAAACTGGTCGAAATGGGCTATATGCACCACCAGCGCTGCGAGATTGACCGCCGTTCCGTGCGCGTGCGCCTTACCGAAAAGGGGCGCTATATCCGCGATGTGGTGGCCGATCTATTCTCGCGCCATGCGGATGGGATGGAAAGCAAGGGCGTCTTAGGGGATGCGGGGATCGAGGATATCACCCGCTCGCTCAAACGGATGGAGCGGTATTGGACGGATCAGATCCGCTATATCTACTGATCGCGGGCAGGGGGGAGCTGGGCATAGGCCCGCCCGTCCAATTCGCGCAGCAGTTTTCGCGTCATGGCGCGGGCGTAGTCTTCGAACCCCTCTGCCGTCTCGACGAATGCTCCGGGGCCGAGGATGACCTCGGCCCGGTAGTATGGCGCCAGCGCGCCGACCTCGGCCTGTCCGCTATCGTCAAGGCCCGCGTCTTTCGCGCCGATCACCAAGCCGTTGATGGTCAGCTCCTGCGGCCCAAGGGGCTGGTTTTGGAGGCTGCTGCGTATATCCCGGGGCCGCGGCCCGAAGTTCGAGATACCATCGCCCGAAATATCCAGCGTGTGTTTCCGGCAGTCCGAACGCGTCGCCAACTGCCGCGCGCCGAAATGCATCGCATCGCCCAAGGCCGTGCCGGGCGACGCCGCGCGCCGCTCGGTGCTGCGCAAAAGGGTGATGGCATCGTCAAGCGCGGCGGTATCGCGCAAAGGCGTCCAAGGTAGGATCACCCGCTGATCGTCGGACCCGCTCCACTCATAGACCATCAGATCGACGTGATCTCCGGGCCGCGCCAGCAGAGCATCCCGCAGGCGCGGATCGTCCAACGTCTCGGCCAAACCGCCCATCTGCAACCGATACTCCCGCGCATCGACAGACCCAGAAACGTCCAGCCCCAAGGCCAGTGCCTGCCGACATGCGGCCTCGGCCCATTGCGGGCCTGATAGGGTGAGAAAAAGGGCGAGGGCGGCGCGGATCATCTCTCTGCCTTCGGCGGGGCATCAGAAAAACGCGGCACAAGCGCGGGAGGCGGAAAGGCCCCCCGCGCTTCACTCATCAACGCCGGGGCGGCGCGGGCGGCACCCCTTACCAATGGCCGGTGTTTTCCATGCTGGCCCATGGCTCCTGCGCGGGCAGGGGGTCACCCTCTTGCAGCAGTTCGACGGAAATATTGTCGGGTGAGCGGACAAAGGCCATGCGCCCGTCGCGCGGCGGGCGGTTGATGGTCACGCCGTTGTCTTGCAGGTGCTGGCAGGTCTCATAAATATTCTCGACCGTATAGGCGAGGTGGCCGAAATGGCGGCTGTCGCTGGGCAGCGCGTCGTCGCCGTCCCAATTGTAGGTCAGCTCAACATCGGCGTGACCGTCGTCCATGCCCGGGGGGCAGAGGAAAACCAGCGTGAAACGGCCCCCTTCGTTGTCGATCCGGCGCCGCTCGACCAGGCCCAGAAGTTTGTAAAATGCGATGGAGGCGTCGAGATCTTTCACGCGCACCATGGTGTGCAGGTATTTGATGGGCATCGGTTTTCCTTTGGTTGGCTGGCCTGAACGGGGCGGCGCCCCTTCCAAGCTTGAATGTCGTTCAAAGCGGGCGGGGGCAAATCAACCCTTCGCGCTTCGCGGTGGAGGATAGGGGCGAAACCGGCGGTGTCAAAGTGGGTGCGCGATGTCTGTTGATCGGCTTGAGGCCGAGGGCCCGGAAGGCTATGCAGAAGCAACCGCCACGAATGATGAGGAAGCCCGCGTGAAACAGTACCATGATGCGCTGCGCGAAGTGCTGGAGCAGGGGGTGACCTCGACCGATCGCACGGGAACGGGGACAATCTCTCATTTCGGGATGCAACAGCGTTACCGGATGGCCGAAGGCTTTCCGCTGGTCACCACGAAAAAGCTGCATCTGAAATCCATCGTGCATGAGCTTTTGTGGTTCCTCGCCGGGGATACGAACATTGCCTATCTCAAGGAAAACGGCGTTCGCATCTGGGACGAATGGGCCGATGAGAACGGCGATCTCGGCCCGGTCTATGGCCACCAGTGGCGGCGTTTTCCGATGGTGGGTGAACCGATGCCCCAGCCCGATGGCACGGTGCTGCATCAAGCCGGGCAGGTCGATCAGATCGCCAAACTGGTCGAGGCAATCCGCAAGACCCCCGACAGCCGCCGGCTGATCGTTTCGGCGTGGAATCCGGGCGAGGTGGACCAGATGGCGCTGCCGCCCTGCCATACGCTCTGGCAGGTGCGCATCGCCGGTGGCAAGCTGCATTTGCAGCTTTACCAGCGCTCGGCGGATATGTTCCTCGGCGTGCCGTTCAACATCGCCTCCTACGCGCTGCTCTTGGAAATGCTGGCCCATGTCACGGGCTACGCGCCGGGTGATTTCGTGCATTCCATGGGTGACGCGCATATCTATTCCAACCATCTGGAGCAGGTGAAAACCCAGCTTGCGCGGACGCCCAAGCCGCTGCCAAAACTGCGGATCAACCGCGAGGTCAGCTCGATCTTTGATTTCCGCTATGAGGATTTCACCTTTGAGGGCTATGATCCCGACCCCGGGATCAAAGCTCCGGTGGCCGTCTGATGCTGAGCCTGATCGTCGCCCGCGCCCGCAACGGCGCCATTGGCAAAGACGGGGATATCCCTTGGTCACTGCCCGAAGACCTGAAATTCTTTCAGCGCGAAACCACCGGCGGGGCCATCATCATGGGGCGCCGTACCTGGGAGAGCTTGCCCTTCAAGCCACTGAAAAACCGGTTGAATTGCGTTGTCTCCAGCAGCGAGGTCGAGGGCGTCCATGTGGCGCGCGACCCGCAAGCCGCTTTGGGCTATTGCGCAGCAGAGGGCTATCGCCGGGTCTATGGCATCGGCGGCGAAGGCATCTACCGTGCGCTTTTGCCCCTTGCGGACCGGCTTTTGGTGACCGAAGTGGATGTGGAGATCGACGGCGCCGATGCGTTCTTTCCCGCGTTTGACCCAGACGAATGGATCGAATTGGGCAACCTTTGCCTGCGCACATCCAGTCCGCGTGCCATCGCGCGGGAGTGGCTGCGCCGCTGCTGACCGGCCATTGACATAGGCCGCGCGGCGGGCATCACTGCGGGCCATGTTTGATCTATCCGCACCGCCCGAAGGGTTTGTCGAGAACCCGTTCCCCCATTACGACCGCCTGCTGCGCGAGGCCCCGGTGCTGCGCCAGCCTGACGGCTCGGTCCTGATTTGCCGCCATGCGGACCTGAACGCGATCTACCGCGACACCACGCTTTATATCTCGGATAAGAAACTGGCCTTCGCGCCGAAATTCGGCCCCGGCAGCCCCTTGTTCGAACATCATACCACCAGCCTCGTTTTCAATGACCCGCCTTTGCATACCCGCGTGCGGCGGATCATGACCTCGGCCCTCACGCCCAAGGCGCTGGCGCGGATGGAGCCGGGGTTGATCGATACGGTCGACCGGCTGCTTGAGGGGCTGAGCCCCACGCCGGACCTGATCGAGGACTATGCCAGTTGTATCCCGGTGCAGATCATCGGCAACCTGCTGGACGTGCCGATGGAGGAGCGCGGCCCGCTTCGCGATTGGTCGCTGGCGATCCTCGGCGCGCTGGAGCCAACCTTGAGCGATGCAGAGCTTGAGACGGGCCATGCGGCGGTGCGGGAGTTCAAAGCCTATCTGCAAGACCTCATCGCGCGGCGCCGGGCCGCGCCGGGGGATCCTGAAACCGATGTGTTGACCCGGTTGATCGCCGGGGATGACGGGGGGCAGTTGACCGAGATCGAGTTGATCCAAAACTGTATTTTCATCCTGAACGCGGGCCATGAGACGACGACCAATCTGATCGGCAGCGCCCTTGCGCTGTTGCATGACCATCCCGACCAAAAGGCGCGGCTGCTGGCCGAGCCTGCTCTGATCGGGCCTTGTATCGAAGAGGTGCTGCGCTGCCGCTCGCCCAACCAATTCGGCAACCGGGAAACCACGGCCCCGGTCACCATCGGCGGGGTCGAGATCGCCGCAGGCAGCAACCTGCACCTTTGTATCGGGGCTGCGAACCGCGACCCGGAAGTCTTTGAGGAGCCGACAAAATTCGATATCGGGCGCAAGCCCAATCGGCATCTGGCCTTTGCCGGTGGCCCGCATGTCTGCGTGGGGCTGACTTTGGCGCGGATGGAAGGGAAGATCGCGCTTCAACGCTTCCTGAACCGTTACCCGAATTATGAAATTGGCGCGGCTCGGCAGGGGGGCGGGCGCATCCGCTTTCACGGCTATGCGACGCTCCCGGCGCGGCTGAACTAAAGCGAGCCTGCCATAAAAGACTGGACTAAAAGAAATCGCCCCGGCAATCTTCGTTAATATTATACATAATTACGAGGGTTATCATGCGTGTAATGACAGCTATTGCAGTGGCGGCAGGGCTGCTTACAGCCGGGCTGGCCGGTCAGGTCTCGGCAGAGCCCAAAGTTTACGCCTATCCCAGTTCCGCAAATTACTGCCCGGCGGGGCTCCAGCCGGTGACCCTTGGCGGGGCGATTTGTTGTGGCACGCCGAACCAGACCATGACCTATGCCGAGGTTAAGGCGCACCCCGTGCAGCGCCGTCACCGCGTGGTCACACCGCGCCGTTCAGCCCGCGTGCCTTGCCCGGTTGGGGCCAAGGGCTGCTCGTATAACTGATCTTTCAAGCAACGCCCGGCGCGGGACGCCGGGTGTTTTCTTGCAATATCGTGGCTAGAGCAGCGCGAGGTCGGTGGCCATCTGCCGTCCGTCGCGGCCTTCGGTCAGTTCATAGCTGACCTTTTGATCGTCCGCCAAGCCGGTCAGGCCAGACCGTTCGACCGCCGAAATATGGACAAATACATCGTTACCGCCGCTTTCGGGGGCGATGAACCCGTAGCCTTTGGTGGTGTTGAACCATTTCACGGTGCCAGTTGGCATAATCTCCGCGCCTTCTTTGTCTTTGCGTCTCTGCGTCCAGCAGAATGGCGAAAGCGATTGAATTGCGACCCGCCATAATAGAAAGATCGCGCGGACTGGAAAAAAATCAAGCGATCAGCTGCGAGATCCGCAAATGGGCGCGGGATCGCGAGTCTGAGGGAGACGGATGTGCTAATTTATGGGCTGAAAAATTGCGACAGCTGTCGCAAGGCGAAAAAAGCGCTGCCAGAGGCGCAATTGGTCGACGTGCGGGAGGAGGGCGTGCCCACAGCGGTCTTGGAGAAGGCCCACGCGCAGTTCGGTGCGGCCTTGCTCAACACCCGTTCGACCACGTGGCGGGGTTTGGATGAAGCGGCCCGCAAGGAAGCGCCACTGGCCCTGATCCAAGCCCATCCGGCCCTGATGAAGCGCCCCCTGATTGCGGCGGGTGATCGGCTATTTCTAGGGTGGAACAAAGAGATAGAAGCCGACGTTCAAGCGATGCTTTAACTGCGGCCTGCTATCAGCCGGTCCAGTGACAGGGGGCCGGCCCCTTTGATGACCAGCACCAAAAGCAAGAAGATCCAGAGCGCCCGCTGGTCGAGGATATGGGCGTCGGGGAAACGGTCGAACCACGCGCCGAGGGCGCTGCCGTGGCCGTAGAGATCGGTCAGCGATTGCACCACGACAAAGCCCACCATTGCCAGCGCGGCCAGCCGGGTCAGCAGGCCGATGACGATAAGCAGGGGCAGGATGAACTCCGCCACCGTTCCGGCGACGACGACGAGCCAATGAAACAGCCCAAGCGCGTCGCTGTCATAGCCGACCGCCTCGAAAACGCGGGGGAAGATCTGGGCGTAGGCCCCGGTGGAGGGGGTGAAGATGCCCAAAGGGCCGGGGCCGAGTTTGGTCAGACCGGCGTTCAGGAAATAGACCAGCAACACCGCGGCAAAGAGGAAACGCGCAAGGGTCGGAAGCAGCCAGTCTGCCCGCGCTAGTCGGTCGGCGGCGGTGCGGGAAAGGGGCAGAAATCGGGTCATTGGCTTTCCTCCACGGAAATCGCGCTGAAGACGCCGTGGCTCAGGGCAAAGCCTAGGGCGGCGGCAAGGTCGAACTCAGGTGCGGTACCGACTGTGGCTTCATGAGCCGCCCCGAAGGTCCGCCCCTCTGAGAGGTGACCGAGCCATTGCGCCGCGCCGGGCGGCGCCAGATGCGGGGCGGGATCATAGGCGGGGCGGGTGATCACCACGTCCTGCGCCACGTTGCGCGGTTTGGGCGCGTTCTCGGTGAAATTATAGCGCCAGATGTCGAAAAGCGGCCAATCTGATCGCAAAAGGCGGGTTGCGGGGGCGAGGGTGAGCTTGGCCCCCATCAGCGCATCGGGAGGGAGCGCCTCGAAGGTCTGCGGATCAAGCGGTGTCGCGTCGGCGGCGTGGTAGGAGGACCGCAGCGCGAGGTCGAGCCTTGCGGCATCGGCGAGATAGCCTATTTTCGCCAGTGGCGCGAAACCTGCGATAAACCCCGGGAAATCGGCGCCATAATGCATCATCATCGGCGATTTCGGCGGATGCGCCCGGACATAGAGCGGCGCGAGTTCGGCAAAATTGCGGGCACCGATCAGTTTGCGCACCAGCGGAAAGGCCACTTCGAGGGCCACGATCAGGGAATGGGTGACATTGTTGCGATAGACGCCATAGCGCGCGCCCGCCGGTTGCCCCTTGCCATCGCGCAGCCCCGCGGGGGCGGGGCGCGCGGGATCGAGCAGCGCCGCGCGAAAACTGTGCTGGTCGGTCACGCCAGCACCTCGGCGGCGCGATTAGCTTCGGCCCGCAGGACGGGCCAGTCGGGCACGTCATTGTCCCACTCGACCAGTACCGGCTTTGGACCGATTTGGGACAGCGTGTAGCTGAGCAGGTCCCAGACCGGATCGACGACCTCTTTGCCATGGCTGTCGATCAACAGCGGCGCGCCGTGATCGTCGGTGTCGTCGTCATGGCCGCCCACATGGATCTCTCCCACATGGTCTGTCGGGAAGGCGTCGATGTAGCCCTGCGGGGATAGGCCGAGGTTGGTGGCCGAAATGAAGACATTGTTGACATCCAGCAAGAGTCCGCAGGAGGTTCGCGCGATAACCTCGGCTAAAAAGTCGGTTTCGGACAAGTCGGATTCTTCGAATGCGAGGTAGCTGGAGGGGTTTTCGAGCAGCATTTGCCGCCCCAAGACCTCTTGCACTTGATTGATATGCGCGGCGACGCGGGTCAGCGTTTCTTCGGTATAGGGCAGGGGGAGGAGGTCGTTGAGATACTCCATCCCATGGGTCGACCAAGCCAGATGTTCGGAGAAGGACGCAGGCTGGGTTCGGTCACAGAGGGTCTTGAGCCGCGCGAGGTGGTCTGTGTCGAGGGGGCCTTCGCCGCCGATCGACAGGCCGACGCCATGAACCGACAGGGCGAAACGTTCCTGCAAGGCGCGCAGCTGCGCATGGGGGCGGCCACCGTCGCCCATGTAGTTCTCGGCATGCACCTCGATCCAGCGGACCGGGCCGGGATCGGCCATCAAGCCATCGAAGTGCCGGGATTTATATCCGACCCCGGGGGCATTGGGCAGCGTGGTGAGAGGGGGGGTATCGTCGCGCATATCGGCCTCCGGCATGGGGCGGGGCAGGGTCCGGGCGGGTGCCGCCCGGACCGCTTTGATCAAGCGGGCAGGTCGCGATCGAGCGGCTCCAGAGAGCCGGTCCGCTCGGTCCCGTCGGCCATGGCGGGCAGGTCAATCTCGGCGCAGGTGCCTTCGTCGACGAGGGTCCATGCGTTGCCTTGATAGTCGGTCACGGAGGTGCCGGCGCAGGTCGTGCCGGGGCCAGCGGCGCAGTCGTTCTCACCAGCCAGCGACACGCCGTAGCATTTCTCTTGCGAGGCGGCGGTTGCGGTGGTGGCGTGGCTGCCGAGTGCGGCGGCGACGGCCCCTGCGATGGCGGCGGTCTTGAGTGTGTTGGACATTGTCATTTTCCTTCCTGATGGTGTTGACAGGCTTACTAGAGCAGCCCGTTCGCTCACAAGCCAGTCACGAGCGAGTGTGTCACAGTCCCGTCAGAATTCGCGCGGAAAAACAGCGAAAGTTGTAACGATCCCGCGCAGGAAGGGAGGGATTGTTACAAAAACGCTCCGGCGGGTAGGGGGCATATTGCCCGCAAACCCGCCGGAGCGCATGTTTGTTACAGTGCGTTAGCGCAGGTCAGGCGGGGTCGCGTCCTGTGCCAGTTCGGCGGTGAGTGCGTCGAGCGGCTGTACGGATGTCTGCTTTTGCCCCAGACGCCGGACCGAGACCGTGCGCTCTTCGACTTCGCGCGCGCCCACGGCGAGGATCACCGGCACCTTGCCCAGCGAATGCTCGCGGACCTTGTAGTTGATCTTCTCGTTGCGCATGTCCGCCTCGGCCCGGACGCCCGCAGCCTTCAGCGTTTCCACGACCTCTGCCACATAGTTATCAGCCTCGGAGGTGATGGAGGCCACAACGACCTGCCGCGGCGCGATCCAGAAGGGCAGCTTGCCGGCGTGTTCCTCGATCAGGATGCCGATGAACCGCTCGAAACTGCCCAGGGTGGCGCGGTGCAGCATCACGGGGCGATGCTTATTGCCGTCCTGCCCGATGAAGCTCGCCTCCAGCCGTTCGGGCAGGTTCGCGTCGACTTGCAGGGTGCCGCATTGCCAGTTGCGCCCGATGGCGTCGGTCAGGGTGAACTCCAGCTTCGGGCCGTAGAAGGCGCCTTCGCCCTCGAGCACCTCGAAGTCATAGCCCGCGGCCTTGCAGGCATCGCCAAGCGCCTGTTCCATGTGGTCCCAGGTCTCGTCCGAGCCGATCCGCTTTTCGGGGCGGGTGGAGAGTTTGATGGTCCAGTTATGGAAGCCGAGGTCGGCATAGACTTTGGACAGGAAGGCGATGAACTTCGCGGTTTCCGAGGTGATCTGATCCTCAGCGCAGAAGATATGGCCGTCGTCTTGGGTAAAGCCGCGCACCCGCATGATGCCGTGCAGCGCGCCCGAAGGCTCGTAGCGCGCGCAGGAGCCGAACTCGGCCATCCGGAGCGGCAGATCGCGGTAGGATTTCAGACCTTGGTTGAACACTTGCACATGGCAGGGGCAGTTCATCGGCTTGAGCGCATTCACCGCCTTTTCGCGGGCATGGTCCTCGTCCACTTCGACGATGAACATATTCTCCTGATATTTGTCCCAGTGGCCGGATTTTTCCCACAGCTTGCGGTCCACGACCTGCGGGGTGTTCACCTCGACATAGCCGTCGCGGTCCTGCATCCGCCGCATGTAATCCTGCAGGGTGGTGTAGATGCGCCAGCCGTTGGGGTGCCAGAAGACTTGGCCGGGCGCCTCTTCCTGCATGTGGAACAGACCCATTTCCTTGCCCAGCTTGCGGTGGTCGCGTTTGGCGGCCTCCTCCAGCATGTTGAGATGGGCGCGCAGTTTCTCCTTGCCGGTGAAGGCCACGCCGTAGATGCGCTGCAACATGGCGCGGCTGCTGTCGCCGCGCCAATAGGCACCGGCGATGGACATCAGCTTGAAGGCGTCGCCCGGCACCTGTCCGGTGTGTTGCAGGTGCGGGCCGCGGCAGAGGTCTTGCCAGTCGCCGTGCCAATACATGCGCAAAGGCTCGTCGCCGGGGATCGCCTCGATCAGCTCGACCTTATAGGGCTCGTTCAGGTCTTCGTAATGTTTGATCGCGCGGGCGCGGTCCCAGACCTCGGTGCGGACGGGGTCGCGCTTGTTGATGATCTCCTTCATCTTTTTCTCGATGAGGCCGAGATCCTCAGGGGTGAAGGGCTCTTCGCGGTCAAAGTCGTAATACCAGCCGTCCTTGATCACCGGGCCGATGGTGACCTTGGTGTCGGGCCAGATTTCCTGCACGGCGCGGGCCATGATGTGCGCAAGGTCGTGGCGCACCAGCTCGTTGGCCTGTTCTTCGTCGGCCGTGGTGTGGATGGCGATGCTGGCGTCGGCTTCGATCGGCCAGGCCAGATCGTAATGCGCGCCGTTCACGGTGGCGCTAATGGCCTTTTTGCCGAGCGATTTAGAGATATCGGCAGCCACTTCACTAGCGGTGATCCCGGCGTCGTACTGCCGGCTGTTGCCATCGGGAAGGGTGAGGGAGATTTGGGCCATCTTGGGCGCTCCTCGTCGGTTTGGCGCCTACGAGACGCCCGGTTGCGGGTTATGTGTTGGACCTATGTGGCGGGGCGGGCGCGGCTTGTCAATGCAAGCGGGGCCGCTTCGGGAAAGTTGCGGCAGGGCGATGGCGCGCTATGTCAGGCGGGCAACAATGAGGATCGGTCAGATGCAAGACGACACGGCGCAGCGCGCATTCGAGACGATTTCGGGGGCGGACGACCCGGCACCGGGGTTGGACGACAAGGCGCAAAGGGCCGAGGCGCGCAACGGGCTGCGCCATGTCGTGTCGCTGTCGATGACCAAAGTGGCCGATGGTCTGATCGACCCGAAACTGGTCTTGGCTTGGCTGTTGAGCGCCCTCGGCGCGCCTGCGGTTTTCGCGGGCGCATTGGTGCCGATCCGCGAGGCGGGGTCGCTTTTGCCGCAGATTGCGTTGGCGGGCGTGGTGCAGCGCATGGCGCGGCGCAAATGGGCTTGGGTCTGGGGTTCGGTCGGGCAGGGGGTGGCGGCGGGGCTGATCGCCCTTGCTGCGCTGAGCCTTGAGGGGGCCATGGCGGGCTATGCGGTCTGCGCCGCGCTGGCGCTGCTCGCCGTTTGCCGCGCGGCCTGTTCGGTGTCGTTCAAGGAAATTCTGGGCAAGACCGTGGGTAAGACCCGGCGCGGATCGGTGACCGGCTTGGCGGGGTCGGTTTCCTCGGTCGGGGTGGTGATCTTTGCGGGGCTTTTGATGTCGGGCCTGTTTCAAAGCCGGGGTGTCGTCGTGGCAGCCATCGCGCTGGCGGCGGCCCTATGGATCGGCGCGGCGCTGTTGTTCTCGACGATCATGGAAACGCCGAGCGAGACCGAGAAGGCCGATGGCGTGGATTTCAAACTGCTGCGCGGCAACCGCGATCTGTGGCTCTTCATTCTGGTGCGCGGGCTCTTGGTCTCTACCGCGCTGGCGCCGCCCTATTTGGTGGTGCTTGCTGGCTCATCAGAGAGCGGGCAGTTGGGCCAATTGGGCGCCTTGGTGCTGGCCTCGGCGCTGGCGTCTTTGGTCAGCTCCTACGTCTGGGGGCGGCTGTCGGATATGTCGAGCCGCCGTGTGCTGATGCTGACGGGCGTCGTTGGCGCAGTGGCGATGGCGCTGGCGGTGGGGCTGTGGTTCCTTGGTCTGGCGCAGGCGGTCTGGGCGATGCCTGCCGTGCTCTTCATCCTGATGATCGCCTATCACGGTGTGCGGCAGGGGCGGTCGACCTATCTGGTCGACATGGCCCCGAAAGACCAGCGCGCGGCCTATGCGGCGGTGAGCAATACGGTGATCGGGCTGCTCTTGCTGCTGGCGGGCGTGTTGGGCGGCGGGGCCGCGCTGATCGGGGCGCAGGCGACGCTGATGCTTTTTGCCGTCATGGCGCTGGCCGCCGCCGTGTTGGCCCATTGGCTGCCGGAGGTTGAGCATCTGTCCGAGGACTGACTTGCCCTCATCCGCGCCGATGCCCATGATTGGACAAAAGACGGAGGCAGCATGGCAGACAGCAAATTCATCGACACGCCGCAGGGGCGGCGCATCGCCTATCACAAGACCGAAGGGGCGGGGCCCTGCGTGGTGTTTCTGGGCGGGCTGAAGTCCGACATGATGGGGACCAAGGCGGTCTATCTCGAAGACTGGGCGCGGGCCGAGGGGCGCGCCTTTCTGCGGTTCGACTATTCCGGCCATGGGGAATCGTCGGGCCTATTTACCGAAGGGTGCATCGGCGATTGGCACGAAGACACGCTGGCCGCAGTCGCGGCGCTGACCGAGGGGCCGCTGATTGTTGTCGGCTCCTCGATGGGCGGCTGGCAGGCGCTGCTCTTGGCGCGGCATCTGCCCGAGCGGGTCGCCGGGCTGGTCGGCATCGCCGCGGCCCCCGATTTCACCGAAGATGGCTATTGGGCGAATTTCACCGAGGCGCAGAAACAGACCTTGGAAGAGGTCGGGCAGGTCGAATTGCCGTCGGACTATATGGAGCCCTATGTCATCACCCGGCGGATGATCGAGGACGGGCGCAAGCGGTTGGTGCTGCGCGATCCGCTGAACCTGCCGTTCCCGGTGCGCCTGTTGCAGGGCACGGCGGACACCGCCGTCAGCACGGCCACGGCGGTGCGGCTGTTGGAGCATGCGCAAAGCCCCGATATGCAACTGACGCTGGTCAAGGATGCCGATCACCGTTTCTCGGACGCGCGCTGTCTGGCGATGATCGTGGAGGCGATCAACGCGGTCTCCGACGAAGCGGGGTGACCAAGGGGTGACCAAGGGCGCGGGCATGGAACCGCCGACGCGCCTGCGCCCCGCTGTCCCCCGAAACCACCCATGCTAAGAGACCGCCAAACCCAAGGGGGACGGCATGAAACCACGTTATTTCAACCGCATACCGCACCGGAGCCTGCCCAATGGCTGAGCCGATCGTTCTGCTGCCCGGCATGATGTGCGACGCGCGTGTCTTCACGCCGCAGATCCAAGCGCTCTCCCCGCGCGGGACCGTGGTGCTGGCCCCGATCACCCAAGGCGAACGGATCGAGGAGATCGCCTCGGGCCTGTTGGATCAACTGCCGCCGCGTTTCGCGCTGGTGGGGCAGGGCATGGGCGGTGTGGTGGCGCTGGAATTGCTGCGCCGCGCGCCCGACCGGATCAGCCGCATTGCCCTCTTGGCCACCCACGTGCTGGCCGAATTGCCCGCCATTGCCGCGGACCGTGAACCGCAGATCATCATGGCGCAGTCGGGCAAGCTGGGGGAGGCGATGCAGGCGCGGATGGCCAATGGTTTCCTTGCCCCCGGCAAGGGACGGGGCGAGGTGCTGACCCGCGCGATGGAGATGGCTGAGACGCTGGGCGGCGATGTCTTCGTCCGCCAATCCCGCGCTTTGCAACGGCGGCGCGATCAGCAGGCGGTGCTGCGCAAATGCAAGGTGCCCGCGCTGGTGCTTTGTGGGGAGCATGACGCGCTCTGCCCGGTCAAACGCCATGCCTTCATGGCCGAAATGATCCCCTATGCCAAGCTAACGGTACTTGAGGATGCGGGCCATCTGCCCAGCCTAGAGCAGCCAGAGGCGACCACCGCCGCGCTGCGCGACTGGCTGCATCAACCTCTGGTGCTGCAATAGGGCAGCGGGTCAGGCCGCTGCCGGTTTATCGCTCTTCTTGGCCTCGGTTTTCTGAGAGGCGGGCTTTTGCGGCCCGGGCGTTTGTGGCGCAGGGTTCTGCGGCTCGGGCGTGCCGTTGTTCGCGTCGATAAAGTCGAGCACCAAGGGCCGGATGTTGTTGCGCCAGCTTTTGCCCGCGAAGATCCCGTAATGGCCCGCGCCCTGCTCAAGATGGCTGGCCTTCTTGGCATCCGGTAACCCGGTCAGCAGATCAAGAGCGGCAATGCACTGGCCGGGGGCCGAAATGTCGTCCTTGCTGCCCTCGACCGTTTTGACGGCGACGGTGGTGATCTTGCCGATGTCGACCTGACGGCCCGCCACGGTGAAGACGTTGCGCGCGATCTCGCGCTCTTTGAAAATCCGCTGCACGGTCGACAGGTAGAACTCCGCCGGCATGTCCATCACGGCGAGGTATTCGTCGTAGAACTTGTTGTGCTTGTCATGCTCATGCGCCGTCTTTTGCGCCACGCGGGTGATCTGATTGGCAAAGGCATCGCGGTGAGTGTCATTGTTCATCGAGATGAAAGAGGTAAGCTGCAACAGCCCCGGATAGACCTTGCGCCCCACGCCCGCGTATTTGAAGCCGACCTGCTGGATCATCATCTGCTCAAGCTGGCCCATGGTCACGCTATGGCCGAAATCGGTCACATCCGTGGGCGCGGCATCGGGATCAATCGGCCCGCCGATCAGCGTCAATGTGCGCGGCTGCGCTTCGGGCGCTTCCTCGGCCAGATAGGCGGTGGCGGCCAATGTGAGCGGCGCAGGCTGACAGACCGCGATCACATGGGTGTCGGGGCCAAGGTGATGCATGAAATCAACGAGGTAGAGCGTATAATCCTCGATGTCGAACTTGCCCGCGCTAACTGGAATATCACGCGCATTGTGCCAGTCCGTCACATAGACGTCGCAATCAGGCAGCAGGGAGATCACAGTGGAACGGAGCAGCGTGGCGTAATGACCCGACATCGGCGCGACCAAAAGAACCTTGCGGCCCGTCTCTTCGCGGCCTTGGACCGAGAATTTCAGCAAATCGCCAAAGGGCCGTTCCATCACCGGCTCGATGCTGACCAGACAGTCCTGCCCCTTGGGGCCGACCACCGGGGGGATGTCCCAATCGGGTTTCACGACCATGCGGGCAAAGGTCCGTTCCGTCACCTCACCCCAAGCGGCGAGCCATTCCATCGCAGGGTTTGGAAACAGAGAGAAAGCCGGGTAGGATGCCATAGCAAGCGCAGAAGCGCCGAGCCATTGATTGGTGTTCCGGATGGACTCCATCATGTCGTAGGTGGCCATATAGCGCATGTGGGGGCTCCTTTATGCTGCACCTGCGAAGATAGGAGGTAAGGGTTAAGATGACAACAGAATCCGAGAATCCCGAGATTGCGGAGCCTCAAGCCCTGTCTCGTATGGCGCAAAACTTGAAAAAGGTTGAAGAATTAAGCCAGCGCCTGACCCGTGTGATGGCGCAGCGCGAGGGCCATCAGCCTGCGTTGGACGCGCCGAACCAACAGCTTTTCGCCAAGGCGGCACAGTCTTACTGGGCCGAGGCGATGACCAATCCGGCCCGTTTGATGGAGCATCAGATGGGCTATTGGACCAAATCGGTCGCCCATTTCGTTGAGGCGCAGCAGGCGCTGGCCAAAGGCGGTCTGGCCCCGGTTGAAGAGGACGCGCCGACCGACAAACGTTTCGCCAACCCGCTGTGGCAGACGCATCCCTATTTCAACTTCATCAAACAGCAGTATCTGCTCAACGCCGAGGCGCTGCGCCAAGCGGTCGAAGATGCCCAAGACATGGACCCGGCCGAGAAAAAGCGGCTGGTCTATTTCAGCCAGCAGATCATCGCGATGATGTCCCCGACCAACTTCCTTGCCACCAATCCCGACGTGCTGGAACGCGCGGTTGAGACCGAGGGCGAGAGCCTCGTGAAGGGTCTAGAAAACCTGATCGCGGATCTGGAGGCCAACAATGGCGAGCTGGTCGTGAAACTGGCGGATGACAGCGCCTTTGAGCTGGGCCGCAACATCGCCACCACACCGGGCAAGGTGGTGTTTCGCAACCGCATGTTCGAGTTGATTCAATACACCCCCAGCACCGAAGAGGTGCATAAAACCCCGCTGCTGATCTTCCCGCCTTGGATCAACAAGTTCTACATTCTCGACCTCAAGGCGCAGAACAGTCTCGTCAAATGGCTGGTCGATCAGGGGCACACGCTGTTCATCGTCTCATGGGTGAACCCCGATGCCAGCTATGCCCAGATCGGCATGGAGGATTACGTCGAAGAAGGATACCTCGCCGCGATCGAAGAGGTGAAGGCGATCACTCAGGAAAAGCGCCTCAACGTGGTGGGCTATTGCATTGCCGGCACCACGCTGGCGCTGACCCTGTCGCTGCTGAAAAAGCGTGGCGATAGCTCGATCAAATCCGCCACCTTCTTCACCGCGCTTACCGATTTCTCGGATCAGGGGGAGTTTCAGCCCTTCCTCACCAATGACTTCATCGACGGGATCGAGGCCGAGACGGCGGATAAGGGCATTCTTCCCTCGGTCGTCATGGCGCGCACCTTTTCATTCCTGCGGTCCAACGATTTGGTCTATGGCCCCGCCGTGCGCAGCTACATGATGGGCGAGACGCCCCCGGCCTTTGACCTGCTCTATTGGAACGGCGACGGGGCCAATCTGCCGGGGCAGATGGCAATGCAATACCTGCGCGGTCTCTGCCAGCGAAACGAATTGGCCGAGGGCGGTTTCAAACTGCTCGGAGAGCGGCTAACGCTGGATGATATCGAGGTGCCGCTCTGCGCCGTGGCCTGCGAGACGGATCACATCGCGCCGTGGAAAGACTGCTACCGCGGGGTGCAGCAGATGGGGTCGAAGGACAAGACCTTCATCATGGCGCAATCGGGCCATATCGCGGGCATCGTCAATCCGCCCAATCGGAAGAAATACGGCCACTATGTGAACGGCGATCTCACGCAGGACTACGCCGCATGGCGCGAGGCCGCCGCCTTTCACGAAGGGTCATGGTGGCCGCGGTGGGGCAAGTGGCTGGCCAAACGGGCAGGGGCAATGATTCCCGCACGGTTTCCCGGCGACGATGGGCGCGAGATTCTCGCTGATGCCCCGGGCAGCTATGTGACCCGTAAGGCAAACAACTGATTACCTTAGGTAATCCAAACACCCTTCGGGCTCATGCTGCAATGCAGAAAAAACCTTGAAATGCTGCGCTGCGGCATCTATGTTGTGGTCAGACGCGAAACGGACGGGTCTCCCCGCTCCCTTGCCACAGTAGCATTAAAAGGATTGAGACATGACCAAGACACCTGACATGACCGCGATGTTCAAAGACGTTCTGGGCGCTTTCCCGGTGGATAACGCCGCCATGCAAGACGCATTCAAAAACACCGCCACCCTGAACGAGAAACTCTCCGGCGTTGCCTTCGACGCGGCTGAAAAATCCGCCGACATCTCCACCGCCTGGACCAAAGAGACGCTGGCCCGCCTGACCGAGATGACCAAGGTCAAAGCCGAGCCCACAGACTATGCCAAAGCGATGACCGATTTCGCCTCCGCCTCCGCCGAATCCGCGGCCGAGCATATGGCCGCCTTCGCCGAGATCGCGAAAAAGGTTCAGATGGACACCGTCGAGCTGATGATGTCGGCTGGTAAAGACCTGCAAAGCGATGCCAAAGCCGCCACCACCGAAGGCGTGGCCACCGCACAGGCTGCCGCCAAGAAAGCGACTGTGAAGTAAATCCGACGCTGGGCTCTCCAGCGCCAAGGAATGCTTAAAGAAAGGGCAGGTCCAGACGGGCCTGCCCTTTTGTCATGCGCTCTTTCTATTTGCCGATCCCTGTCCTAAGCTGCGATGCAGCACCATTGGTCGGGAGTAACATCATGGCGGACAAACCGAAGCCCTTGCTGATAAAACGCTACGCCAGCCGCAGGCTCTACAACACCGAAACAAGCGATTACGTCACGCTGGAAGATATCGCCGGTTTCATTCGCGACGGGCGCGAGGTTCAGATCGTCGATCTGAAATCCGGCGACGATCTGACACGGCAATATCTGTTGCAAATCATCGCCGAACACGAAAGCCGGGGCGAAGCCGTCTTGCCGGTCGATGTGCTGACCGATCTGGTGCGCAGCTATATGTCAGGCAACGTCTCGGTGGTGCCGCAGTTCCTGCAGGCCTCCTTCGACATGCTGCGCGATGGCCAGTCCAAGGCGATCGAAAACATGAGCGCGATGAACCCGATGGCCAAGATGCCCGGCATGGAAGCGATGCAGGCGCAGCAAGAAGCCTTCATGAAGGCGATGACCGGCGGCTGGGCCAAATCCACCACGCCAGAGCCGCCCAAACAGCAGGCCGAACAGGGCGACGATCTGGACGCGATTAAAAAGCAGTTGGCAGAGTTGCAGGACAAACTGTCAAAACTGAACTAACCCCAGAAGACGCGGGCGTCGCGCGCCCGCCTCAGGCCGCCTGCGCCTCGGCCACATCCCTCAGCGCGCCCAAAATCACATCCGCCACGGCGTCGATCTCCTCCAGCGTCAATTGTACAGGCAGCCGTACATCGCAGGCCCGCATCAGCATGGCGCGGGTGCGCGGCAGCTCGGGCAGGTCTTCGATGAACTGCCAGTTCCAAAAGGCGCGGGCGTTGTCGGTGCTTTGGCCAAAGACCTGCACCTTCACCCCCGCCGCCTCCGCCGCCGCCACGAAAGCGCGGATGCTGGCGTCAGAGAGGCCCGCCAGATTGAACTGGATCGAATCCGGCGCGCGGGTCTCACCGGGCAGGGGGCTCGGCACCTCGATCAAGGGGGAGGCCGCCAGCCGTGCGGCCATGTGATCGTGATTGCGCAGCCCATTGGCCACCCGGCGCGGCAAATGCGGCAATTGCGGCCGGATGATCGCAGCCGAAAGGTTGGACATGCGCAGATTGTACAGCGGCAGCCGGTTCTGCCACTTGGCAAAACTGTCTAGCAGGGCCGCGTGTTTCTTCCAATTATGCTCATAAGCGCCCGACATGATGATCGCCCGCGCCACCAGATCGGCGTCATCGGTGATCAGGATGCCGCCTTCGCCCGCGTTGATCATCTTGTAGGACTGGAAGGAAAAACAGCCGATCTTGCCAATCGTCCCGATTTTCCGCCCCCGCCAAAGCGTGCCCAGCGAATGGGCAGCGTCTTCGATCACCGGCACGCCAGCGGCCTCGCAAAGCCCCATGATCGCATCCATATCCGAAGTATGCCCCCGCATATGGCTGATGATCACCGCCCGAACGCCCGGCAGTTTGGCGGCGAAATCCTCCAAATCCACACGGTAATTCTCGCCCACTTCACAAAGCACCGGCTTGCAGCCTGCGTGGATCACCGCAGAAGGCACGGCAGCAAAAGTGAAACCCGGGATCAACACCGGCGCCCCAACCGGCAGGTCCAAAGCAAGCAAGGACAGAAACAGCGCGGCCGAGCAGGAGGATACGGCCAGCGCATATTCACTGCCCATCATCTGCGCGAATTCGACCTCCAAAAGGGAAACAGGCGCGTCCTTGGCCGCAGTATAGCGAAAAAGATCGCCACTTTGCAAAAGCGCCGCAATTGCGGCTTCCGCTTCGGCAGGAATCGGTTCGGCACGGTGCATGTCGGGCAAAGCCATATTTCAAAATCCTGAATAATGATTTCCAGAATAGTAAAACAAACGCCCGCGCAAACCAAGGGGGGATGCCCCCACAACAGGCCACCCCCTCTTCCCCTTCATCCTTTCCTAAATACCCTCGGGGGAAGCGCGCCAAAGGCGCGATGGGGGCAGAGCCCCCGCACTCCACCACCAGCCAAACCCGCGCGACCGCTCAGAGCAAAATCAAAGCCCCAACCGATCCCGCGTCGCATACCAAAGCATCGCAAGCACCAAAAGCGGGCTCCGCAGAGAGGCCCCGCCGGGGAAAGCTTGCGTCGGGATCGCGGCCATCGTGTCGAAACCCGCGGCATCCCCTTCGATCGCCTTGGCCATCAGATAGCCCGCATGGGTCGCCGTCCCAACACCGTGACCGGAATAGCCCGAGGCCGAGAGGATGTTCGGCGCGAGCCGGGCCACATAGGGCAGGCGCTTCATCGTGATGCCAAGAGTGCCGCCCCAAGCATAATCGATCTTAACGTCTTTCAACTGCGGAAAGACCTGCGACATCGGTTTGCGCACCTTTGCGGCGATGTCCTGCGGAAAGCGATAGCCATAGCTCTCGCCACCGCCAAACAGCAGCCGCCCGTCGTGCGACAGGCGAAAATAGTTCACCACGAAGCGGCTGTCGGCCACGGCCACGTCGCGGGGCAGCACGTCTTTCACGCGCGCGCCCAAGGGTTCGGTCGCGGCGATGAAATTGTTGATCGGCATGACCTTGGCGGCCACGTCGCCGTTGAGCTTGCCCAGATAGCCGTTGCAGGCCAGCACCACATGATCGGCGCTGACGCTGCCGGTGGCGGTTTGCACCAGCGCCTTGCTGCCTTCGACGATGTTCTCGGCGGGGCTTGTCTCATGAATGCGCACGCCTGCGGCGGCAGCGGCGCGGGCAAGGCCGAGGGCGTAGTTCAGGGGGTGCAGATGCGCGGCCCCCATGTCGAGCACGCCACCCTTGTAGTCGGGCGAGGGGCAGACCGATTGCAGCGCGGCGTGATCCAACACTTCGATCTCATCATAGCCATAGCGCTTTTGCAGATGCTCGGCATAATCGTGCAGATGACGCACGTCAGATACGCTTGAGCCGGTCCAGGCCACGCCGGGCTTCAGGTGGCAATCGATCTCATGTTTCGCGATGAGGGATTTGACCAGTTCCTTCGCCTCTTCGCCCATCTGCCACAGCTTGGCGGCATGGTCCTCGCCCAGCATCTTTTCGAGCCCGTCCTGCTCGACCCGCTGGCCCGAGCCCAATTGCCCGCCATTTCGGCCCGAGGCGCCAAAGCCCACGCGCTGCGCGTCCAAAAGCACCACGTCGTAACCTGCCTCGGCCAGATGCAGCGCGGCGGAAAGCCCGGTGTAGCCGCCGCCAACGACACAGACATCAGCCTTCGTATCACCCTGAAGCGGCGGGTAGGCCGCGTGTTTCGTGGCGGTGGCGGCGTACCAGCTGGTGGGGTACTGGCCGGGCGTGTCATTGGCGTAGAGCAGGTTCATCGGGCCTCCGGGGGTTAGACGTTCATCAGCAGATGTTCACGTTCCCAAGGTGAGATGACCTGTAGGAACTCCTCATATTCCGCCCGTTTCACGATGGAATAGACGCGGGCGAAATCCGGACCCAAAGCCTCGTGCAGCTCTGTGGCCTCCTCGAAAAGGTCGAGCGCTTGGCCCAGAACTTGCGGAATATCCCCTTCGCCGACATAGGCATCGCCCTTGAATTCGGGCAGCGGGTCTTTCTGCTGGATCAGCCCCAGATAGCCGCAGGCAAGGCTGGCGGCGATGCCGAGGTAGGGGTTGCAGTCCATCCCGGCTAGGCGGTTCTCCACCCGGCGCGACTTTGGCCCCGAAAGCGGCACGCGAATGCCCGTGGTGCGGTTGTCGCGGCCCCATTCAAGGTTGATCGGCGCGGCGTGATCCTTGACGTAGCGACGGTAGGAATTGACATAGGGCGCGATCACGGCGAGCGCGCTTGGCATGTGGTTTTGCAAACCGGCGATGAAATGGCGGAAAGGGGCGGTCTCTTGCCCTTCGGCATCGACAAAGATGTTTTCGCCGGTTTTCACGTCCAGCACCGAATGGTGGATATGCATGGCGCTGCCCGGCTCATCGGCGATGGGTTTGGCCATGAAGGTGGCATAGCACTCATGCCGCATCGCCGCTTCGCGGATCAGCCGTTTGAAATAGAACACCTCATCGGCCAGCCGCACCGGATCGCCATGTTGCAGGTTAATCTCAAGCTGGCCTGCGCCACCCTCTTGGGTGATGCCGTCGATTTCGAAACCCTGCGCCTCGGCAAAGTCGTAGATGTCGTCGATCACGGGGCCGAATTCATCCACGGCGGTCATCGAATAGGCCTGACGCGCCGCCGCCGGGCGGCCCGAGCGGCCCATCATCGGCAGGATTTCCTTGGCCGGGTCGATGTTGCGGGCCACAAGGAAGAACTCCATCTCGGGGGCCACGACCGGCTCCCACCCCTTGTCGCGGTAAAGTTGCACCACGCGTTTGAGCACATTGCGCGGCGAATAGGCCACCGGCTTGTCGTTGCGGTCATAGGCGTCGTGGATGACCTGAAGCGTCCAGTCCCCGGTCCAAGGTGCGGCGGTGGCCGTGTCCATATCCGGTCGCAGGATCATGTCTTTTTCGATGAAACCGTCATCGCCCGCCGCTTCGCCCCATTCGCCGGTGATGGTCTGGTAAAAGATGCTGTCGGGCAGGTGGAAATACTCTTGCCGCGCGAATTTCGACGCCGGGACGGCCTTGCCGCGGGCGATGCCGGGCAGGTCGGGGATGATACATTCCACTTCGTCCAGACGCCGGCCCTCAAGATAGGCGCGCGCCGCTTCGGGTAGTGCTTCTGTCCAATCCTCGGCCATCAGGCCCTCTCTTTCCTGTTGTCTTTAAAGAATGCGGCCATTTGGTCCGCGATTTTTTGGTTGTCGATGGGGCCGCCCAAGGCGGCTGTCGCCTGTTCCAGCAGGTGCTTAGGCACCACGCCCTTGCCACGGGTTTTGATCAAGCCATCGATGAAGTCATGGCCGAATTCAGGATGCGGCTGCACCGTCCAGATGCGGTCGTCATAGGCCAGCGCTGCATAGGCGCAAAAGTCCGATGAGGCGACGACACGCGCCCCTTCGGGCAGTTCCACGATCTGATCTTGATGCCACGCGTTCAGCGCCAGTTTCTCACCGTCTATATCGTATTCGGTGCGGCCAATGGACCAGCCGTTGGCAAACTTCTCAACCTTGCCGCCAAGCGCTTGGGCGATGATCTGATGCCCAAAGCAGACGCCGATCAGGGGGCGGCCATCGGCATAGGTCTGGCGGATGAACTCCTCCAGCGGCGGGATCCAATCGTGATCCTCATAGGCGCCGTGTTTCGATCCGGTGATCAGCCAGCCGTCGGCCTGCGTCACGCTGTCGGGCAGGATGCCATCGACGACCGACCAGATTTGAAAGTCAAACCCGTGGCCATCCAGCAGTTTGGTGAACATCTCCCCATAGTCGCCGAGCTGTTCGCGGAAGTCATCGGGGGAGTGGCCGGTTTGCAGAATGCCGATTTTCATGTGTCACCTGTTACACAGTGTCGAGATAGATCTCGACCTGTTCCTCTGGGGTCAATTCCTGCATGTAATGCAATTCTTGGCGTTTGGTCAGCACGAAGTTGCGGATCATCTCGGGCGCGAAGATCCGCGCCACATGGGGGCAACTTTCAAACAGGTCGATGGCGGTTTTCCAATCGCTCGGCATGCGCGGCAATTCGGCAGCATAGGCGTTGCCGGTGATCGGGGCGGGCGGCTCAAGCGCATCTTCGATCCCGTTGAGCGCGGCACCCAACACGGCGGCGAGCATCAGATAGGGGTTCACATCCCCGCCCGAGACGCGGTGTTCGATGCGCCGCGCCTTGTGGCTGCCCGAGGGGATGCGGATCGCGGCGGTGCGGTTCTCATAGGCCCAGCAAACCCCGGTGGGCGCATGGGATTCCGGCACCATCCGGTCAAAGCTATTGGCATGCGGGCAAAAGACCAGCGCCGAGCCCTGCATCGCGTTCATACAGCCCGCCACAGCGTGGCGCAGCGTGTCGGTCCCCTTCGGCCCGCCATCGTCGAAGATGTTGTCGCCCTTCTCATCCAATACCGAGAAATGGGTGTGCAGGCCGGAGCCGGAGTAATCCTCATAAGGTTTCGCCATAAAGCTTGCGGCGAAGCCGTGCCGCCGTGCCAGACCCTTGACCAGCATCTTGAACAGCCATGCGTCATCGGCGGCGCGCAGCGCATCGTCGCAATGCATGAGGTTGATCTCGAACTGGCCCAGACCCGCCTCGGAAATGGCGGTGTCGGCTGGGATGTCCATCTCTTCGCAGGCGTCATAAAGATCGGTGAAGAACAGATCGAACTGGTCGAGCGCGCGGATCGACATGGTTTCGGCCGCTTTGCGTCGCTTGCCCGACCGGGGCGAGACGGGCACCTGAAGGTTGCGGCCCGAATCGTCGATCAGGAAGAATTCCAGCTCAACGGCGCAGACCGGCGTCAGCCCGCGCGCCTTGTAGCGGTCCAGCACCGCGCGCAGCGCATGACGTGGATCGCCGGGGTAGGGGCGGCCATCTTCGCGGAACATCCAGATGGGCAGCAGGGCCGAGGGCGCGTCGAGCCATGGCATCGGCATGAAGCCCCGTTCGGTCGGTTTCAGCACGCCATCCGCATCGCCCGTTTCGAACACCAGCGGGCTGTCGTCGATATCCTCGCCCCAGATGTCGAGGTTCAGCACCGAGACGGGAAAGCGGGTGCCTTCGGTCGTGACCTTATCGGCAAAGCGCGAGGGAATACGCTTGCCCCGGGCTTGGCCATTGAGGTCGGCGGCGGCCACACGAATGGTGCGGACCTGAGGATTTTTGCGAAGCCAGTTGTTCATACATCACCTGAAAGGGCGGTGGGCATGTCACAAAGCGGTTCGCCCGGGGGGCAAAAGCGGTTGGCGCCCACGCGCCGCGTAATTTGATCAAATAATGGATACTACCGGATCAAATTAGGACGCAAGCGAATTTTACGGCGTTGCGCCTGAGGCAGGTGGCGGTTGAGGCGGGAATTGATCAAACCGAAGACGCCGATGATGCAGAGCGTCAGAAGGATGAAATAACCGGCAAGAATGGGATAGGGGACGAAGGGGTTGAAGGTCTTATCCGCGAAATAGCTGGCGTAATAAAGCGCGTCGCCGCGCTGCTGCCATGCAGGGAAACCGCTGAAAAACACCAGTGTCGTGGCGTGAAACAGGAAAATCGCCTCATTCGTATAGGCGGGCCAAGCGAGCCGCAGCGAGGTGGGCCAGATCACCCGGCGAAAGCGCGACCAACCGGACAGACCATAGGCATCCGCGGCCTCCACATCGCCCTTGGGGATGGATTGCAGCGCGCCGTAAAAAATTTCGCCCGAATATGCGGCAGTATTGAGAAAAAGCACGATCAACGCGCCCAGCCATGCCGCGGTGAAGGGGGCGAAGAAGGCGTATTCCGATTTCAGCGACAGAAACAGGAAGTAGCCAAAGAAGAACTGGATGAAGAGTGGCGAGCCACGGAAGATGAAGATGAACCACTCCGCCGGTTTGCGGAACCACGGGTTCGCGCTGGCTTTGCCGACGCCGAGCGCCGTGGCGAAGAAAAAACCGGTCAGCAGGGCGACGACGCCGAAATAGACGTTCCAGATCATGCCCGAGCCAATCAGCGTGAACTGCTCGCAGAGCGTGAATCCGTCGCGCGGCAGCAGCCGCTCGCCATAGCCAAGGGACCGCAGACCGTAGTCCTGAATCGTTTGCAGACAGCTCATGCGCCGGCCCTCCGCTGGGCTTCGCCGCCGGTGGTGGCTTGGCCGCGTGTCAGTCGTTTCATCAGACGGTCCAACGTGATCTCGGAAATGCGGGTGAAGAGCAGGTAGAACACCAGCAGCGCGAGGAAGTACCACATGCGCCAGTCAGGGTGCGGGTAATCGGTAAAGCGCGGCGTCTTGGTGCCGCCCAGTTCACGCGCCCAGTAGACGATGTCTTCGACGCCTAGTAAAAACAGCAGCGGCGTGGCCTTAATCAGTACCATCCACAGGTTGCTGAGGCCGGGCAGAGCATAGACCCACATCTGCGGCACCAGCACCCGCCAAAAGGTCTGGCGGTGGGTCATGCCATAGGCTTCGGCGGTTTCAAGCTGCGCTTTCGGCACGGCCCGCATGGCGCCAAAAAGGACATTGGCCGCGAAAGCCCCGAAAACGATGGCAAAGGTAAAGACGGCGAGGCCGAAGCCATAGGTCTCATGCACCCATTGGGCGGCATTGCCCAAGGGCATCTTGGCCTCTTGGCAGACGACGAAGTCGCTGCCTTGGCGGATCGGCATATCCCAATCGGGGCAGAGCACCTTGTGGCGCAGATACTCGATGCCCTGATCCAAGGCGATCACGAAAAACAGGAAGAAGGCGATATCCGGCACACCGCGCACCAGCGCGATATAGCCCTTACCGACCCAACTGAGCGGCGCGAAACGCGCGCGTGCCATCATGGCCCCGCCAAAGCCGAAGGCCAGCGCCACGGGGGCGGTGACCGCCAAAAGCAGCAGGACCTTCAGGAAGGACAGGTAGAAGGACATATGGACGCCGGTGGTCAGGTAACAGGCAGTCCAGAGCCAGTCATTCAGGGTCGACGGATCGGTGCAGAAAGAGAACATGGGCCCCCGTGGGCTGATCTGCGCGCGGGGCCCGCGCAGGCATGGTCAGGCGCGCCGCGAGGGCGCGCCTGAGATGGAATCACTCGTAGGTGGTGGTGTCTTCGCCGAACCACTTCTTAAGCATCTCGTTGAGCGTACCGTCTTCCTTCATCTCGGTGATGACGGCGTCAAAGGTGTCGCGCAGCTCGGTGTCGGACTGGCGCAGGCCCATGCCGATGCCACCGCCGAGCGGCACATCGTCGCCCACGAACATCAGCTCACCGCCGGATTCCTCGACGATCGGCACGAGGTAGTCTTTGTCAGCGAAGACCGCGTCGGCCTCACCGTTGCGCACGGCGGCGACGGTCTCTTCCGGGGTTGCGAATTCGATCAGCGTGGCGCCGCTTTCGGCAACATAGCCCGCTTGGATGGTCGCGGTCTGACCGGCGACAACGCCGCCTTCGAGGTCCGCGTCCTCAGAAGCCGCGACATAGGCCGAGGCGGTGGGCGGATAGTAGTTCTGCGTGAAGGCGATGACTTCCTTACGCTCGTCGGTGATGCTCATGCCCGCCATGATGGTGTCGTAGTTGCCCGACACGAGGTTGGGGATGATGCTGTCCCAGTCGTTCTTGACCCATTCGCAGGTCAGTTCGGCGCGCTTGCACAGCTCGTCGCCCAGCTCACGCTCGAAACCGTCGACTTCGCCGGCGTCGTTGATAAAGTTGTAGGGGGGGTAGGCGCCCTCGGTGCCCATGCGGATGGTTTTGCCATGGGCTTCGGCCATCGCGAAGCCAGCGGTCATGCTGAGCGCGACGCTTGCCAGTAGGATCTTTTTCATTTGGTAACTCCCTTTGGTTCTTGTTTACGCAGGCTGGGTTGCCGAAAGGAACCCACGCAGACGTTCCGATTTGGGCGCGCCGAAGACCTCTTCGGGCGTCCCCTGTTCTTCGATCAGACCTTGGTGCAAAAAGACGACATGATCGCTGACGTCGGCGGCCAGTTTCATGTCATGGGTCACGATCACCATCGTGCGCCCCTCTGCGGCCAGATCCTTGATAACCTTGACGACTTCCTGCTCCAACTCAGGGTCGAGCGCGCTGGTGGGCTCATCAAAGAGCAGCGCCTCGGGCTCCATGCAGAGCGCGCGGGCAATGGCGGCGCGCTGTTGCTGCCCGCCGGAGAGTTGGGCGGGATAGACATCGCATTTGTCGCCGATGCCGACCTTTTCCAGATAGCCGCGCGCGGCGCGCTCCACTTCGGCCCGGTCGCGGCCCAGCACGGTCAGCGGCGCTTCCATCACGTTTTGCAGGATCGACATATGCGCCCAGAGATTGAACTGCTGGAAGACCATCGACAGGTTGGTGCGGATGCGCAGTACCTGCTTGGCGTCCGCCGGGCAGCGCTGGTGGCCGTCGCCCTTCCACCGCACCGGTTCGCCCTTAAAGATCACCTCGCCCTGTTGGCTGTCTTCGAGCAGGTTGCAGCAGCGCAGCAGGGTCGATTTGCCCGAGCCGGACGACCCGATAAGCGAGATCACATGGCCACGCGGGGCGGTCAGATCGACCCCCTTGAGAACCTCCAGCGCGCCATAGGCCTTGTGGAGGTTCTTGATCTGGATAACCGGGGTGTCTGTGGTCACGGAAACTGTCGCCAATCTGTCATTTCAGTGCGCTATAAAGCGACGAATCGACGGAAATTGCAACGCAGAGTTTGTCCCGCGCTGCATCACAGTCCCGGTGCTGACGCTAAGTCAGTTTTCTTTGGCAACACGCTGGCGGGCCATGGCGCTGTCGGTATCGGTGACGCCCAGTAGGTTCGACACCAGCCGCAGCAGCGCGTCTTCTTCGTCGGAGCGGCTGCCGTCGGCCAGAACCACCTGCCAAAGCGCCTCGATGACCTCCAGCCGGTGCTCATAGGGCACCGCATCTTTGATCGCGCGGGTAAAGCGCACGGTGTCGGGGGCTTGGGCCTCCAGCGCCTCGGCCTCTTTACGCAGGGCGGTGGCGTCGGCCTCGTTCAGGCCGTAGCGCTCGGCGGCGATCCGGTCGATCAGGCGCCGCTCGCTCATTGCGTAGTCATTGTCAGACCGGGCGATGCGCACCAAAAGCGCGGTCAGCGCGAGGCGGGCGTCATTGTCGGCCAATGGATCGGGTTCGGGCTGGGTCAGCCGTTTGAGAAAGTCACCAAACATATATGCGTCATCATCCTGCTGCGGGAATAGGGAATGTCATAGCGTGTTCAAAGCGTTAGCGCGGGCTGCGGCCATATCCTCATCCGACAGGCCAAGAGCAGTTTCGATGGCGACAAGCTGAATTTCCTCGTCATCGTTGCGCGCCCCGTCCGAAAGGGCCACCTGCCACATCGCCTCGCCCAATGCCTTACGGTCGGCATAGTCGACCTCTTCGCGCAGGATGCGGGTGAACTCCGGTGTGCCGGGGGCGTCGCGCTCAAGCGCTTCGCAAGTGGCGCGCAGTTTCGCCGCCTCGATGGGTTTGAGGCCGAAGGTCTGCGCCAGAATGCGGTCGATCTGGCCAATTTCAGAGGCGCGGTAGTTGCGATCGGCAAAGGCCACACGCACCAAAAGCGCGCCAAGTGCCAGTTGGGCATTGGGCTGCGGCAAAGGTTTCGGCTGCGCCTTGCGGCGGGGGAACAGTCGGTTCAGCATGGGGCTCACTTATCGCAGGAAACAGGGTCGCCATAGAGGAAACTGCGCATCGGGGGCGCAGGTTCCTGCAAGGGGCCACATGGGCTTAGCCGTCATAGCCCTCGACGATCACCAAAGACCCGTCCGCCACGTTCAGGCGAATGTCTTTCGCCCGTTGGTAGCCGGGGCTTTCGTAGCAGGCCACCGCATCGGCGTAGCTGTCGAATTCCAAAACAACGGTGCGGGCGCGCATCTGCCCTTCGCGGATCTGCTGGGTGCCGCCGCGGACAAGGAAGCGCGCGCCGTAATCCGCAAAGGGTTTGGCATTGGCAGCACGGTATTTGTCGTAAATCGCAGTGTCGTGGATATCCATTGTGGCGATCCAATAGCCCTTTGGCATTTGTTATCTCTCCTGTTGGGTCAAGGTGGCGAAACGGGCGGTGAGGTTCTGTGCCTCATTGTCGAGCCCGTAGGGGGGATTGATCACGAACATGCCCGAACCGACCATACCATGCCCGGGCCGCGCGGGCGGAAAGCGCACTTCGTGGCGCAGCGCATCGGGGTGGTTGGCGGTGAGCTTGTCGAGCATCGGCTCATGCGCGCGGTTTGTCAGGATCGGATACCACAGGGCGATGATGCCCACGTTCCACGCGCGGTTGAGTTTGGCGATCTGGCGGGGAATGGTCTCGTAATCGGTTTTGATCTCGTAAGAAGGGTCGATCAGCAGCATCCCCCGGCGCGGTGTTGGCGGGGTCAGGGCAAAGGCCATCTCGAACCCGTCGCTGAGGTGGCATTTCGCCGGGTAGGGCGACATCGCCAAATCAAGGGCGCTGTGTTCTTGCGGGTGCAACTCGGCCAGATGGATGCGGTCATCGGGGCGCAGCAGTTTCGCGGCCAGCAGGGGAGAGCCGGGGTAGGCGCGCGGGCCGTGGGCCTCGCGCAGCGCTTCCAGAACCTGCCTGTAGGGGTGGTCGGCAGCGAACCAATCGCGCACCTTGTCGATGCCCTGCCGCGCTTCGCCAGTCTTTTCCGCCGCCGCATCCGACAGGTCATAAAGCGCCCGTCCGGCATGGGTTTCAAGATAGGTGAGCGGTTTGTCCTTGCGGGTAAGATAGGACAGCATCCACGCCAAAAGCGCGTGTTTCTGCACGTCTGCAAGGTTTCCGGCGTGGTAGATGTGTTGATAGCTCAGCATGGCCTAGCTGTAGCGGAGTGGTTGGCGGGTGCAACGCGAAAGAGGGGGGAGGGCCAGCGCCTGTCCGCGGGTGGCCGAACCAAACCGCGATCCATGCCACTTTATGGTGCGACCGTGATGTGTTCTCGCAGAAGTACGCGCCCGTCGCGAAATCGCCTACCCGACGCACCGCAGGTGCGCCGAATGAATGATGGCACGCCTAAGGCGTGGCGGGCGGGCAGGCGATGGCCCGGCGCCTGCGGCTTGATTCCGGGCCTTTTAGTGGTTGCCCGGCAGAAAAAAGGCCCGGCGCAAAACGCACGGGCCTCAAAAGCTTATACCAACCGAGACACATCCTTGGCGGCGCGCACGAAATCCTTGAACAGGGGGTGCGGGTCGAAGGGCTTGGACTTCAGCTCAGGGTGGAACTGAACGCCGATGAACCACGGGTGATCCGACCATTCGACGATCTCAGGCAGTTTGCCGTCCGGCGACATGCCCGAGAACTTCAGCCCGGCCTTCTCAAGCTGGTCTTTATAGGCGATGTCGACCTCGTAGCGGTGGCGGTGACGCTCGTCGATGGTGGTGGTGCCATAGGCTTCGGCCACGCGCGACCCTTCGACCAGCGTCGCGTCATAGGCGCCCAAGCGCATGGTGCCGCCCTTGTCGTCATCGACCTTGCGCGCCACTTTGTGGTTGCCTTGGACCCATTCCTTGAGGTGATAAACCACCGGCTCGAAACGCTTTTTGCCGGCTTCATGGTCGAACTCCTCCGACCCAGCCGTTTTCAGGCCCGCCACGTTGCGCGCCGCTTCGATCACGGCCATCTGCATGCCAAGGCAGATGCCCAGATAGGGCACCTTATGCTCGCGGGCATATTGCGCGGCCTTGATCTTGCCCTCGGTCCCGCGCTCGCCAAAGCCGCCGGGGACGAGGATCGCATGGAACCCTTCGAGATGCGGGCCGGGGTCTTCGCTGTCGAAAATCTCGGCGTCGACCCATTCGACCTTGACCTTCACCCGGTTCGCCATGCCGCCATGGGTTAGCGCCTCGGCGATGGATTTATAGGCGTCTTCAAGCTGGGTGTATTTGCCAACGATGGCGACTTTGACTTCGCCCTCGGGGTTGTAAATGCGGTCGGCCACATCTTCCCAACGCGACAGGTTCGGCTTGGGCGCGGGTGTGATCTGGAAGGCATCCAGAACCGCCTGATCCAGCCCCTCGCGGTGATAGGCGAGCGGGGCTTCGTAGATCGATTTCAAATCCTGCGCGGCGATCACCGAATCCGGGCGCACGTTGCAGAACAGTGCCAGCTTCTCACGCTCCTTGGCGGGGATCGGCCCTTCGGAGCGGCAGACCAGAATGTCGGGCGCGATGCCGATGGAGCGGAGTTCTTTGACCGAGTGCTGCGTCGGCTTGGTCTTCAATTCGCCGCTGGCCTTGACGTAGGGCAGCAGCGTGAGGTGCATGAAGATACACTGGCCGCGCGGCTTGTCTTGGCTGAACTGGCGGATTGCCTCGAAGAAGGGCAGCCCTTCGATATCGCCCACGGTGCCGCCGATTTCGCAAAGCATGAAGTCGACCTCATCATCGCCGATGTCGATGAAGTCTTTGATTTCGTTGGTAACGTGGGGGATCACCTGAATGGTCTTGCCCAGATAATCGCCGCGGCGCTCTTTCTCTAGCACGGTGGAGTAAACCCGGCCCGAACTGATGCTGTCGGTCTTGCGCGCGGCGACGCCGGTGAAACGTTCGTAGTGCCCAAGGTCGAGGTCGGTTTCTGCGCCATCATCTGTGACGAAGACTTCGCCATGCTCGAAGGGCGACATCGTGCCGGGATCGACGTTCAGATAGGGGTCCAGCTTGCGCAGACGCACCGAAAAACCGCGTGCCTGCAGCAAGGCACCTAAAGCC
The DNA here is from genome assembly GCF_043557315.1 of Sulfitobacter sp. 1A12779. Classification (NCBI taxonomy): domain Bacteria; kingdom Pseudomonadati; phylum Pseudomonadota; class Alphaproteobacteria; order Rhodobacterales; family Roseobacteraceae; genus Sulfitobacter; species Sulfitobacter sp. 1A12779. Next base: position 257,067 of record NZ_JBIFFU010000002.1, read on the forward strand.
GCCGAGGCCAGACCCTTGCCCAGCGACGAGACCACACCGCCTGTGATGAAGATATAGCGTGCCATGTGATCGGAGGCCCCCGTGAATTCAAAGTTTGTTGCAGGCAAAAACCAGCCAAACGCGCTGCGGAAAACCGCAACACCACGGGATTTAAGCCTTACAGGATTCGTGCGTTTGAGGCAAGGCCCGCCGCAACATACAGTTGCGGAACCGGGCCGTGCCTCAAGGTTTTGTGTTCGTTAGCTTAATCGGCCGCAGGGACCAGCGGTGTGTTGCCATCCGCGGAAGGCGGCAGCAGATCGTCGCCCGCGGGCAGAGCCGGGCTGCCATCTTGGCTCTGGGCGGGCGGTGTCGCGCTCAGCCGGTCGATGACCGACGAGCCTGCGGATTTTTCCGCTGCGATGATGGTCAGCGTGATCGACGTGGCGATGAAACCGGCCGCAAGCGCCCATGTCACCTTGCCCAGTGCCGTGGCCGCCGCGCGGCCCGAAACGGCACCGCCGCCGCCACCGCCCATGCCAAGGCCACCGCCCTCGGACCGTTGCAGAAGTACCACGGCGATCAGGCCAAGAGCCAGAATCAGGTGAATGATCAGAACGACATTTTCCATGGGTACGACAGCTTTCGGTTTTGGTTGGCGGGTATCTATTCGTCTTTGCCCATGGGGGCAAGGGTGGATTGCCGCCGGGTGATGATCGGATCGGGAGGGAGAAGCCTAAGGGATCAAAGGCACGCGCAAAGACCGCCGCATGGGGGCGACGGTCTTTTGAAGCAGTACTCAACCACAATATGTAAGAGGGCTATCCTGGAATTAAGGTGGTGCAGACTCGCTTCGTACCCTCATCATAGCATGAAATGCGGGCAAATTCGCCCATATTCTTTGCAGAGAAATGAAGGGATTGCCTGTGATCGGCGATGGACAGCCGAGTGCCGCTGGGGCAGTCTGCCGCCATGCCACATGATCATTCGGACCACGACCACCCCCATGCCCTGCTGCCGCCCGAGCCTGCGCTCAGGGTCAAGGCGTTGGAGACACTGCTGACGGCCAAGGGGCTTATCGACCCCGCCGCCTTGGATGAGATCATCGACACCTATGAAAACCGCATCGGCCCGCGCAACGGGGCCGAGGTTGTCGCCCGCGCCTGGAGTGATCCTGATTTCCGCGCGGCCCTGCTTGAGGATGCGACCGCCGTGGTGGCCGAGATGGGGTTCTTCGGGCGGCAGGGTGAGCATATGGTCGCGGTCGAGAATACGGATGAGGTGCATAATATCGTCGTTTGCACCCTATGCTCTTGCTACCCTTGGCCGCTTTTGGGCATCCCGCCGGGCTGGTATAAATCCGATGCCTACCGCGCCCGCGTGGTGCGCGAGCCGCGCAAAGTGCTGGCTGAATTCGGCGTCGACCTGCCCGAAGAGACAGCCGTACGCGTTTGGGATTCGACGGCTGAGGTGCGTTATCTGGTGATCCCGCAACGCCCAGCGGGGAGCGACGGCATGGATGTCGCGGCGCTGGCCGATCTTGTCACCCGCGACAGTATGATCGGCACCGGATTGGCCAAAGCGCCATGACCCGCGTGCATGACATGGGCGGGCGTTTCGGCGATGGCGCGGTGACGCCTGAGGGCGAAGATGTGGTCTTTCACGCCGATTGGCACCGCCGCGCGCTGGCGCTGACCTTGGCCACGGGGACGTTGGGCAAATGGAACATCGACGTGTCGCGCCATGCCCGCGAATGTCTGGCCCCGACCGATTACATGCGGTTCAGCTATTACGAGAAATGGATCGCCGGGGTGGCCGATATGCTGGTCGCGCGCGGGGTGGTCAGCCGCGAGGAACTCTCGGGTGAAGCCGCGCCCACGCCCAGCCCGCTGGCGGAAAAGGCGCTGAAACCGCCGCAGGTGGCCGGGGTGCTGGCCCGTGGTGGTCCGGCGGACCGCCCCTCGGACGTCACGCCGCTCTTTGCGCCGGGCGACAGGGTCGTCACCCGCAAGCAGCCGGAAAACACCATTGTTCCGGGCGGGCACACCCGGCTGCCCGCCTATGCCGCAGGCGCTTCGGGGCGGGTGCTGAGGCTGCATGGCACCCATGTTCTGCCTGATAGCAACGCCCATGATCTGGGCGAAGCGCCGGAGCCGCTTTACGCGGTGGCCTTCCCGGCCTCTGAACTTTGGGCGCATCCCGAACATCCCCGCGATGAGGTCGTGCTCGACCTTTGGCAAAGCTATCTGGCGGCCCCATGAGCGCCCCGGAACCCGTGTTCGAGGCGCCATGGCACGCGCAGCTTTTCGCGCTGACGGTGCATCTGAACGAAAGCGGCCTTTTCGACTGGCCCTTCTGGGCCGACCGCTTTGGCGCAACCTTGGCGCGCCACGGGCTGGCGCGCGCGTTGAACGGCGGGGAGGACTATTTCAACGCTTGGCTCGAAACCCTCGAAACCCTGCTGATCGACGCGGGCCATGCCCGCCCCGGTGATCTGCGCGCCCTGCGCGACGGGTGGGAGGCCGCCTATCTCAGCACCCCGCATGGCGACCCGGTGCATCTGAAGGCGGGGCAAAGCGTCTAAATCCGCTCCCGTGTTTTTTCGAGTTTCACACGCCTGCCACTGTCGCTATACGGGCGCGGGACATCGCAAAGGAATATATCATGGCCAATGTCGTCGTTGTCGGCGCCCAATGGGGTGACGAGGGAAAAGGCAAGATCGTTGACTGGCTCAGCGAACGCGCCGATGTGATCGCACGCTTCCAAGGCGGGCATAACGCGGGCCACACTCTGGTCATCGACGGCAAGGTCTACAAGCTGCATGCGCTGCCTTCGGGCGTGGTGCGCGGCGGCAAGCTGTCTGTTATCGGCAATGGCGTGGTGCTGGACCCCTGGCACCTGCTGAAAGAGATCGAGACGATCGAAGGGCAGGGGGTTGAGATCAACCCCGAGAACCTGATGATCGCGGAAAACACGCCGCTGATCCTGCCGTTCCACGGTGAGCTTGACCGCGCCCGCGAAGAGGCGGCGAGCAAGGGCACCAAGATCGGCACCACCGGACGTGGCATCGGGCCGTGTTACGAGGACAAGGTTGGCCGCCGCGCCATCCGCGTGGCCGATCTGGCCGACGCCGCGACATTGGAGGCCCGCGTCGACCGCGCGTTGCAGCACCACGATCCGCTGCGCAAGGGTCTGGGGGTCGAGGCCATCGACCGCGACGCGCTGATCGCGCAACTGAAAGAAATCGCTCCGAAAATCCTGCGTTTCGCCGCCCCCGTCTGGAAGGTGCTGGCCGAGAAGCGCAAGGCGGGCAAGCGCATCCTTTTCGAAGGGGCGCAGGGCGCGCTTCTCGACATCGACTTTGGCACTTATCCCTTCGTCACCTCCTCGAACGTGATCGCGGGACAAGCGGCGACCGGCGTCGGCCTTGGCCCCACCGCCATCGACTACGTGCTGGGCATCGTGAAGGCCTATACCACCCGTGTAGGCGAGGGCCCTTTCCCGACCGAGCTTGAAGATGCGGATGGTCAACGTCTGGGCGAGCGCGGCCATGAGTTTGGCACCACCACCGGGCGCAAGCGCCGTTGTGGTTGGTTCGACGCGGCGCTGCTGCGTCAGACCTGCGCGACTTCCGGTATCACTGGCATCTGCCTGACCAAGCTCGACGTGCTTGACGGCTTCGAGACGCTGAAGGTCTGCGTGGGCTATGAGTTGGACGGTGAACGGCTGGACTATCTGCCCACCGCCGCCGAGCAGCAGGCCCGCTGCACGCCCATCTACGAAGAACTGCCGGGCTGGTCCGAATCGACCGAAGGCGCGCGCAGCTGGGCCGATCTTCCGGCCAATGCGATCAAATATGTGCGCCGGGTCGAGGAGTTGATCCAATGCCCCGTGGCCCTCGTCTCGACTTCGCCGGAGCGGGAGGACACCATTCTGGTGACCGACCCTTTCGCGGACTGATCTGATGGCGCTGAGCTACAAGGCGCGCCGCCGTTGGGCGCTGGTGATCCTGCTGATCGGGCTGCCGAGCTATATCGCCGTGGCGGTCTGGACGGTGGCCCAGTTCGACCGCCCGCCGGTGCTGCTTGAGCTTGGCATCTATGTCGCCCTTGGCATCGTCTGGGCGCTGCCGTTCAAATTTGTCTTTCGGGGCATCGGACAGGCCGACCCCGATGCGGAAGACGATCGTTAAAACCCAATAAAATAGCGCCCCGCGGGGCGCTTTTTCGTAATCAGCGGTGGGCCGTGGTTTAACCTACGGCGCGGTGGTCGGGGCGGTAGCCGATCTCATCCGAGACGGTGAAACGCCCGCCTTTGATCTTTTCGATTTTACCTGCGCGCAGCAGTTGACCGAAGGAGCGCAGCCCGTCTTCGCGGGTGAAATCCGGCAGGCCGATCGACCGGACCTTGCCCATCAACTGCGGGCGAGAGAATTGGTCACGCCCCTCGACGAAAGACATGTAAGATGCCGCCGCCTCAAGCAGTTCCGGCAGCTTGGTGGCACCCATGTCGGCGGCGAAATCCGCAAAGCTCTCCGCATCGGGGTTGGTTTTGACCGGCTCGACCACGGCGGCCACCCGGCGCGGACGCACGGGGCCCGCGCTGCGCAGCTTGTCGACATCGATGCGCTGTTCAGCCACCAGTTTCAGCGGGGCGGAGCGCGCATCGGCCTTGGGCCGTTCGGTCCGGGCCGGGCGGGTGACGGGGCGGCGCGGGCGGACCACATCGGCCAAGTCTTCGCGGTAGGCGTCATCCGAGGTCGCGGTGGTGGCGCGGCCACCCATTGCTTCGTCGGCTTTCTTGGCAGCCACGGCGGCGCGCAGATGGGCAAAGGCATCGCGGCGCGTGGTGCTTTCGGCTTCGTCCATCTTGCTGTCGGTTTCCGCCATCAAGCGCGACATGTCGGGGCCGGCCTCATCGTCGATGGTGGGCAGGCTGTGACGGGCCGCTTGGGCTGGCTCGGGCTGCTCTTCGACCGGCTTCGCTGCGGCTTCGACCTGTTCGGGCTCTTCCTGAGCGGGCGCCGCTTCCGGCTCGGCCATCTCAACCGCAGGTGCAGGCGTCTCTTCGGCCTCTTCCGGGGCGGCGGCACCGAGTTCGGCTTCCAAAGCGGCCAATTCGCGGGCCAGCTCGTCTTCATCCTCGGGCGACAGGGAGGAGCTGCGCTTTTCCTCTGTCTTCGCGGCAGGTGCCTCTTGCGGTGCCGGGTCCGAGACCTCTTCGAGATCGCCCCGCGCCACGGCAGCTTCGAGATGCGCGCGCTTGACCTTGATCACGCGCCCTTTGCGCGGCAGGTCGGCGGCGTCGATTTCCGGTGCGGCTTGGGCTTCGGTCTCAGGTTGTTCATCGGCCTCGGCGTCGAACAGGCTCTCGTCGGTCTCGGCGCTTTCGGCCTCATCTTCCTCTTCGGCTTCAAGCCGGTTGAGGATATCGGCGAGATCGTCGTCCTCATCCTCCGCAGCCTCCTGCGCCATTTCGGTCGCTTCATCGGCCTCCAGCGCGTCTTCGATGTCACGGCGGGCGGCGGCGATGGCGGCTTGGCTCTCTTCCGGCGCTGCTTGCGTTTCGGCGGTGGCGCGGGCCACGGGCGCGGCTTCTTCCTCGTCATAGCTAGCCACTTCGTCTTCGTCCTGCTGGGCGACGACGGCGCGGATGCGCTGCAGCTTCGCGGCGATGCTGTCGGCAGGGGCTGCGCTTGCGGCGGGCGGCTCTTCGACGCTGGCTTCCTGCGCTTCGTCCTCGAAATGAGTCTGCGGCTGCGGGCTGGCGGCAAAGAAGGCTTCGGCTTCGCTGGTGTCCTCGGCCTTGGCAGCCGGTGCAGGCTCTGGGGCAGGCGCGGGCTCTTCAGCGGTCTCTGCGATCTGGGGTTCCGGCGTGGTGGGCGCTTCCACCGCGGCGGTGTCGGCGATCTCGGCCTTGAGGGGGGCGGGGGCCTCTTCCTCTACCGGCGCAGGCTGTGCCGCGACGGGGGCTTGCGGCGCTGCGGCCTCGGCTTGAGCCGGCGCGGCGGCGGGGGGCGCCGCAGGGGGCGCTTGGGCCGGGGCTTCGGCGCTTTGGTTCTCCAGCGCGCTCAGTACGATCTTGCCTTCCTGCTCACGGGCTTGCACCCGGCGAGAAACTTCGCGCTGTGCGATCCGGGCGAGCATCTCGGCATCGGGTTGCGGTGGTTCGGCACCGAAGTAGCGGTCATCCGAGGCCAGATCGCGGAAATACTCGGCAATGGCCTTCATCGTGCCGAAGGAATCGTCGAAGCCTTCCAGCGTGCACGAAAAAGTGCCATAGGAGACCGTCAAGATTTTGTTGCTGTTCATCATCGGATGCTCGTCCTCTGCGGTGTTGCAGGTATCGTTTACCACGATGTCCAAGACCAAAGCGGCTCGAATCTGTGCCATTCAACGTATGATTTCAAGGCAAGATTAAGGCAGATTTCCAAAAGGGGCATTAATTGACCACTTCAGAGCATATCGTAAGGGAGGAGGGGCCAGTCACGCTGCTCGGCGGCGGAGAGGTCTTTGCGGGGGACATTGAGGCGGCGCTGGCGCTGGCCCCGACCTGCGTGGCGGCAGACAGCGGGGCTGCGGTGGGCGTGGCGGCGGGGGTGGAACTGGCCGCGGTCATCGGCGATCTGGATTCCGCCCCGCCAGAGGTCTTGGCCCAAATCCCGGCCGCGCGGCGCCACCGCATCGCCGAGCAAGAGAGCACCGATTTCGACAAGGCGCTGACGCGGATCGACGCGCCGCTGGTGCTCGGGGTCGGCTTTACCGGGGCGCGGTTGGATCATCAGCTTGCGGCTTTCAACGCGCTCGCCACCCATCCGCATCGCTCCTGCATCTTGTTGGGTGCGCATGAGATCGTGCTGCTGGCCCCGCCGCGGATCACGCTGCCGACGGCGGCGGGGGATGTCGTATCTCTCATGCCTCTGGCCCCGGTGACGGGGCGCAGCCAAGGGTTGGAATGGCCAATCGACGGGCTGGATTTCGCGCCCGGTGGCCGGACCGGCACGTCGAACCGCGCCTTGGGGCCGGTCACGCTTGAGATCGATGGCCCCGATATGCTGCTGATTCTGCCGCGCCGTCTTATGGCGCCACTGGCGGCGCAACTGCTGCGGCCAGAGCACGCGCCGTGGCCCGCTCGCGCATGACGATGTAGAGCCCCGCGCCGACAGTTATCAGAATGCCGAGGCCCGCCAATGGGTTGGGCAAGTCGGAGAAGATCAGCAGCCCAAGCAGCGTGGCAAAGGGAATTTCCAGATATTGCATCGGCGCCAAGGTGGCCGAGGGGGCAAAACGCAGGGACCAGGTCATCAAGAGATGCGCCACCGTGCCGAGCACCCCGATGCCGAGCAGGAGGGTCCAGTCGAGCGCATCGGGCTGGATGAGCCGAAGCGGCGCAATCTGTGTCATGGTGCCAAGCGCAAGGAGCGGCAGGATCATCACCACCGCCATGACCCCGCTAACGGCCTGCAGGCTGATCGGATCGGTTTCTTTCGCAATCTGTCGTGTGACCAGCATGAAGAAAGAGAAGACGACCGCTACAACGACGGGCAGCAGCGCGGGCCAGCCGACATCGGCAAAGCTCGGCTGCACGATCAAAAGCGTGCCGAGAAAGCCCACGATGCTCGCGCCCAAACGTCTGGGGCCGACCTCTTCGTTCAGGATGAACTTGCCGAGCAGCAGCATGAAGAAAGGCATGACGAATGCGATGGCAACCGCATCAGCGAGGGGCAGGTATTTCAGCGCGGTGAACATCGCCGCGATGCCCGCCATATGCAAAAGGGTGCGTAGAAAGGTCAGCCGTAACACCCGGCCCCGCATGTGCCAGATGCGCCCGGAGTACCAGACGATGGGGATCAGGATCAGCGCCTGAATGGCAAAGCGGAGCAGCACCACCTGCCCCAAGGGGACCGAAGCGCCCAGCAATTTTGCCATCGCATCGCCCACGGGGGCGACGATGCAGAAGCCCATCATGAGGGCTATTCCGATGAGGGGCCGATCCTGTTGCATTGCGATACGCTAAGGAAGCTTTGTTGCAAATGCAATCTTTGGTTGAAGTTTGGTTGCTGTTGTCTCGTGCTTGTTCTCAGAGGCAGAGGCAGAGGCAGAGGCAGAGGCAGAGGCAGAGGCAGAGGCAGAGGCAGAGGCAGAGGCAGAGGCAGAGGCAAAGGCACGATCGGCACCTCGCTCTTGAAGGCAGAGGACCTTGCCCAACTTCCAGCGGCAACGCGCCCCGCCTATCCGAATCTCAGGCCGCGGGGCGGCTCAGGTTCACCCGGTTCCGGCCATGGGTTTTCGCCGTGTAAAGCGCCCGATCCGCCCGCGCCATCAAGGCTTCGGCTGACAGCGGGTGGCCTTCCTCTTCCACAGGGCCGACGGAAAGACCGATGCTGATGGTCACATGGATCGGCTGGGGCGTGCCGGGAACGACAAAGCCGCGGTTGCCGATATCGGCACAGATGGCTGCCGCCGTCTTCTCTGCATCCGCAAGGCCGGTGCCGGGCATGACGATCAGAAATTCCTCCCCCCCGATCCGGGCCACAAGGTCCATGCCGCGCAGGTTGTTGCGCAGCCGTTCCGCCGTTTGCACCAGAACGGAATCCCCCGCGGCATGACCGTAACGGTCATTGATGCCCTTGAAGTGGTCCAGATCGGCCACCATTACCGAAAAGGGGCGGGCGGTCGCAACGGCATGTTCCGCGATATGGTCCAGATGGGGCAGGGCATAGCGGCGGTTGTGCAGCCCTGTCAGCGGGTCGAAAACGGCGGCCTTCAGCCCCGTGCGCACCGTGTCACGCAGTTGGTCCGTCATCCGCTTGCGGCGCAAGATCGCATGCAGGCGCAGCGCCATTTCCGCCGGGTTGAAACCTTCGGTCATCAAATCATCCGCGCCCAGATCAAGGGCGGTGGCGGCAAGCGCCGCATCCGGGGCCAGCTGCACCACCAGCAAGCCGGTATGGCGGGTCTGGGCGTTGGCCCGCAGGGTCGAGATCAGACGCAAGGCTGCCGTGGCGGGCACGGGGTCCTTTGGCAGAACCAAAACGAATGCGTCGGGCGGTCCATTGGCGGCGGCGGCGCGAATGGCCTCCTCCGGGTTGGCGAGGGTGAGGCGCGCGCGCAACTGAGGGCGGAGTTGTTTCGCCCAATTCACGCTTACCGCGCTGTCGGAATGGATGATCACACAGTGGCTGCGGGCGGTGAATTCCGCCGCAGGCTCCGCCAGCCCGAGCGCGCGGGTCGTATCCTCGCGCATTTCCCATTCGCCCGCCGCGTTGCGGGCGCGGATGAGGCTGCGAGTCCGGCCCAACAGCAACGTGCAATCGAGCGGTTTCAGCAACACATCGCTCGCCCCCGCTTCGAGTGCGGTAAACCGATCCACGGCCTGATCGCTATTACCGATGGCCAAGACCGGTAGCTGCGCGGTATCGGGAGAGGCTTTAAGCGCGCGACAGAGGTCCGCCGCCCCGCCACCCGGCAATGTCAGCGCGCAGATCACCAGATCTGGCGGGTTTTCCCGCAGGCAGGCCAAAGCCTCTTCCATGTCTTCGGCCTGAACGACGTGATAGTATGCCGCACAAAGCTTGACCTTGAGGGCGATGCGATTGGTCGCGATCGCATCTGCAATAAGGATGGTCCCTTGCACGACAACTCCTTCACCGTACAAATCAGTTTGATGCGAGAGTCTTTGCCCCCTAATGGTTAACAAAGGGTTTCCAACCTTCAGCAAAAGACGGTTTTCCAATGTCCTATACCCAAGACACCGCTGAGACTTTGGCGCTTCAGGCGCTGGGCTGGCTGGCGGCGAATGATGATCTGTTGCCGGTGTTTCTGGGCAGCACCGGTGCCTCCGAGGCAGACCTCAAAACGCAGGCCAGCGACCCTATTTTTCTGGGCGCCGTGCTGGATTTCCTGATGATGGACGACGCGTGGGTGATCGGGTTTTGCGACCATCTGGCGATCCCTTATGAGCGGATCATGCAGGCCCGCGCGGCATTGCCCGGGGGGGAACAGGTGCATTGGACTTAAGAAATGTTAAAGCGCTGCTGTTCGACAAGGATGGCACGCTTTTCGACTTCGCCGCGACGTGGGAGCCTTGGGCCGAAGCCTTCTTACTGCGGGTCTGCGAAGGGGATCGCGGGCTGGCGGCACGGGTGGGCGCGGACATCGGCTTTGACCTCGCCACGCGCCGTTTCGCACCGGACAGCATCGCCATCGCTGGCACGCCGCAGCAGGTGCTTGATGCCTTGGCCCCGCATTTTCCAGACCGGCTGCCAGCGGATCTGTTGGACATCATCAATGCCGAAGCCAGCGCCGCGCCACAGCGCGAGGCGGTGCCGCTGAGACCGTTTCTGCAAGGGCTCCGCGACCGGGGTCTGCGCCTTGGCGTGGCGACGAACGATGCCGAACACCCCGCACGGGCCCATCTGCTGGCGGCGGGGGTGGTCGATATGTTCGACTTTATCGCAGGATTTGACAGCGGCCATGGAGGCAAGCCTTCGCCGGGGCAGTTGCACGCCTTTGCCGCCCATGTGAACCTTCCGGCCGCCTCTGTCGCGATGATTGGGGACAGTGTTCACGATCTGGAGGCCGCGCGGGTGGCGGGGATGCTGCGGGTCGCGGTGCTGACCGGCCCCGCCACTGCGGAAGACCTCGCCCCCTATGCTGATTTGGTCTTGCCGGATATCGGCCATTTGGCGGAGCGCTTGGCCTGAGGACGCTTTATTTTTCGACCATGCGCGCGCCTTCGAGCAGCCCCTCTTCAAGGGTATCGCCATGCAGGACCGAAATATCGCCCGTGGTTTCCAACACCACGGCGCGCACATCAGAGAAGCGCAGGGCATTGGCCTCTCGCAACTTGGCGATCAGATCGGCGCGCGCGACGCGGGTCTCGCTGAGGGCGGCATCGAAAATCTCACCCTCCCGCATCAGGATCACGGGTTCGTTCTGCACGGCCTGCTCGAAGCTGTCGGAAGCCTGCCGTATCTTCGCGATGACGAATTGCGCGCCGAGCAGGGCGGAGATGGCCAAGGTCGGCTGGGCGAACTCCGGCCAAGTGGTGGCCTGACAGGCGCCCGCAAGCAGCGAGCCGGTGGCGACCGTGGCGACAAAGTCAAAAGCGGTCATCTTTGAAAAGGTGCGCAGCCCGATGACCCGGACCACGATGATCACCCAAGTCAGGGCAATGGCCGAAAGCAGCAGCGCCCGGGCGAGGATATCCAGCGGGAGGTGATCAAAGAACATCAGCCATGCCTCCCATTCAATGCCCGGCCCCGTTGGATAAAGAACCGCCCTAGAAGCACCACCATCGCCATGGCAATCAGGCCCAGATAGCGCTCATAGACGCCATCAATCCCGGTGGGCAGAAAAAAGAACGGCGGGGCCGAGACCAACCAGAGGAGCGAGATCACCTTGAGCGATCTGGCAAGGAAGCTTGATATATCGGCGAAGCCTCTCGACAGCAGCCAAGGCACGGCGAGCATGATGAGGCCGAGCGCGTAGACCAGATAGATATGGATCACCACACCGTCGGAATCGCGGTCTCCGTACTCGTTGCGCGCGCCCACTAGAAAGACGATGAGACCCAGCAGGGCGAGCCCGATGGTGGCGATGCTCCACCAGCGGTCGCCGAAATGCACATGGGCGCAAAGCAGGGCGCAGGCGATGAGCGCGGCGGAGAAGGCATAGATGCCGATGTCGACGATGAACTCATACCGTCCCGCGCCCAGATCGCTGATCGTGTCGGCGATCCAATCGTGATCCGGCACGACGAAATCCGCGATCAGGATCGATACGGCGAAGATCACACAGCCAAGGATGGCCACCCAGCCCAGACAGACCATAAACCCCGGCGCGCTGTGCTGCCGGGGTGCTGTGACGTCATTGTTCATGTTGCGTAACCCTTCTTGGCCGCCTTGGTCGGTCAAAGGTCCGACCCCGTGGTCGGACCCAAAGTTATCAATCCGAAAGTCGTGAGCGTTCTTCGGCGTTGGGACTGCCGGCGGGGGCTTCGTCCAATGTGGCCTCAGGGCGGTGCAGGTCTTCTTGAGGTTTCTTGGGCGGTGTCTTGTTCTCGTCCTTGGGGTGTTTGGGATCATCGCTCATGGAAAGTCTCCTCAGGCTGGGGAGAGGCGGGGCATCGCCTCATCTTCCTTTGTCAAACGCGCGGCATATGGCGGCGGTTCCGCCTGCAGCAGGGCGCGCGCCCAAGGCAATTTCCCGACAACTGTATTCATCAGGTCAATCTTAACCACTGCCCCCGCAATCTGGGGTTGGGAAAATGGGAATGAGGCAATCATGCACGGGCTTATCAACCGCAGCAATCAAAACTACTTTTGTGCCAATTACGGGCAGAGGCTCTGGGCCGATGTGGCCGCGCGGGCCGGGCTGGATTTCACCGAATTCGAGGCGATGCTGACCTATCCTGATCACGTCACCCCGGCGGTGCTCGAAGCGGTCTGTGCCGTGTTGGACCGGCCCCGGGCCGAGGTGATGGAGGATGTCGGCACCTTCCTCGTGGCGCAGCCGGGCTATGAAGCCGTGCGGCGCTTGCTGCGGTTCGGCGGGGTCAGCTTCAGCGATTTCCTGCAATCGCTCGACGATCTGCCGGACCGGACCCGCCTTGCCCTGTCGGAACTGCATCTGCCCCCGGTCGAACTGCGCGAAGACCCCGATGGCCAGTATTCCCTGATCTGTGAGGCGCCGATCGTGGGCTACGGCTATCTGATGATGGGGGTTCTGCGGGCCATGGCCGACGATTATGGCGCGCTGGTGCTGTTGGAGCATTGCGGGCGATCCGAAGGCGTCGAGGCATTGAAGATCATTCTGGTCGAGGCCGAATTCTCCGAAGGGCGCCGGTTTGAACTTGGGGCGCGGGCATGAGTGGCGCAGGCCACGATCCGGCGGTTCTGGACAAGCTCTGCCCGATGCATCTGCTGCTCTCAGCCAGCGGCAGAATCCGCCACGCTGGGCCCACGATCCAGAAGTTGCGCTCGCAGGCGCCGCTGGCGGGGCGGCGGTTTCTGGATACGGTCACCGTCAAACGGCCCCGTGGCATAGCGGGGATGGAGGACCTGCGCCGGGCCGCCGGGGTCAAGCTGCACCTCGCCTTTCGTGATGCGCCGCGGACCGAGTTGAAGGGCCTGCTGGTGCCGCTGGGGGATCGGCGTTTGATCGTGAACCTCTCTTTCGGGATTTCGATTTTCGACGGGGTGCAGGACTATGCGCTGACCAATGCGGATTTCGCCGCCACAGATTTGGCGATCGAGATGTTGTACCTGATGGAGGCGAAATCCGCCGCGATGGAAGCTTCGCGCCGTTTGAATCTGCGCCTGCAAGAGGCGCGGATCGCGGCGGAGGAACAGGCCTTTACCGATACGCTGACGGGGCTGAAAAACCGGCGCGCATTGAACGCGGTGCTGGAGCGGTTGATCACCGCCGGTGAGGGGTTTGCCGTGATGCATGTCGATCTCGACTACTTCAAAGCGGTGAATGACCGTTTGGGCCATGCGGCGGGCGATCATGTGCTGCAAGTCGTCGCCCACATCATGCAGCAAGAGACGCGCAGCTCTGACATGGTGGTGCGTTTGGGCGGGGATGAGTTCACCGTGGTTCTGCCCGATGTGCGCAGCGAGGGCATCCTGCGCGGGATCGGCCAGCGGATCATCGACCGGCTCGAAGAGCCCATTCATTTCAAGGGCGAGGTCTGCAAAGTCTCCGCCAGCATCGGCACGGTCTGGATTCAGCGGGGGGACCGGCGATCGCGCGACGTGGTCTTGGCCAATGCCGATGCCGCGCTCTATGCCTCGAAACACGCAGGCCGGGCGCGGCATACCTTCTTTTACCCCACCCTGCGCGCGGGGGGCGGGATGGTCGCCGCGCCTGCCGAAAAGGGCAGCGGCTAAGTGCTCGGGGGCAGTCCGGGGCGGGTCGGAAGGGCACGGGGGCAGTGGACCGCGCAGATCGGCTGGCGTATCACAAGGGCATGAAATCGCCCCTGCATCTGTTCCGCCGCCTGCGCCAACGCCTGCACAATGCCCGCCGCCGCGCGCGTTTTGCCGCCTCCTTGCAGCATCTGCATGGGCCGAGCAAACTCGACACAGCCCCGGGTGAGGTGGTGCTGATCGCCTTGGTGCGCGACGGCAGCTATTACCTCGACGCTTTCTTTCGCCATTACCGCGCGATGGGGGTGCAGCATTTCGTCTTTATCGACAACGGCTCACGCGATGACACCATCGCCCGGATCAAGGCCCAAAAGGGCACGGTGATCGACCGCTGCACCCTGCCATTGGCCGAATACGAAGACCTGATCCGCCAATACCCCGCGCAGACCTATGGCAAGGACCGCTGGTGTCTCTATGTCGATATGGACGAGATTTTCGATTTCGAAGGGCGCGACCAGATCGGGATCAAGGGGCTGACCACCTATCTCGACCGACAAGGCTATACCGCCTTGGCCGCGCAAATGCTTGAGATGTTTCCCAAAACCAGCCTCGCGGCGGCGGCGGGGATGCCCTACAAACAGGCGCTGCAATCCTTCCTCTATTACGACATCAGCGCGGTGCGCAGAATCGATTACCACAGCCCAGAGATTCCGTTTTCCGCCCTGCTGGCCGACAACGAACTTTCCAACGAGGCAGTGAAATTCGCCTTCGGCGGCGTGCGTGGCAAGGTCTTTGGCGAGGATTGCTGCCTGACGAAACATCCGCTGATCTTCAACGGGCCAGAGGTCACGCCCGCGCCGCATCCGCATCTCTCTTCGGGGGTGCGGGTGGCGGATATGACGGCGGTGATCAAACACTATAAATTCGCCAATAACGCCGCCGCGCGGGATGCCGAGACGTTGGGCGCGGGCAACCTGTCTCATGGCGAGGACGCGCGGCGCATGGCGGTGATCGGGCAGAACCCCGACGTCTCGCTCTTCTCGCTGGATGCGCGGCGCTGGAACCGGGTCGAACTTCTCTATCGTGCGGGCTTTCTGGTCCCGTCGGAGGCCTATAGCGCCCATGTCGCCGCTTGGCGTGATGAGCATGCCGCATGAGCATCGGTGCCGTCGTCATCGGCCGGAATGAGGGCGCGCGGTTGGAGCGGTCCTTGCAAGGACTGGTGGGGCAGGTGGCGCAGATCGTCTATGTCGACAGCGGCTCGACCGATGGCTCCGTCGCCATGGCGCGGGGGCTGGGGGCCGAGGTGGTCGAGCTGGACATGCAGCAGCCCTTCACCGCCGCGCGGGCGCGCAATGCGGGCATGGCGGCATTGGGTGAGGGGATCACGCTGGTGCAGTTCCTCGACGGGGATTGCATCCTGCGAGACGGTTGGCTGGCGGTGGCGGAGGCCCATCTGAGCGCTCACCCGCAGGTCGCCGTGGTCTGCGGCAGACGGCGTGAGGAAAAACCCGAAGCCTCTGTCTACAACAGGTTGATCGACCGCGAGTGGGATACGCCCGTGGGCGAGGCGCGCGCCTGTGGCGGTGACGCGCTGATGCGGTTGGACGCGCTGCGCGCCGTGGGCGGCTACCGGGCCGAGATGATCGCCGGGGAAGAGCCGGAGCTTTGCCAAAGGCTGCGCCACGCGGGCTGGCAGATATGGCGGCTCGACGCCGAGATGACATGGCACGACGCGCAGATCACTCAGGTCGGTCAGTGGTGGCGGCGCAGCCTGCGGGCGGGCCATGCCTTTGCCGAAGGGGCCGCGCTGCATGGCCGCGGGCCGGATCGGCATTGGGTGGCCGAAACGCGCCGCGCGCTGCTTTGGGGGGCGCTTCTGCCCGCCGTGATCCTGCTCTTGGCGCTGGTGCTCCCTTGGGCCGGGCTTGGGCTGGCTCTGCTCTATCCGCTGCAACTGTTTCGGTTGATGCGGCGGGGCGGGGCGGCTTGGGGCTTCTTTACCCTGCTGGGCAAATTTCCCGAAGCTATGGGCGTGCTCAAATACCATATGCGCCGCGACGGGCGGATCATCGAATACCGCTGAGGGCTAGCGCGCCCGCCATGCCGCAAACGTCAATCGCGGCAGGATCGCGAAACAACGGGCATAGCGCGGCACCATCCGCGCCGGGCTTTGCATAGCCCGCCAGAGCCACTCCAAAGCCAGCATCCGCATCCATTTCGGCGCGCGGCGCTGCCGCCCGGCGAGGAAGTCCAACCCCGCCCCGATCGAGGCAAAGCCCACCCCCGGCGCGATGTCGCGCCCGCGAGCGGCAAGGATCTCTTGCTTAGGCGCGCCAAGGGCGAGAAAACAAAGGCGGGCGCCGCTTTGGGCGATCTGCCGCAGGGCGGTATCCGCCTCGGCACTTTCGGGGTCAAAGCCCATGGGCGGGGCGGCGATATGGCAAATCTCCAACCCCGGCAGGCGGGTCCGCAGGGCCGCTGCGGCCCCTTGCAGCGCGTCTTCATCGCTGCCGAAAAAGGCGACAGGCAGCGATTGCGCGGCGGCCAATTCGCAGAGCGGCAGGATCAGATCGGAGCCGGGCATCAGTTCGACCGGCTGGTTGGCGAGTTGCGAGAGCCAGACCACGGGGCGGCCATCGGCCACGATGAAATCCTGCGCGCGATAGGCGGCGGCGAAGCCCGCATCGCGGGGCAATTTAGTCAGATGGTCGAGGTTGAGCGTGGCAAGGGCGAATCCCTGATCCGTGGCAAAGCGGGCGCGCAGGGCCTGAAACAATGCGGCCCGCGTCGCCACATTGACCTCTACGGCGGCAGTGCCCGTGCCATACTTCATGCCGCGCCTTCCGCTGTCGCACCGACGCTGGCAGGCAAAGAAGCATAAGCTTCGCACTCTATCCCATTGATTTCATGTGCCATCTATCAAACACGCCCGCGCCAAAGTGAACCTGCCGCAAAACTAGCGGGATGACATGGCTGGGGCCAGATGGTATTTTCGCCCGGCCCCATCCTGCCGCGCCCCGACGCGGCTTTCGCGAAGGACGTCATGCCAAATCCCGTCGCCTATCTGATGTTGCTGATCTG
This sequence comes from Sulfitobacter sp. 1A12779, assembly GCF_043557315.1. Lineage (NCBI taxonomy): Bacteria > Pseudomonadati > Pseudomonadota > Alphaproteobacteria > Rhodobacterales > Roseobacteraceae > Sulfitobacter > Sulfitobacter sp. 1A12779. The sequence continues at coordinate 274,003 of NZ_JBIFFU010000002.1, forward strand.
GCCCTTCGTCTGTCTGGCCCTGTTTCGCAACCTGCCGCTCCAACGGGCGCTGATCTGGTCGATCCTCGGCGGCTATCTGTTCCTGCCCCCGCTGGCGGAGTTCAACCTGCCGCTGGTGCCGGGGCTCGACAAAGTGTCGATCCCGAACCTGAGCGTCTTACTGATCATCTGGCTGGGCACGCAAGAGAAACTGCACATCTGGCCCGCCTCGCGTCTGGCCGGGCTTTTGGTGCTGGGGCTGATCTTCTCGGCGGTGCCCACGGTGCTGACCAATGGCGATCCGATCCTGTTCCAGTCGATCCGCGGCTTTGAGCCGATCCTTTTCCCCGTCGACACGCTGCCGGGGCTTTCGATCCGTGACATCGGCTCGGTGCTGATCGGGCAGGTGCTGATGCTGGTGCCCTTCCTGCTGGCGCGGCAGTTCCTTGCGGATGAAAAGGGGCTGCGGGAATTGCTTTTGGCCTTCATGGTAGGCGGGGTGATCTACTCTGTGCCTTCGCTGTTTGAGATCCGTTTTTCACCGCAGCTCAACACATGGATCTACGGGTTCTTCCAGCACTCCTTTGAACAGATGATGCGCAATGGGGGCTTTCGCCCCATCGTGTTCCTGCCCCATGCGCTGTGGCTGGCGCTGTTTATGTGTATCGCGCTGCTGTCGGCGGTGGCGCTGGCGCGGCAGACCCCGGTGATCGACCGCTGGAAGATGCTCTTGCTGGCGGGCTATCTCGCCGTGGTTCTGCTGCTGTGCAAAAGCCTTGCCTCGCTGGCCTATGCGCTGCTTTTGGTGCCGATGGTGCTGCTGACCCCGGCGCGGTGGCAGATCCGGCTGGCGGTGGTCTTTGCCATCGTGGCGGTGATCTATCCGATGCTGCGCAATGCCGGTCTGGTGCCGCTTGATGCGATCCTTGCACAGGCCGAGGCGATCAGCGCGGACCGGGCGCAATCGCTTGGCTACCGCTTTATGAACGAAGAGCAACTGCTGGCGCGCGCCGCCGAGAAACCGTGGTTCGGCTGGGGCGGATGGGGGCGCAACCTGATCCGCGATGCGACGAACGGCAACATCCTGTCGATCCCCGATGGCCGCTGGATTATCGTTTTCGGCACTTTCGGCTGGCTGGGCTACCTATGCGAGATGGGCCTTCTGGCGCTGCCGATCATCCTCGTGGGGCTGCACCTCTACCGGAGGGGCGATGCGGGCCTATCCCCATGGCTCGCACCGCTGCTTTTGATCCTTGGGATTACCATGATGGACATGTTGCTCAATGCCACGCTGACCCCGCTTACTTGGCTCACGGCTGGGGCGATCCTTGGCCATGCCGAAGGATTGGTGGCGGCGCGCAAGGGGCGGAACAGGATGGACGCTCCCGCGTTGAACGCAAAGCGGACGGTTTTCTAAACCGCGATATACTCACGCTGCTGTGAAGTGATTTATCCCGAAAGTGACCCTAGGGCACGCTCTCGGCTCATTTTTGCCAGATTTGCCTGTTGTATGCTGCACCCGAAGCTTAAACAAAACCTCAAGGGTGCCGCACTCTGGCCAAGCGGGCGGTGGGACATGTGTCGCAATGAATAGCACGGACAACACTCTTTCGCGCGGTGACATCGCGATCGTCGGCATGTCGGTGACGGTGCCCGGCGCCGAAGGGATCGATGCCTATTGGGCGAACCTGCGCGATGGGGTGAGCGCGCTCAAGCGCCGCGAAGCGGCAGAGCTGCGCGCCGCCGGAGAGAGCGCTGAGCGGATGGCCCGGCCAAACTATGTGCCCGTCACTGCCGATATGCCCGGCTACGATATGTTCGATGCGGAGTTCTTTGGCTTCTCGCCAAAAGACGCCGCCATCCTCGACCCGCAGCACCGCAAGTTTCTTGAAGTGGCATGGGAGGCGATGGAACAGGCGGGCCATATGCCCGAAAGCCTTTCCGGCCCGGTGGGCGTCTATGCTGGCTGCGGCATGGGGAGCTATTTCTATTTCAACATCTGCTCGAACCCAGACCTCGTCGACGACGTGGGCATGTTCCTGCTGCGCCATACCGGGAACGACAAGGATTTCCTCTCGACCCGGGTGAGCCATGTGCTTGACCTCAAAGGCCCGTCGATCAACCTGCAAACCGCCTGTTCGACCTCGCTGGTGGCGATCCACTACGCCGCGCAGGCGCTGCGCGCGGGTGAGATCGACATGGCGCTGGCCGGCGGGGTAACGATCGAACTGCCGCAGGGGCGCGGCTATGAATTCAAGGAAAACGAGATCCTCTCGCCCGATGGCGAATGCCACGCTTTCGACCACCGCGCGCAGGGCACCGTGTTTGGCTCTGGCGCAGGCGCCGTGGCGCTGCGGCGGTTGGAGGATGCTGTCGCGGATGGTGACCACATCTGGGCGGTCATCAAAGGCTCGGCGGTGAACAACGACGGGGCGGCCAAGGCGGGCTATCTGGCACCTTCCGTGGACGGGCAGACCGCCGCCATCGCCCGCGCGCTCGATGATGCAGGCGTGGCGGCGCAGAGCATCGGCATGGTCGAATGCCACGGCACCGGCACCTATCTGGGCGACCCGATCGAGGTGGCCGCGCTGACCCAAGCCTACCGCGCCGAGACGCAGGCCGAAGACTTCTGCCGGATCGGATCGGTCAAGACCAACATCGGCCATCTCGACACCGCGGCGGGCGTGGCGGGGCTGGCCAAGGCGGCGCTGTCGCTGCACCACCAACAGATCCCGCCCTCGCTAGGCTATGAGGCGCCGAATCCGGCGATCCCTTTTGAGGGCTCGCCCTTCCGCGTCAATGGCCGGCTCTATGACTGGCCCGGCCAAAGCACCCCGCGCCGCGCCGCGGTCAATGCGCTTGGCGTGGGCGGCACCAATGCGCATATGATCTTGGAAGAGGCACCGACCCGCGCGGCCTCGGAAGACAGCGATTTCCCTTTCCATGTGCTCTGTCTCTCGGGGCGCAGCAAGGCGGCCTTGGATGCCAATAGCGCCGCGCTCGCAGCACATCTGCGCGCCCATCCCGAACAGCCCTTGGCCGATGTGGCCTTCACCCTGAAAGAGGGCCGTCGCGGTTTTGACAAACGCCGCGTCTTGGTGGCCGAAAGCCATGAGGAGGCCGCTGCCCTGCTAGAGGCGGGCAACAGCCGCCGCGTCTTTACCCATGACCACCTCGGCCCCGATCCCGAAGTCGTTTTCATGTTCCCCGGCGGCGGCGCGCAATATGCCGATATGGCTCGCGATCTTTACGAGACCGAGCCGGTCTTTGCCGAATGGATGGACCGGGGGCTGGCCCATCTGGCCCCGCAACTCAACTACGACATTCGCGCGATCTGGCTGCCAGAGCCTGAAGGCCGCGCGGCAGCCGAGGCCAAGCTGAAACGCCCCTCGGTGCAATTGCCGCTGATCATGATCGTTGAATATGCGCTGGCGCAGCTTTGGCTGTCTTGGGGCGTGAAACCCGCCGCGATGGTCGGGCATTCCATGGGCGAGAATGTCGCCGCCTGTCTTGCCGGGGTGATGCGTTTTGAAGAGTGTATCGACCTCGTTCTGCTGCGCGGGCGGCTTTTTGATGAGGTGCCATCGGGCGGGATGATCAGCATTGCCGCGCCGCTTGACCGGATCACGCCGCTTCTGGGCGACGCGCTTGATATCGCCAGCGTCAACGGCCCGGAGCTAATCGCCGTTTCCGGCCCCGAAGACGCGCTGGAGGCGCTGCAAAAGCGGCTCGACGCCGCCGGTCTTGACCATCAGCGCATCGCCATCGACATCGCCGCGCATTCGCGGATGTTGGACCCAATCCTTGACCGTTACCGTGCCTTTGTCGCCACACTTGACCTGCGCCCGCCGCAGATGCCCTTCTTGTCGAACCGCAGTGGCGAGGTGATCACGGCGCAGATGGCGACGGACCCCGACTATTGGGTCGAGCAGCTTCGCCACACGGTGAATTTCGCCGATTGCATCAATACTCTGAGCAGTGATACGCTGCGGGTTTTCCTTGAGGTCGGGCCGGGCAAGGCGCTTTCCGCCTTGGCGCAGATGCACGCCAATGTGGCCCCGGGGCAGGTGATGTCTTCGCTGCGCCACCCCGAGCAAGAGATCGCGGATGATGCCTATTTCCTCGGGGTGATCGGGCGGCTCTGGGCCTGCGGGGTCGAGGCCGATTGGGCGCAGAGCTGGGGCGAGGCACGGCGCAACCGCGTGGTGCTGCCGACCTATCAATTCCAACGCGCGCGCTATTTCATCGAGCCGGGTGAGGCGGCGGCGCGCCCTGCCGAGCAACCGCTGCAACGGCTGGAGGATATCGACGACTGGGGCGCGCTGCCGCATTGGCAACCGCGCTATGCTGAACGGGATTTGGACCTCCCCGGTCCGCTGAACTGGCTCGTCTTTTCCGACACGGCGGGGCTGGGGGCCGAGGCGGCGGCACGGTTGCGGGCCGAAGGGCACCGGGTGGTGGAGGTCACGGCGGGGGATGCCTTTGACCGCGTCAGTGCCGATCATTTCACGCTCGCCGCCGAACAGGGGCGGTCGGGCTATGACCAGTTGATCGCGGCGCTTGACGCCGATGGGCAGAGGCCCGACCGGATCGCGCATTTCTGGCTGACCGATGATCAGGCCGCCCCGCGCCCCGGCTCCAGCCGGTTTGACCGCAATATCGAACAGGGGTTCTGGAGCCTGACGTGGCTCGCCCAGTCCTTGGCCGAGGCCGAGAACCCCGCGCCGCTGCACCTCAGCGTTTTCACCACCGGTGCCGCGCAGGTCGCGGAGGAGGGGCTGGCCTATCCCGAAAAAGCGCTCATCTCTGGCCCCGTCGGGGTCATGGCGCGCGAGGTGCCGGGGCTGACGGCAACTCAGATCGACCTGCCCGAGGCCGCGCCTGTGGCCCCTTCGGGATGGTTCGCGAAACCGGTGGCGCCCGCGCCGGTGATTGATCCCGTGGACCTGATCGAAGAGCTTTTGGCGACCCCCGCCAACCTCCAAGTCGCCCATCGTGCTGGCCGCCGCTATGAGTTGGGCTACCGCGCCGCCGCGCTGCCCGAGGCTGATCTGCCGGGCTGGAAGCCACAGGGAAGCTACCTCATCACCGGCGGTTTCGGGGGCATCGGCCTGACCCTCGCGGCGGATATTTTGGAGACGTCCGGCACCCGCGTGATCCTGCTGAGCCGCGCGGCCCTCCCGATGCGCCATGAATGGGACAGCTACCTTGCCAGCCACGGCCCGGCGGATGCCACGGCGCGGCGCCTGCGGGCTATCCTGCGGCTTGAGGCCAAGGCGGCGCAATCGGGCGGGGCGGTCGAGGTGGCCCGGGCTGATGTCGCCAACCTTGCGCAGATGCGCCGGGTGATCGACGACCTGACCGCGCGCCACGGCGGGCTGACGGGGGTGATCCATGCCGCGGGGGTGCTGGACGACGCGCCTCTTTTAGCCAAGACGGATGCCAATATCGACGCGGTGCTTGCGCCCAAGGTGCAGGGGCTGCGGGTCTTGGATCAACTGCTGCCCGATGGCACGCTCGACCTCATGGTGCTCTTTTCTTCGACCTCCACCGCGACCCGCGCGGCGGGGCAGGTGGATTATGTGGCGGCCAATGCCTGGCTCAACGCCTTTGCGCAATCGCGGCGCGCGGCGCAGACCCGCGTGGTGGCGGTGAACTGGGGCGTTTGGGCCGATGTCGGCATGGCGGCAGAAAGCCTTGGCGGCGGCGGTGCCGTGGCGCTGCCCGCCCGCCCGATCAAGGCAGCGCTGCTGGAAACCGCCGGGTCAGGTGAGAGCGGCGCGCCCGAATTCACGACCGAGGTTGCAGCCTCGCATTGGCTGCTTGACCAACACCGCACCTTGGATGGCCGCGCGATCATGCCCGGCACGGGCTATATCGAGCTTTTGGCCGAAGCGGCGGCGGCCCAAGGGCTAGACGGCTTCACTCTGCAAGACCTCTATTTCCTGCGCCCCCTGCCGCTGGCCGATGGGGCGCAGCGTCGGATCAAGATCACCCTGACGCCTGAGGGCGCGGGCTTTGCCGCCGAGTTGCGCAGCGCCTGTGTGGTCAACGGCAAGCTTGCGTGGCAGTTGCATGTCCAAGCGCGGATGTCTCCGGCGGGCGACAGTGCCGAACCGCTTGACCTCGCGGCCATCGCCGCCCGTTGCGAGGATGTGGCCGAGGCCGCCCCCGGGCGCCGTCTGCCCGCTGTTCAAGAGGCACATTTGAAGTTCGGCCCGCGCTGGCATGTGCTGCAATGCACCGCCCTCGGGCAGGGTGAGGGCATCGCCACATTGCACCTGCCCGAGGCAGCACAGGGTGATCTGGCCGAAGGCTACCTGATGCACCCCGGTCTGATGGATATCGCCACTGGCTGGGCCATGGCGCTGATCCCCGGCTATGCCGCGCGCCACCTTTGGGTGCCGCTGTCTTATGGGGAGATCACGCTCCACGCCCCGCTGCCTGCCGAGGTCCGCTCGCATGTTCGGCTAGCCAAAGGTACGGGGGCCGAGGGTTTGGCTCGTTTCGACGTGACGATCACCGATCCGCAGGGCATGGTTCTGGTCGAGGTTCGCGATTTCGCGATGAAGCGGCTTGAAGGGGCCTTTGCCGATGTGCCCCCGCCCGACGCCCGCGAAGTGACCTTTGAAGATGCCGACAGCAGCGAGAGCCTCAGCCCCGCCGAAGAGCGTCTGGCCCGTCTGGTGCGCCAAGGCATCCGCGCGCAGGAGGGGCCAGAGGCGCTGCGCCGCGCGCTGGCGTTGGAGGCGCCGCAGGTCATGGTCTCTTCGCTGCCCTTGCAAGGGCTGATCGCGCAGGCCGATGCGCCGCTGACCGATGCCGCCACCCAAGGGCAGAGCTTTGAGCGGCCCGATCTCGACGGCTCCTTCGTGGCGCCGCGCAACGGGATCGAAGAGCGGTTGGCCGAGATCTGGTCGAACCTTTTGGGCGTCAGCCCCGTGGGGGTCGAGGACAGTTTCTTTGACCTCGGCGGCCATTCCCTGATCGCTGTGCGCCTCTTCGCGGCGGTCAAGCGTGAGTTCAAGGTGGAGTTCCCGATCTCCGTCCTTTTCGAAGCGCCGACCATCGCCAAATGCGCAGCGCTGATCGCGGCGGAGCGCGGGGATTTGGCGCAGGCGGAGGCGGTCGAGACAGAGGCGGCGGGCTCGCAACAGCGCTTTGACTACCTCGTGCCGCTCAACCAGTCCTCGCGAGACGCGACACCGCTGTTCGTGGTCGCAGGGATGTTCGGCAATGTGCTGAACTTGCGCCATCTTGCCCTGCCGTTTAGCAATGAGCGCCCGGTCTATGGGGTGCAGGCCCGTGGGCTGATCGGGGACGCGGCCCCCCATGAAGAGGTGCAAACCGCCGCGGCGGATTACATCACCGAAATACGCGCCTTGCAGCCCCAAGGGCCTTATTTGCTGGCTGGATACTCCGGCGGCGGGATCACGGCCTATGAGATGGCGCAGCAGTTGAAGGCCGCGGGGCAGGAGGTGGCCGTTCTTGCGATGCTCGACACGCCGTTGCCCGTACGCCCGTCGCTCAGCAAGATCGACAAGGCGCATATCAAACTGGCCGAATTGCGCCGCAAAGGCCCGGCCTATCTGCTGGAATGGGCGCGCAACCGCTGGGCGTGGGAGCGTGAGCGGCGCCGGGCGCCGAAAGAGACGAGCGGCGAGGGCGAGGGGGTTTCCTTTAACAGCCTGCGCATTCAGGCGGCGTTCCTCCGCGCGGTGGGACGGTATGAAACCCCGCAGTGGGACGGACCAATGACCCTGTTCCGCCCGCCGCTGGATCGGCATTGGGCGGTCTCTGACGGGCAGTATGTCACGGCGGAGAAGGAATATGTCTATGAGGACAACCAGTGGCGGCAATACGCGCCGCGCTTGCAGGTGATCGAAGTGCCGGGCGATCACGTCAGCATGGTGCTGGCCCCGAATGTGACCGTGCTGGCGCAAGAACTGGCCGAGGTGATTGCGGCGGCCCTGGCCGAAGGCGCAGGCCACGACCACACCCAAGCCACGGCGGCGGAATGATGCAACAACCGCCCCGCCTGTTGGTCGTCATCCTCAATTACCGCACCGCAGAGATGACCCTGCGCGCGGCTGAGGCCGCATTGGCCGATATGCCCGATGCGGGTGCCGAATTGGTGATCGTCGACAATGACAGCGGCGATGGCTCTGCCGCGCTACTGGCGCAGGAGATCGCTGCGCGGGGCTGGGGCGCGGGCAACCGGGTGCGGCTGATCGCATCGCCCCGCAATGGCGGCTTTGGCGCGGGCAACAACTTGGCCATGCGGGCTGGGATGTCCGACGGGTCCGCGCCGGATTTCGTGCATGTGGTGAACTCGGATGCCTTCCTCGATCGCGGCTGTATCGGGGCGCTGCTGGATCATCTGCAAAACCACCCCCGCGCCGGATTGGCCGGAAGCCATGTGCGCGGGGAGGATGATGTGCCTCATGCGACTGCCTTTCGTTTCCCCTCTGCCGCCGGAGAGTTGGAGGCCGCTGCGCGCTTTGGCCCGCTGACGCGGCTGCTCTCTGCCTCGGTCGTGGCGCCGCCCCAGCCAGAAAAGGCGGCGCAGGTCGATTGGGTGGCCGGGGCCAGCGTCATGATGCGGTGGGACATGCTGGCCGAGATCGGCCTCTTCGACGAAGCCTATTTCCTCTATTATGAGGAAACCGACCTTTGCCTGCGGGCAGCGCGGGCGGGCTGGGACTGCTGGTATGTGCCGCAGGCGCGCTGCGTGCATGTTGGCTCAGTCTCCACCGGGATGAAGGAATGGCGGCGCATGCCGCGCTATTGGTTCGACAGCCGCCACCGCTATTTTGTCAAGAACCATGGCCGCGCCTATGCCGCACTGGCCACCTTCGCCCGGCTTGCCGGGGGCGGGGTGCACCATCTGCGCTGCCTGCTCACCGGGCGCCGCCCGGAAGACGCGCCGGGTTTCTATCGCGATCTTGCGGCCCATGCGCTCACCGCGCGGCGCGCGGCCCCCGCCGTTCAAGACCCAAGCCGTAGCCCCGCCACGGAGGACCGTTGATGACCGTCAGCTTTAAGACAGACCCGTTCACCGCCCTCTTGATGGGCGACGAATCCCTGACCATCGCCTGCGGCGACATGCTGCTGGCGGGCGGGCACCGGATCGCTGCCGTGATCACCCGCGACGACGCGGTGCGCGCTTGGGCCGAGGGGCAGGGGCTGGCGCTCTGCCGCGATGCTGAAGAACTCTTGCCGATGGGGCTGTCCGCCGACTGGCTGTTGAGCATCGCCAACCTGCGGCTGATCCCCGATGCAGTTCTGGCGCTGCCCAAACGCGGGGCGGTCAACTTTCACGATGGTCCGCTGCCGCGCTATGCCGGGCTCAACACACCCGCTTGGGCGATCATCAATGGCGAGGCGCGGCATGGGGTCAGTTGGCATCTGATCGAGACCGGCGTCGATACCGGCGACCTGCTGGCGCAGCGCGAGGTTGATATCGCAGCCGATGAGACGGCCTTTAGCCTAAATTCCAAATGCTACGCCGCCGGGATGGAAAGCTTTGGCGAGGTTCTGGCCCAGTTGGAAAGCGGCAGCCTGCAAGGCACCGCCCAAGACCTGAGCCAGCGCAGCTATTTCGCGAAGGACAAACGGCCCGAGAACGGCGGGCTGATCGATTTTACCAAGACGGCGGAGGAGATCGGCGCGCTGGTCCGTGGCCTTGATTTCGGAAGCTATTGGAACCCGCTGACCACGGCGAAAATTCTGGGCACGGGTGGCGCGGTGCTCTCCGTGCCCCGCGTGGAACGCGCGCAGGGGCAGGGCGGCACGCCCGGCGAGGTTGTTGAGGTCGACGAGGCGCGGGTGATCGTGGCGGCGCAGGACGGGCATATCGCCCTCCATGACCTGCGCGATATGGCGGGCGAAAGCGTTGCACTGGCGCAGTTTTTCGCCCCCGGGGATATGTTGCCCCAGACGGCAGGCCCGGTTCCGGCACCGGCTGATGAGGCATATTGGCGGCGCGCTCTGACCAGCTTCGACGCGCTGCCGGTCCCCTTGGCCACCGCAACCGAAACGCCGGAGACATGGGTGGCGCGGGAGATCACCTTGCCGCAGGGAAGCGACCCGTTGCACCAAGTCGCCGCCGCAGCCCTTGTCGCGCTGCGCAGCGCCGGGGCCACCGAAGGCGGCATCGCTTTGCTGCGTGAAGGCGCGCCAGCACCGCTCATCGCCGATTGGCTGCCGATCACCATCACGGCAGAGGCGGAGACACCGATGGCGGAACTGCTGGCTCAGCTAGACTCGCAACTCACCCGCGCGAAGCATGCCGCGGGTTTCGCCCGCGACCTGCCGCTGCGCGATCCGGCGATTGATATGGTTGCCGCCCCGGATTTCGCGATCTCCTTTAGCGATGAGCCGCTTGCGGGAGCGGCGCTGTGCCTCTGCCTCACCCCACAGGGGGCGCGGCTTCTTGCCGACAGCGCGCGGCTGTCCGACGCCGCGGTCGACCTCCTCGCCGCGCGCTTCGAGGCGGCCTTTGCCAAGATCATCGAGGCCTCGGACTGCGGCACCGTCTGGGCGCTTCCAGAAACCGAGGCGCAGACCTTGGCCCGCGTCAACGCGACGACGCGCGCCTATGACCCCCACACCATCCACGCCGCTTTCGAGGCGCAGGTGGAGCGCACCCCCGAGGCACCCGCGTTGGTCTTTGAAGGTGAGACGCTGAGCTACGCCGCATTGAACGCCCGCGCCAACCAATTGGCGCATCTGCTGCGCGATAGGGGGGTGGGACCGGGGATGCCGGTGGCCCTTTGCGTCGCACGGGGGGTGGACCTGCTGGTCGGCACGCTTGGCATCCTGAAAGCCGGGGCCGCCTATGTGCCGCTTGATCCAGCCTATCCGGCGGACCGTCTGGCGCACTACCTCTCGGACAGCGGCGCATCTATCGTGGTCACGCAATCGGCCCTCACCGCCAGCCTGCCCGCGCATGGCGCGCAGGTGGTTGAGATCGACCGCGACCCGCGCCTTGCCACAGCACCGACGGCGAACCCAACCGCCAGCGCCGGGCCGGATGACCTTGCCTATCTGATCTACACCTCCGGCTCGACCGGGACGCCCAAGGGGGTGATGGTCAGCCATGGGAATGTGGCGAATTTCTTTGCCGGGATGGACGACCGGATCGACCAAGAGGCGGGGGCGGTCTGGCTTGCCGTGACAAGCCTCAGCTTCGACATTTCGGTCTTGGAGCTGTTTTGGACCCTCGCGCGGGGGTTTAAACTGGTGCTGGCGGGCGATGACAGCCGGGCGCTCATGTCGAACGGCCCAATTGCCACGAGCGACCGCAGGATCGACTTCAACCTGTTCTACTGGGGCAATGACGATGGCGTCGGCCCCAAGAAATACGAACTGCTAGTTGAAGGGGCGAAATTCGCCGATGCCCACGGGTTCAACGCGGTCTGGACGCCCGAGCGGCACTTTCATGCCTTCGGCGGCCCTTACCCCAACCCCTCCGTTACCGGTGCGGCTGTGGCGGCGGTGACGCAGAACCTCGATGTGCGGGCCGGGTCTTGCGTGGCGCCTCTGCACCATCCCGCGCGGATCGCCGAGGAATGGGCGGTGATCGACAATCTGACCAATGGGCGCGTCGGCCTCGCCATCGCCAGCGGTTGGCAACCCGACGATTTCGTGCTGCGCCCGGAGAACACGCCGCCCGAAAACAAGCCCGCGATGTATGACGCCATCGACCAGCTGCGCAGGCTCTGGGCCGGGGAGCCGGTAGAGTTCCCCCGCGCCGATGGCACGCCCCACGCGGTGGTGACCCAGCCGCGCCCCGTCTCTGACAAACTGCCGATTTGGGTGACCACGGCGGGCAATCCGCAGACGTGGAAAGAAGCGGGGGAGATCGGGGCCAATGTGCTGACCCACCTGCTGGGGCAGTCCGTGGAAGAGGTTGCCGATAAGATCGATATTTACCACGACGCCCTGCGCGCGGCGGGCCATGATCCGGCGGACCATCGGGTCACCGTCATGCTGCACAGCTATCTCGCCGAGACCCGCGCCGAGGCCGAAGAGACGGCGCGCGAGCCGATGAAGGACTACCTGCGCTCGGCAGCGGGGCTGATCAAACAATACGCTTGGGCCTTCCCGGCCTTCAAGAAACCGGCGGGCACGACGAATCCGTTTGAGATCGACCTCGAAGGTCTCTCGCCCGAGGAAATGGACGCGATCCTTGAGTTTGCCTTTCAGCGCTATTTCAACGACAGCGGCATGTTCGGCACCGTGGCCGATGGTCTGGCGCGGGCCGAGCAGCTCAAGCGGATCGGCGTGGATGAGATCGCCTGTCTGATCGACTATGGCATTCCGACCGACAAGGTGATGGCGGGGCTTGCGCCCTTGGCCGAGGTGTTGCGCCGCGCCAATGCGGGCGGGCAACCGGCGGCGGATGACCACTCCATCGCCGCGCAGATCATTCGCCACGGGGTGACCCATCTGCAATGCACGCCTTCGATGGCGCAGATGATGGTGATGAACGACGAGGCGCGCGGCGCTTTGGCGCGGATCAAGTCGCTGATGATCGGGGGGGAGGCGCTGCCCGGCACCCTGCTGCGCGGGCTGCGCGCGGCGACCTCGGCGCAGATCCAGAACATGTATGGCCCGACCGAGACGACGATCTGGTCCACGACCCATATGCTCGACAGTGCCGAGGCCACCACCGCGCCCATCGGCACGCCAATCGCCAATACGCAGGTCCATATACTCGACCCCGCGCAGCAGCCGCTGCCCATCGGTGCGCCGGGGGAGCTATGGATCGGGGGCGATGGCGTCACGCAGGGCTATTGGCAACGGGCCGAGATGACGGCGGCGCGTTTCATCGACGATCCTTTCACCGGCAGGGGCCACCTTTACGGCACGGGCGATCTGGTGCGGATGGACGCCGAGGGCGTGCTGCATTTCGAGGGCCGCGCCGATGCGCAGGTCAAGATCCGTGGCCATCGGATTGAGCTGGGTGAGGTTGAGGCGCGTCTTGCCGAGCTGCCGGGCGTGCGCCAAGCCGTGGCGGTGCTGCGCGAGGATGCCGGGCAGGGTGGCGCGCAGTTGGTTGGCTATGTGGTCGCGGAAAAGACGGTGGATAGCGACGCTGCGCGGCGGCAATTGGCCGCGCATCTGCCTGATATCATGGTGCCGCAGGCCATCGTCACCCTCTCTGCCATGCCACTGACGCCGAACAAGAAAATCGACCGCAAGGCGCTGCCCGCCCCGAGCCGACAAAGCGCGCCGGCCCCTGCCGCGCCGGAGGCCGAGACGCCCGCGGGCGGCAGCCAAGCGGCGATCGCGCAGGTCTGGAGCGCGCTCTTGGGGGTAGGGGACATTCGCGGCGAGGATAACTTTTTTGCCCTCGGCGGCCACTCGCTGCTGGCGGTACAGGCGCATCGCGACATCAAGGCGGCCTTGGGCGTCAGCGCCCTGTCAATCACTGATATCTTCCGTTTCCCGACCCTCGCCGGACTGGCGGCACATATCGACGGGCTGGGGGGCAAGCCCGCCGCACCGGCCAAGCCACCCTCCGCCGCCGAGACGCCCGCGCGGTCCGAGACCATGTCGAAACGTCGCCTCATGCGGGCCGCGCGTGGCCGCGGGCGCGGTTGAGGTGACGGCGGAGGGCGAGATCAGGACCGCCGTTCAGGCTCTTTTCGATCTGCCGGTCGCCGTCGCCGTGACCCGCCCCGGCAGAGCCTATCCGCCCTTGCTGGCGGGCGAAGCCGCCCTCATCGCACGGGCACAGCCCAAACGGGTCGCCGAATTCACCGCCGGACGCCACGCCGCGCGGGAGGCGATGCAGGCACTTGGTCATCCGCCCGCGCCGGTGCTGGCCAGCGCCGACCGCGCGCCGATTTGGCCACCCGGGCTGACCGGGTCCATCAGCCACTGTGACGACTGGTGCATCGCGGTTCTGGCGCGCAGGGCAGAGGTGGAGACCCTCGGCGTCGATATCGAAGACGACAGCCCGCTGCCCGCAGACCTGCTCACCGAAATCTGCCTTCCGGCGGAATTCACCCGCCTCGGCGGTGCGGACCTAGCGGCTGCGAAACATATCTTCTGCGCCAAGGAGGCGGCCTATAAGGCGCAGTACCCAACGACCAAGGCGCTTTTTGGCTTTGATCGACTTGAGGTCACCCTATCTGGCGGTAATACCACCTTCGACGCGCGATTTACCCAAGACACAGAGGGCTTTAGCCGCGGCGATAAGCTGCCGGGGCGGATCGCGTCGGTGGCGGGCCACCTTGTCAGCGGGGTGGCGATTGGGCAGATTGATCGCAAAGGAGCTTGATCTCATGGTCGCACTTTCACGCCGTCTCTTTCTGGGGGGCGCCGCGCTTGCCAGCCTCGGCGGCGGGTCTTGGATCTTTCGCCGGGCGCAGTTGCAGGACCGGGCGGAGGAACTCTATGCCACGCCGCTGAGCGCGCCTTCGGGACCGCTGCAGGTCTATCATCTGGGGCATTCGCTGGTGGGCCGCGACATGCCCGCGATGTTGGCGCAGTTGGCGGGGGCGGGGCATAGCTATCAGAGCCAGACCGGGTGGGGCAGTTCGCTGCGCGATCATTGGGAGCCGGATGTGCCTGTGAACGGGTTCGAGCGCTCCAACGATCACGCGCAGCACCGGCCCGCCCGGGCGGCCATCGGCTCGGGCGATTACGACGCGTTGGTGCTGACCGAGATGGTCGAGATCGCCGATGCCATCCGCTATCACGACAGCCCCGACCACCTTGCCCATTGGGCGCAGCTGGCCCATGCCGCCCGGCCCGACATCCGCGTCTACCTCTATGAGACTTGGCACCATACGGATGACGGCCACGGCTGGCTCAATCGCATCGACCGGGACTTGGATAAATACTGGCGGCGGCAGGTGATCTACCCCGCTTTGCAGGAAGCGGAGGTGCCCATTCATCTGATCCCCGCGGGGCAGGTCATTGCGGCCTTTGTCCGCGCGGTCGATGCCGCTGGCGGGGTGGGCGGTATCATCAGCCTGCATGACCTCTTTTCGCGCAATGAGAATGGCCGCCCCGATACGATCCACTTTAACGATCAGGGGGCTTACCTCGTGGCGCTGACCCATTACGCGACCCTCTATCACCGCGACCCGGCAGGATTGCCGCACGAATTGCTGCGCGCCGACGGCACCCCGGTGCAGGCCCCAAGCGCGGAGGCCGCCGCACTGATGCAACAGGTGGTCTGGGACGTGGTCCGCGCCCATCCCGACAGCGGGGTCGCGGCATGAGCGGTCTGGGCGGGCTGTTCTCGGTCCTGATGGTGGGCCACAGTCTTTTCGGGGCCGACGGGCCGGATATGCTGCAAGAGGCGCTGCGCGCCGGGGTGGGCCAAGGCGAGGTGCGCGCGCAGATCATCAACGGCGCGCCCCTGCGCTACAATTGGGATGAATCGGATCGGGCCGAGGGCGTGAATGCCCGTGCGCTGCTGCCCGAGGGGGACATCACCCATCTCATCCTGACCGAGGCGATCCCGCTGGCCAATCACACCCGCTGGTCGGACACCGAAGTCTATGCACAGGCCTTCTTTGATCTTGCGGCGGCGGCCAATCCGGAAGTGAAAGTCTATCTGCAAGAGACATGGCATTCGCTGAAAAGCGGCAGCGGGGAGGCGGTGGCCTATGACGATCACGCCCATATCCCGTGGCGCGAGAGGTTGGAGAGCGATCTGCCCGCGTGGGAGGGGATCGCATCGGCGGTGCGCAGTTCGGAGAAAGCGACGATCGAGGTGATCCCAGCCGGGCAAGCGATGGCCCGGCTTTATGATGAAATCGCTGCCGAAAACCTCCCCGGGCTGACCGGGATCGACGCGCTCTTTGCGGATGACATCCATCTGAACGACCTCGGCCACTACTTCGTCGCCATGGTGCAATATGCCACGCTGACGGGCAAAGACCCGCTCGGGCTCCCGATGGATTTCAATGATCGCTGGGGCAAGGCGTTCGACACGCCGGAGCCTGATCTTGCCCGCGCCCTGCAACGGGTGGCCTGGGAGGCGGTGCAGGACTATCAGGGCGGTGCCGTGATGCCGGCGCCCCCCGCGACGCGGCCAGTGGCCGAGGACAACGCCCAGACCGCGCCGATAGCCCCGACCGGCCCGCCCGCGCCCAGCCCGGCCAGCGATGTGCCCGAGGCGGCGAAACCTCTCGATCCGCCAGCCCCATTTAAGATTACCGCCCCTGAGGAGGCCGTTGCGGGCACCCGCGACATGGGCATCGGCCTTGCCGCCATTGCGGATTGGAGCGTGCAGACCCCCTTTCTTGACCTGATGAAAACCGCCCGCCCGTGGCTTGGCCATGTCGCGGGGCGCTTTGGCGGGATGGAATATGCGCAACTGGTCAAAGGCGGCTATCTCAATGCCGAGGGCTGGCCGGTGAAGATGCCGCGCGAACTGGGCAGCATTGGCACGCTGATCCTCACCGACATGCCAGCGCAGGCAACGACGCTCAAGGGCCGCTATCTGCTCCGCTTCAAAGGGCAGGGCGTGATCGAGGTCACGGGCCGGGCCGAGAATGTACGCTATGGCAAGAACGAGGTGCGGTTCGACTATGCGCCGGGGCCGGGCAGTGTCGACATTCGCATCCAGCGCATGCACCGCAACAACCCGCCGCGTGAGATCACCGTGGTCCGCGAAGACCGCGTGGCCGATTACGACGCCGGGGCGCGTTTCAACCCTGATTGGACGCGGCATCTGACGGGGATGAAGGTGCTGCGCTTCATGGATTGGATGGCCACCAACGACAGCCCCATCGCCACTTGGGAAGACCGCCCGCGCCCGGAGGATGTGACCTATGCCCTGCGCGGCGTCCCAGTGGAGGTGATGGTCGCATTGGCCAATGAACTGGGGATCGACCCGTGGTTCAACATGCCGCATCTGGCGGATGATGGCTATGTGACCGCTTTCGCGACCTATGTCGAAGAGGCGTTGGAGGGCGAACGCAAAGCCTATGTGGAGTTCTCGAACGAGGTGTGGAACTGGCAATTCGCCCAGACCCAATGGGCCGATGAGATGGCGCAGGCCCGCTGGGATGAGGCCGAGAAGGGGATGCAGTTCTATGGCCTGCGGGCCGCCGAAGTGGCACGCATCTGGACGGATGTTTTCGGCGGAGAGGCCGAGGCGCGGCTGCGCAATGTGATCGCGAGCCAAACCGGGTGGTTAGGGCTTGAGCGCGAAGCCTTGGACGCGCCGCTCTACGTGGCCGAGCAGGCGGGCAACAGCGCCCCCGCCACCGCCTTTGATGCCTATGCGATCACCGGGTATTTCGGCGGCGTGCTGGGGTTGGAGGAGAATGCCGAATTGGTCAGCGGCTGGCTGGCCGATAGCCTTGCTGAGGCTCGCGCCGAGGGGGAGGCGCAGCGGCTGAGCGGCACGGCTTTGGCCGATTATATCGCGGCCCACCGCTTTGATGCGGCCACGGCTCTTGCGGCGCAGGACCTGCGCAACGGGGGCACCAGCGGTTTGGAGACTGACACGCTGGCCGATCTCATTGGCCGCGTTTGGCCCCATCACGCCGCCGTGGCGCGGGCGCATGACCTTGATCTGGTGATGTACGAAGGCGGCAGCCATGTGGTCGGCCTCGGCGCGCAGGTGAATGACGAAGGGCTGACCGCGTTCTTTCACCATCTGAACTACGCCCCCGAGATGGGCGCGCTCTATACCGATCTGATGGCGGGCTGGCGGGCTGTCGGCGGGCAGCTTTTCACCCATTACTCCGATGTCTATGCGCCGACGAAATGGGGCTCTTGGGGGGCGCTGCGCTATCTGGCGGACGACAATCCGCGGTGGGATGCTTTGACCGCATGGAAGTGACCAACGCGTTCCAAGGGGTGAGCGTGTTGATCCCCGCCCATGATGAGGCCGACTGGCTGCCCGCCTGCCTCGATGCCCTTCGCGCTTCGGAACCGGTCGCGGGGCCGGTCGAGGTCATCGTCGTGGCCAATGGCTGCTCGGACAACACCGCCGAACGCGCCCGTGCGGCGATCCCCTCATTCGAGGCGCGGGGCTGGGTGTTGCGGGTGTTGGAACTGGCCCAAGGCGGCAAGCTTGGCGCGTGGAACGCAGGCGAGGCGGCGGCGCGGGGGGGCGTGCTGGTCTATCTCGACGCAGATGTGCTGGTCTCACCGCCCTTGCTGAGCCAGTTGCAAGAGGCGCTGGCCGGGGGCGCACCGCGCTATGGCAGCGGGGTGCCGCGGGTGACGACCTCGGGCGATTGGGTGACGCGCCATTACACGCGGTTCTGGCGGACGACCGGTTTCATGACCCATGGCGTGCAGGGCTTTGGCGTCTTTGCAATGAACCGCGCCGGGCGGGCGCGGTGGGGGGCGTGGCCCGATATCATCTCGGACGACACTTTCGCGCGGCTGAACTTTCGCCCCGAGGAGCGCATCGCCGTGCCCGCCCGCTATGATTGGCCGATGATCGAAGGTTTCGCGTCGCTGGTGCGGGTGCGCCGGCGACAGGATGCAGGCGTGGCCGAAGTGGCGCGGCTGTTCCCCGAATTGATGCGCAATGACGATCCCCATGACCGACTGCGCCCCTTTTGGCGGCGGGCGCTGGCCGATCCCTTGGGCGCGCTGGTCTTTGTCGCCGTGCGGCTCACGATCCATGCGCCGGTTCTGCGCAGTGCGAACCGTTGGGTGCGGGGGCGCTAGCGGGCGGCCTCTTGCATGTGCTGGGCGAGTTTCGCCGCCTCGCGGGCGACATCATGGCGTGCAAAGACCCGCCTGCGGGCTTTCGTGCCCATTTCCTCTAACGCGGTGAGGGGGGCGTCGTGCAGGGCGGCCATCGCCTCGGCCAAGGCCGCCACATCGCCTGCGGGCACCAGCCATCCGGTCTCGCCCGGCTGCACCAATTCCGGCGTGCCTGCGATATAGGTGGCGATCACCGGGCGGGCGGCGGCCATCGCCTCCATCACCACCATGGGCAGACCTTCGGCGAAACTGGGCATCACAAGTGCATGGGCGGTGCCAAGTTCCGCCGTCACGCGGGCCTCATCGACCCAGCCGGTCAGGGTGATGCGGGCTTGTAGATCGTGGCGGGCGATCTCGGCCTCGATCGCGCCGCGCAGGGGGCCGTCGCCGATCAGGGTGAGATGCAGATCGGGGTGGCTGTCACGCAGCCGGGCTATGGCGTCGATCAGGGCAAGCTGGCCTTTCTGCTCTACAAACCGTCCGATGGAGACGAGGCGGCGCGGGCCATCGGGCAGGGGGGCCGGGGCCGCGAATTTGGCGGGCTCAATGCCGCAATGCACGACCTTGATGCGCGGCCAATCCGCCGGGTCGGCCCAACGGCACAGCTGGCTGCGCCCGAACTGGCTGATCGCCACGGCAAAGGCCGCGTGGTGGATTTTCGCGCCGAGCGAGAGGGCGCGCGGGCTGTCAAATTCCTCAGGCCCGTGAGTGGTGAAACTATAACGCGGCCCGCCCAACCTGTGGCAAAGCATCGCGACCATCGCGGCGTTGGTGCCGAAATGGGCGTGCAGATGTTGGATGCCGCTCCCCTCAAGCCGGGCGCGCAGATAACAGGCCTCTGCCAGATAGATCAGATGGCGGGCCAGCCCCGTCTCGGCCCGGCGGGCGGCCTGCCAGACGTCGCGCAGCGCTTGGCCGAACCGCCGCGGCGCGCGCAGCATCATGCGCAGACTGGCACGGGCGAGGGCGCTGCCACCGGCGGCCAGCACATACTGGGTCGCTGCCGCCTCGGCCTTGTCCTGCGGATCGACCAAAGGGACATCGGGGCCGCGCATGGCGAAACGGTCCACCTCATGGCCCGCCGCCTCGAGCGCCGCGATCTCGCGCCGGATGAAGGAATGCGAGGGCTGCGGATAGGTGTTGAGGATATAGGCGATCTTCACGGGCGGTGCGGCCTTGGCTTGGGGCTGATAAACCTTGTTACCCGCCCGCTTGCCACTGGCACAAGGGCGGGCAAGGCTTTAAGCTTTCGCAGAGAACTGGCAGAGGCGCAGCAACGGGTGTTTTCCAAGCTTTCCCAAGCGGTAACCGGCAATCGCCTGATGGCACGGGCACTGCGCTCGACCTCTTGGATCGTCTTGGGTTATGGCGGGTCGCAGGCGATCCGGCTGGCGTCGAACCTGATCCTGACGCGGCTGCTCTTCCCCGAAGCCTTTGGCCTGATGGCGCTGATACAGGTGGTGATTGTCGGGCTGACACTGTTCTCGGACGTGGGCATCGCCCCCTCCATCGCGCAGAGTAAGCGTGGCGATGATCGGGATTTTCTCGATACCGCCTGGACGATCCAAGCGATCCGGGGGGCGTGCCTGTGGCTTGTGGCCTCGGCTTTGGCATGGCCGGTGGCGGTGTTTTACGACGAGCCGCTCCTGCTGACCTACCTGCCCATCGCGGCGCTGAGCCTCGTGGTGGCCGGGTTCAATCCGACACGGATCGAAACGGCGCATCGGCATCTGCAAATGGGGCGGCTGACGCTGCTGGACCTGACATCGCAGGTGATTGGCATCGCGGTGATGATCTTGGGCGCGGCGCTCTATCAATCGGTGGCGGCGTTGGTGATCGGCGGTGTGGTGGGGGCCTTGGCGAAGCTGGCGCTGACCCATGCCTTTCTGCCGGGACCGGGCAACCGCTTTCGCTGGGAGCGTCCGGCGGTGCGCGAGTTGGTGCATTTCGGCAAATGGATTTTCCTGTCGACCATGTTCTGGTTCTTTGCCAGTCAGGGCGACAAGGCGATCTTGGGCAAGTTCCTCTCGCTCGAAGGGTTGGGCATTTACAATATCGGTTATTTTCTGGCGAGCTTTCCGCTGTTGCTGGGGCAGAATGTCACCGGGCGGGTGATGATCCCGATCTACCGAGAGGCGGGGGGCGGCGACCATCCCAAGCTCAAGCGGATGCGCTATGGGTTGAGCGGCGGGCTGCTGGCGCTCTTGGTGGTCATGGCACTGGCGGGGCCGTGGCTGGTCTCGGTCCTCTATGACACGCGCTATCTGCAAAGCGGTGCGATTCTGGTGATGCTGGCGCTGGCGCTGATGCCGCAGGTGATCGGGATGACCTATGATCAAGCGGCTTTGGCCGCTGGGGATTCGCGGCGGTTCTTCATCTCTTCGGCCTCAAGGGCCAGCCTGCAAGTGGGGCTACTGCTGGCGGGGGTAATTACCGCCGGTCTGCCGGGGGCGCTGATCGGGTTGGGGGCCGCGATGGTGCTGTCGCATCTGGTGCTGATCTGGCTCGCAAGGGCGCATGGCGTCTGGGACGCGCGGCATGATCTGTTTTTTACCCTTTTGGGGCTGGCGCTCGGCGCGCTGGCGCTTTGGTTGCATTGGGATCGGGTGCTGGGGCTGAGCGCCACGGTCTGAGCGGCTTAGCCCTTTTGCTTGCGGGCCATTCGCGCGGCGCGGCCCTCTTTCCCGGCCTTCAAGCGCTCCTGCCAGACTTTGCCCAAGGTCCGGCGCTTTTCGCGCGGGCTGAGGTCGGGGATCGAGACGACAGGGATTAACCCGGTCTCGCGCGTCATCTGGCGGGCCGAGCGGATCACCGGGCGGCGCAGTTCCAGCAGGAAGGCCACGATCAGCGCCAGTGCCAAGCTGGCCATCCCGCCCACCGCCGCGCGTTTCTTGCGGCTGAGCGATACGGGGTAATCGGGCAGTTCGGCCTGCTCCAGCGTGATCAGTTTCTCACCTCGTTGGTCGGATTCAAGCGAGAAGCCCACCTCCGCCTCGTTCCGGCGGGCGGTGATCACCTCCAGCTGGTCTTGCAACTGGGTCAGACGGCGTTCGAACCGGGCCAGCTCCCGCTCAACCTCGGGCGAGGTTTGCAGGCTTGCGGTCAGGGTTTCGCGCTGTTCTTGCAACAGGTCGCGCTGCGTGGTCAGGCTTTCGAGCGTGGCATCCAACTCGGCCTGTTCGCGGGCGATGGTGGCGGCGCGGGCATCGGGGTTGACCCGATCGCGCGCCAGCCGCGTGGCGATGATTTCACGGTCAAGTTCAAGAATGGCGTCATTGAGGCTGCTGATCTCGCCGCGGCGAAACTCAAGACTGCCTTCGAGCGACAGATCGTTTTCGGCCCGGTAATCGGCCAGTTCGGCCTCAAGCTCCGAAATGTCGCGGATCAGGTTCTGCTCTTGGCGCTGGAAAAACTCCAAGGTTTCTTGCGTTTGGCTCTGGCGTCGGGCGGCGGACATCTGGCGCGTGCGGTCGGCGAATTCGCGGGCCACGGCCTGCGCATCGGCGGGGTTGTCCATCTCGGCGGTGAAGGTCATGACCGAGATGGTGCCGTCATCCGCATAGCCTTCGCGCGGGGCGGCGACGCCGGTGATGGTGACCGAACGGCGCAGCAGATCGACTTTTTCCGACATGCGCAACGCGGTCAGATCGTCATAAAGATCAAAGCGTTGAATGATATCGACCAAGGTGCCGCGCGCCATCAACTGCTGTTCGATCAATTGCAAACGCCGCGCCGAAGACCCTTCGACCGTGGAGGGGGCCAGATCATTGGCGATCTTGGGCTGCTCGATCTGGATGACTTCGGAGGATTGGTAGACATGCGGGGTCGCAAGCGCCCAGTAGACCGAGGCGATACAGCCCAGAAGCGTGATCAAGATAATCACGCCCGCGCGGCGGCGGATCATGTCGATGAAGTCATCGAATGTATAGATCGGTCCCATGTGCCTCTTTCCAACCTGCCCAAAGCCCCCGACCGTTGTCCGGCGGAGTTCCCCTGCCTAGATCAGACGACTTGGGCGATAATAGGGCGCAAGCAAGGACGGCGACAGGGGGTGTCAGGCATATTTCGGCAGGCTTGAGGCCCGCGCCCGGTTCAGCACGATGCCCAAAAGCGGCACCTGACCTTCGAGCATCCGTTCGCATTCGCGCAGGTGACGCGCCATGGTTTGGCTGCCGTCTGAAATCAGCAAAACACCATCCAATTGCGGCAAGAAGGCCGAGAGATCGTCATGCTCCAGCATCGGCGGCATGTCGTAAAGGATGATTTCAGGCTGAAGCGAGGCCCGCAGGCGCAGCAGGGTCTCCGCCGTGGCGCTGTCTTGCAAGATTTCGGCGGCGTTCACTTCGGCCCGGTCGTTCAGACCAAGGGCAAGCGTATCGCTGACCCGCAGCATCCCCTTGCCGAGGTCGGCACGGCCACTGAGCAGATCGCTCATCGCGCCGGGGGCTTGCATGTCAAAGGCGTGGGCCAGACCGGGGCTGCGCATGTTCATGTCCATCAACACGGTGCGCGATCCCGGCACCCGCGACAGGCTCAGCGCCAGATTAGTCGCCGAAAAGCTGTTGCCGCAACCCGAGGTGGGGGCGGTGACGGCGATATTGACCCAGCGATGCTCTAACGTGGTTTGACGCAGGCGTGTGCGCAGCAGGTCAAAGGCCCGCGCGGCGGCGCTGTTGCGATGATCGTCGACCAGCGGCATGTCGCCGCAGGGGCCGGGGGTGGCGATGGGCAGGTCCTGCCAGCGCGGCGCGCGGTCGTCACCGATGTAGCGGGAAACGGCAGGGGCGGCGGGCAGGCTGTCTTCAAAGGTCAGGTCGCCTTCGGAGAAATCGCCGTCGAACTCATCTTCATGGTCGATCACGGTGCGGCGCGGGCGGATGCTGTGGCGCATCCCCGGGCCGCCGAACTGCGCCGTCACATCGCTGTTGTCCGCGCCGAGGGCATCGGATGCGTAGAGGTCTCTCATCGTCTTCCCTTTCGATTTCTTGAACATGAGGCGCTGGATTTCTCGTTATTGCCGGGCGCGGCGAGCATCGCTCAGCACCCGGTTCGGCGCAAGACGACGCCGACGGTTTTCAGCAAAATGGTCAGGTCCATCGGCAGCGACAGATTGCGGCGATAGGCGGCGTCGACCTCATTGCGGTAGGTGAAACGGCTGTTGTTGCGGGCCGAGACCTGCCACAGCCCGGTGATGCCAGGGCGCAGCGCGAAATAGGCTTTCGCATCGCCATACATCTCAAGCTGGTCGGGCATCATGGGGCGCGGGCCGATCAGGCTCATGTCACCTTTCAACACGTTCCAAAGCTGCGGCAGCTCATCCAGCGAGGTTGCCCGCAGGAAAGCGCCGACCCGCGTGATGCGCGGATCGTCCTTCAGCTTTTGCATCTCATCCCATTCCGCCCGCATCGCCGGGTTCGCGGCAAGGTAGCTCTCCAGCACCGCGTCGGCATCGCGCACCATGGTGCGCAGCTTCAGGATGGAGAAGCCTTTGCCGCCTCGGCCAAGGCGCTTTTGCGTATAGAAGGGCTGACCGCTTTCGATCCACAGCGCCAGCGCGCAAAGCGCAATGATCGGCAGAGCGATAGGCAGGGACGCGAGGATCAGCAGCCGGTCGAGAAGCGGTTTCGCGTAGCGGCCATAAAGGCCGGTCGGACGCAGACGAAGGGCCGCCAGCGCGCGCGGCGCGGGCAGCACCGCAGTCCCCGCCACGGCGGGCTGGGCGCGGCCCAGCACCGGACCGGCGATCACTTCCATCGAGCCATAGGCATGGCTGTGTGCGTCAAAGTACTTCATTCCAAACCCCCCAGGGTTCAATCGCATTCATTCGGACCGTTTCGGCCACGGCGCCTTCGCACCGCTCCGTCTCAACGACCTATCCGGCCTATACGTTCAGGTAGGTCCGGCCTATACGTTCAGGTAGGATATGTATTATTTGTTACCACCTTTTCGCCTTATTCGATCCTTTTTCTGAGAAACAGACTGTTTCGCGGGGCGGCGGGCAGGTGGGGATTCAGGAGTGAGTTGAGGGCGTTAAGGGAGGCCGGGGGGGGGGGGCAGATGTGTGGCGTTCGATGGTGGAGGGGAGGGCGTGCGCAGGCGTCGATTGGATGCCAAGTCGTTGATAAAAAAGGTCTTATGGGGCGTTGGAGTTCCGGATGATCATCTGCCTCAGGTCTCGGCCGCTAAGCCTGTGCGCCTTCGGATAGCGAGGGTATCTAGGCGCAAGCCACCACCCGTCCCGCAATTCTCACAATAATGTCAGGGCGATAAATGGGCGACAGTTGGGCGCAGGGCGCAGGTGGGTAAACGCCAAAAACCGCGGATCGGCTGCGCGATTCCGAGGGGATTCTTTGGTGCCTTTAGAGGCTCGTCTTTGAATTCTGGAGGAGAAAAGTGGCAGCCCGTAGGGGAATCGAACCCCTCTTTCCAGGTTGAAAACCTGGCGTCCTAACCGATAGACGAACGGGCCACTCTTTTGTCAGGTCAGTGCAGCGTTTGGTGTGTGCTGCTCTGTCTGTGAGCGGACGTTTAAGTAATACTGCGGGGGGCTGCAAGCGGAAAAATGAAGTTTCTTCAGAAAAAGTTTTCAGGCCCGTGCGGCGTCCTCCAAACGCAGTTGAACGGTGCGCCGACCGCGGAAATTGTTAATGTCGAGACGGCCTGCGAGGTGGAAACGCGCGCCGCCGTGGTTTTCCAGCGCGGGGCCGAGGGGGCCGTCGTAAGCGCCAAAGGAAATCGCCTCTAGATTCGCGCCGAGGCCGTCGCCAAAGCTCACTTTGAGGTGGTTCTCGCCCACGCGTTTGGCAAAGCGGATTTGCATGTCGGCAAAGGCATAGCGCGGGGCAGGGGCGCCCGCGCCGAAGGGGCCGGCCTGGTCGACCATCTCGGCCAGTTCCACCGTGGCCGCGCCGGGCATCATCATGCCGCAGAGGTTGAGGTCGGCGGGGCCTGCCAAATGCGCGCCCTGTTTGGTGAGCAATTCGCCCAAGCGCGCCATCGCCGCTTCGATCTTGTCTTCCGCCACGGTCAGGCCTGCGGCCATCTTGTGCCCGCCGCCTTTGATCAGCAGCCCTTCGGCGGCCAGACGCTGGATCGGCGCGCCGAGGTCGATGCCGCTGATCGAGCGGCCCGAGCCTTTGCCGATGCCGTCTTCGATGCCGATGACGATAGAGGGGCGGTTGGCGGCTTCTTTCAGGCGTGAGGCGACGATGCCCACCACGCCGGGGTGCCAGCCGGGGCCAGCGGCCCATGCCAGCGGCCCGTCAAAGCCGCGTTCTTCGGCCTGTGCCATGGCGCTGGCGCGCACGGCGGCCTCCACCTCGCGGCGGTCGGTATTGAGTTGGTCCAGCCTTTCGGCGAGGGCCGCGGCCTCATGCGGGTCGGCGGTGGCCAAGAGCCGCGCGCCAAGGTCGGCCTGCCCGATGCGCCCGCCCGCGTTGATGCGCGGGCCGAGCAGAAATCCGAGGTGATAGGCCGTGGGGGCCGTGTCCATCCGCGCCACATCCGACAGGGCGGCAAGGCCGGGCCGCGCGCGCCGGGCCATGACCTTGAGCCCCTGACGCACGAAGGCGCGGTTGACGCCGGTGAGCGGGGCCACATCGGCGACGGTGGCCAGCGCCACCAAATCGAGCATCGCCATCAGGTCCGGCCCCTTGCGCCCCGCTTCGCGCAGTTGGCGCCCCACTTCGACGAGCATCAAGAACACGACGGCAGCGGCGCAGAGATGCGCCAGCGTGCCGTCTTCGTCCTGTCTGTTGGGGTTCACCACGGCCAGCGCATCGGGCAGCGTTTCGCCGCCAAGGTGGTGGTCCAACACGATGACATCCGCGCCCTTGGCGGCGGCGATGGGGCCATGAGAAAGCGTGCCGCAGTCGACGCAGACGATCAGGTCATGCTCGGCGGCGAGGGCCGACATCGCCTCGTCATTGGGGCCATAGCCCTCGTCGATACGGTCGGGGATATAGAGCGTCGCGCGGTGGCCCATGTCGCGTAGCCAGACCAGCAGCAGCGCGGCGGAAGAGCCGCCGTCCACGTCATAGTCCGCGAAAATCGCGATGCGTTCGCGGTTTTGCAGGGCCGAAAGAAACCGCGTCGCTGCCGCCTCCATATCGCGCAGGGAGCGGGGATCGGGCAGCAGGTCGCGCAGGGCGGGGGCCAGAAAGCCCGCCGCTTGGGTATCGACCACGCCGCGGCGCGCCAGCACTTGGCACACCGGATCGGGCAGGCCCGCGCGCTGCACCAGCAGTTCCGCCGCGCGGGTCAGTTCCACGTCAGGACCAATCCAGCGCCGCCCGGTCAAGGATGTTTCGACACCGAGAAAGCTCATGCGGACCTCATTTGGCCGTTATGGAAGAGGGTGGGGAGGGCCAGTCTGGCCCTCACTCCGCCGGGGTGCGGTAGTTGATGCGACGGACCGAGCCGGTGCGCGAGCGCATGATCAGCGTCTCGGTGGTCAGCCAGCCCGGCTCGCGTTTCACGCCCGGCAGGATGTTGCCCCCGGTGACGCCTGTCGCGGCAAAGATCACGTCTTGGGTGACCATCTCGTCGCGCGAATAGACACGGTCGAACTCGGTGATCCCGGCCTTGGCGGCACGGCCCTTTTCGTCTTCGTTGCGGAACAGCAGGCGGCCATACATCTGCCCGCCCATGCATTTCAGCGCCGCGGCGGCCAGCACGCCTTCGGGCGCGCCGCCTTGGCCCATATACATGTCGATGCCGGTTTCGGGGTCGGCGCAATGCATCACGCCAGCGACGTCACCATCGGTGATCAGACGGATGGCCGCACCGGTGGCGCGGACCTCGGCGATCATGTCGGCGTGGCGGGGGCGTTCGAGGATGCAAACGGTGATGTCGGACGCCGCGCAGCCCTTGGCGCGGGCCAGCGCTTCGACACGTTCACCGGGGCTCATGTCGAGGGTGACGACATCGGTCTCAAAACCCGGGCCGATGGCGAGCTTGTCCATATAGGTGTCCGGCGCGTGCAGCATGGAGCCGCGCGGGCCCATGGCGATCACGGTCAGCGCGTTGGGCATGTCCTTGGCGGTCAGCGTGGTGCCTTCCAGCGGGTCGAGCGCGATGTCCACGCCGGGGCCTTTGCCAGTGCCGACCTCTTCGCCGATATAGAGCATCGGGGCCTCGTCCCGCTCACCTTCGCCGATGACCACGACGCCCGCGATGTCGAGCATGTTGAGCTGTTCGCGCATGGCGTTCACGGCGGCTTGGTCGGCGGCTTTCTCGTCACCCTTGCCGATCAGCTTGGCCGAGGCCAGCGCGGCGGCTTCGGAAACGCGGGCGAGGCCCAGAGAGAGCATGCGGTCTTGGAATTCGGCGGAAGCGGTCATGGAGTGTCCTTGGGTGCAATGTGTTTTCTGTCCTGTACCCTTGCGCGGGCCTCGGGGCAAGTTTTGGGTTTGGGAAGGGGCTGCCCCTTTGGCCGAAACTGCCACCCCGGCCCGGAATCAAGCCGCAGCCGCCGGGCCATCGCCTGCCCGCCTCGTCACGCCGAAGGCGTGCCGGTCTATCTAGGCGCACCTTTGGTGCGACAGGATAGGCGATTTGCTGGGGCTGGGTGCGCCCCCTCGGGCGCGCACCATGGTTGGGCCATAACGTGGCACGAAGCACCGCTCATCGCCCACCCGCGGGCAGGCGATGGCCCTCAGCCTCAGACCTCTTCGATCCGCAGCGCCACCGGTTCACCGGCCAGCACGCCCGTCTTGTCCATATTCGCCAGCGCTTCCAGCAGCGCGTCGCGGCTGGTCTTATGGGTCACGATCAACACGGGGGCCGAGACATCCGCATGTTCATACTGGCGCATCCGGTAGATGCTCACACCCGCTTCGCCCAGCACCGTGGCGATTTTTGCCAGCGCGCCGGGTTTGTCGACCAGCGCCATGCGCAGGTAGTAGGGGGCGGGGCGCTGACTGCTGGCGGGGGTGGTTTGCTCAAGCGTCTCGGCAGGCTGGCCAAAGACCGGCCCACGCAACCCGCGCGCGATGTCGCAGACATCGGCCATCACGGCGCTGGCCGTTGGCCCTTCGCCCGCACCGGCACCGCGCAGCACGATCTGGCCCACGGCATCGCCTTCGATCACCACCATATTGGTGCCGCCGTCAAGCTGCCCCAAAGGCGATGTTTGCGGCACAAGGCAGGGCATCATCCGCTGCTCCAGCCCGCGGCCGGTTTTCTGGGTCACGCCCAGCAGTTTGATCTTATAGCCCATGTCGGCGGCGGCGCGGATGTCTTCGATGGCGACCCGCTCGATCCCCTCAAGTTGGATGCCGTCAAAGTCGATCTTGGTGCCGAAGGCGATGGAGGACAGGATCGCCAGCTTATGCGCCGCGTCGATGCCGCCCACGTCCAATTGCGGATCGGCTTCGAGATAGCCCAGCCCATCGGCCTCGGCAAAGATCTCTTGATAGGTTTTGCCCGAGTCCTCCATCCGCGTGAGAATGTAATTGCACGAGCCGTTCATCACCCCCATGATCCGGGTGATCTCATTCCCGGCAAGCCCCTCCATCAGCGTCTTGATGACCGGGATGCCGCCCGCCACAGCCGCCTCATAACGCAGGGCCACGCCCGCGCCCTCGGCCTGTTCGGCCAGCGCTTGTCCATGGATCGCCAGCATCGCCTTGTTCGCGGTGACCACATGTTTGCCCGCCGCCAGCGCGGCTTCGGTCGCGGCCTTGGCGGGGCCGTCCGCGCCGCCCATGAGCTCGACGAAAACATCCACGTCGTCGCGGGTGGCCAATTTGACGGGGTCATCCTCCCAATCATAGGAAGACAGCGACAGCCCGCGGTCCTTGTTCCGGGTGCGGGCAGAAACCGCCGAGACCGTCATCGCGCAGCCGGTGCGGGCCTCTAACAGGGCGGCCTGCTGGCGCAGAATGCGCAGCACACCCACGCCCACGGTTCCCAATCCGGCAATCCCGAGGCGAAGCGGCTTAGACATGGCGGTGGTCCTTCTGGTCTGATCCGAAAGGCCCGGCAGGCGAGGCCGGGCATAGCCGCGATGTAGCGGGTTCGGCGCCTGCGTGCAACGCGCATACGCATCACGGGGATGCCCGTTTATTCAGCGCTTTCGCTGTCCTCGGCGGCTTGGCGGGCGCGCCGGAGTTCGGCAGCACGCGCCCTGAGCCGCGCCACCCGCGCGGCACTGGCGGATTGGGCGCTTGTGCGGCTGACGCGCGCCGCGCGGGCTTCAAGATTGGCCGCACGCCCCGTGAGCGCCGCTTCGGTCCGCAGCGGGTCGATCCGCCCGGCGGTGGCCTTGGCCAAAAGCGGGTCGATCGGGACCAGATCGGGGTAGGGGGCGGCCTCCAGTTCAGGCGTGATGGTGCGGTCGAGTTCGGGAAACTGCGTGCAGCCCGCCAGCAGCGAGACGCCCAGAAGCAGGGCGATGGTTGAAAGAGGGCGGGGCGGGCGCGCTTGGGTCATGCCTCGTTCTGCCCCAGCCGTGATCTTCGCGCAAGCGGGGTTTGCTTTTGAACGCTTGTTCATTAAATTGCCGCCATGGCAAGAACCACAGGCTCCCACTCCGATATCACCGGCCCGCGTGTCCGCGCCGCCGCGCTGCGGCTTTTCGCACGGGGTGGCTATGCCGCCGTATCTATGCGCGCCATCGCCGCCGAAGTCGGCGTGCAGGCCGGGGCGCTCTATAACTACACGCCCGACAAGCAGAGCCTGCTGTTCGACCTGATGCAGGCGCATATGACCGACCTGCTGGCCGAAACACCCCATGACCCCAGCCGCTCCGCCATGCAGCAGTTGCAGGATTTCGTGGCCTTTCACATTCGTTTTCACGCGGATCGGCCCGATGAGGTTTTCATCGCCTATATGGAGCTGCGCAATCTGACGGAGGAGAATTTCGCCGTGATCGAGCGCCTGCGCCGCGACTATGAGGATCGGTTAGAGACGATCCTGCACGCCGGGGTGGCGAGCGGCGATTTCGCCGTCACCGACACCAAGATCGTGACACTGGCGATTATCGCCCTGCTGACCGGGGTGAACACTTGGTACCGTGCGGGCGGACGGCTGTCGCTGGACGAGGTCGTGGCACAGTATTGGGACATGGTGCGCAAGGCCGTGACCGACTGAGCGGCCACGGCCTTTTGGGTCAATGGGCGGGGCGGATGAAGGTCCCGTTGTTCAGATCCCGCATCGCCTGTTGTATCTCGGCGCGGGTGTTCATCACGATCGGCCCGTGCCACGCCACCGGCTCTTCAATCGGCGCGCCCGAGATCAGCAGGAAACGCACGCCTTCCTCACCGGCCTGCACCGTGACCTCATCCCCGGTGCCAAAGCGGATGAGCGTCCGGTCGCCGGACATGTCGCGGATGTTGACCTCCTCGCCGGCGACCTCTTTCTCCAGCAGCACGCCCGATGGGGCGGAGGCATCGGCGAAAGCGCCCGCGCCTTGAAAGACATAGGCAAAGGCCCGGCGGTAGGTGTCGATCCGAAAGGTCTTTTTCACGCCCGCAGGCACGAAGATATCCAGATACTGCGGATCGGCGGCGATGCCGTCGACGGGGCCGCGTTTGCCCCAGAACTCGCCCGTGATGATCTTGACCCTTGTGCCGTCATCATCGGTCACCACCGGGATCTCGGCGGATTTCATATCCTGATAGCGTGGCGCGGTCATTTTCTGGGCCGAGGGCAGGTTGCCCCAAAGCTGAAAGCCGTGCATCTGCCCCTTGTCGTTCCCGCGCGGCATTTCTTGGTGCAGGATGCCCGATCCGGCGGTCATCCACTGCACGTCGCCCGCGTTCAGATCACCGGTATTGCCGAGCGAATCCGCATGGGCCACGGTCCCTTCGAGCACATAGGTAATCGTCTCGATCCCGCGGTGCGGGTGCCAAGGGAAGCCTTTCTCGAAGTCGCGCGGATGCTCGTTGCGGAAGTCGTCGAACAGCAGAAAGGGGTCAAGCTCCGACGGGTCGTGGAAGCCGAAAGCGCGGTGCAGTTTCACCCCGGCGCCTTCCATCGTGGGCGTGGCGCGGCGGGTTTCCAATGTGGGTCTGAGGGACATGATGCTCTCCTTTGCGGTTGCTTAGAAGATAGGCGGTGGCGGTCACCTCAACAATTGGCCCCGGCGAACGGGGCCTGTGCGAATTTGCGCAGCTTCAGCAATTCGGCACATTCACCGCCAACCCGCCGAGGGAAGTTTCCTTGTATTTCTCGCTCATGTCCGCGCCCGTCTGGCGCATGGTCTCAATGCAGGCATCCAGCGGCACCAGATGGGTGCCGTCGCCGCGCAGCGCCAGAGAGGCCGCCGAGACCGCCTTGATCGCGCCCAGGCCGTTGCGCTCGATACAAGGCACCTGCACCAGCCCTTTGACGGGGTCGCAGGTCATGCCGAGGTGATGCTCCAGCGCGATTTCGGCGGCGTTTTCGATCTGCTGCGGGGTGCCGCCCATCACGGCGCAAAGCCCGGCGGCGGACATGGCGGCGGCGCTGCCGACTTCGGCCTGACAGCCCGCCTCGGCCCCCGAAATGGAGGCGTTGTATTTCACCAACCCGCCAATCGCGGCGGCGGTGAGCAGGAAGTCTTCGATATGCGCCTCTGACGCGCCGGGGACATGGTCGAGGTAATAGCGCAAGGTCGCCGGCATCACACCTGCGGCCCCGTTGGTCGGCGCGGTCACGACCTGCCCGCCTGCGGCGTTCTCCTCGTTGACGGCCATGGCGTAGACGCTCATCCAATCGTTGATCGTATGCGGGGCGGATTGGTTCTGTCCGCGCTCCGCCATCAGCGCGTCGTAGATGCCCTTGGCACGGCGTTTTACCTGCAAGCCGCCGGGCAGGGTGCCTTCGGAGGTCAGCCCCCGGTCGATGCAGTCGCGCATGACCTGCCATAGTCGTTTCGACCCGGCGCGCAGGTTCTCGGCCCCGCCGCGCGCCTCTTCATTGGCGCGTTTCATGCTCGCGATGGTTTTGCCGGATTTGGCCGACATCTCAAGCATTTCCGCGGCGGACTTGAAGGGGAAGGGCACCGGCGCGCCCTCATCCGTGTCCTTGCCTGCGGCGAGTTCCTTTTCGGTCATCACGAAGCCGCCGCCGATGGAATAATAGGTCTCGCGCAGTGTCACGTCGCCTTGGGCATCGGTGGCCATCAGCATCATGCCGTTGGCATGGCCCGCAAGTTTGGTGTCATAGTCAAAGATCATGTCGCGCTCAGGGTCGAAACGCAGTTCGGGCAGACCGTCGACGCTGATGCGGCGGGTCTGTTTGATCTCTTCCAACACCTTCTCGGCGGCACCGGCGTCATAGTCCTCGGGCGTGAACCCGGCGAGGCCGAGGATCGTGGCGCGGTCGGTCGCATGGCCGACGCCGGTGAAGGCGAGGCTGCCGTGGAGCGAGGCGCGCAGCCCGGCGAATTGGAAAGGCGATGCGCGCATCTGATCAAGGAAACGCCCCGCCGCCACCATCGGCCCCATGGTATGCGAAGACGAGGGGCCGATGCCCACTTTGAACATGTCGAAGACCGAAAGAAACATCAGGTGGCGGACCCTTTTATGGTTGCGGGTGGCGGGCGCGGTGGGACGGGTATCGCCCAGACCTCTGGCGCATTGCAAGCGACCTAGGCCCGATCCAACCATTTCCCGCCGCCCCGCGGCGCGCCGAAAGCGACAGGCCGTGCGCTCTGCCCGTCCTGTCGGCGTGCGGCACCGCCAAAAACCGCCGACTTGCCCCTCGCACCCTATGCCAATTCGCCCTATAACGCGGCAAACGCCTGCAAGGGAGCACCCGATGTCCGGAGACCTATCACCGATCGACAAGGCCAAATTCGTGGCCGCGAAACGGGCGTGCGAATTCGTGGAAGACGGGATGCGCGTGGGGCTTGGCACCGGATCGACGGCGGCGTGGCTGGTGCGCTGTCTGGGCGAGATGGTACGCGACGATGGGCTGCGGATCAAAGGCGTGCCGACCTCCTCGCGCACCGCGCAACTGGCGCGGGATGTGGGGATCGAGGTGATCTCCCTCGATGAGGCGAAATGGCTCGACCTGACGATTGACGGGGCGGATGAATTCGACGGCGACCTGAACCTGATCAAGGGCGGCGGCGGGGCCTTGCTGCAAGAAAAGATCGTGGCGACGGCCAGCGACCAGATGGTCGTGATCGCCGATATCGGCAAAGAGGTGCATCATCTGGGGGCATTCCCCCTACCGATCGAGGTGATTCCCTTTGGCTGGCAGACCACGCAGGCGCTGGTCGAAGAGACGCTGATCTCGATGGATGTGCTGGGCCAAAGCTCGACCCTGCGGATGAATGGCGAGGTGCCTTTTATCACCGACGAGGGGAACTATATCCTAGACCTGCGGCTGGGGCGCATCGGCAACGCGCGGCAATTGGCGCTGGTGCTGAACCAGATGCCCGGCGTGGTGGAAAACGGCCTGTTCATAGATATCTGTGACGCGGTTGTGATCGGTTACGGGGATGGCAGGGTAGAGGTGCGCGACATAAATGAAGGCACCGTGGCGACCGACCGTCTGGAATTCGTCGAGACCGACAACCTGTTTTCCGACCTGAGCGATTAACGCCCGCAAAACGAGACACGCGCGACCCCGCGCAACACCGAAATATGCGCGATCCCGCGCAACACCAGAATATGCGCGATCCCGCGCAAGACCCAAAACGACTAAGAGAGGCGCCAAATGGCCAAGAATGAATTCGACTACGACCTGTTTGTCATCGGTGGCGGCTCGGGCGGTGTGCGCGCGGCGCGTGTCGCGGCGGGCGAACATGACGCCAAGGTCGGTCTGGCCGAAGAAGACCGCTATGGCGGCACCTGCGTGATCCGGGGCTGCGTGCCGAAAAAGCTGATGGTCTTTGCCTCGGGCTATGCCGATGTGGTGGATGAGGCGAAATGCTTTGGCTGGGATCTCAAGGCTGGGCCGTTTGACTGGCATGACTTCAAGGGCCGTCTGAACACTGAGCTGGACCGTCTCGAAGGTGTCTATCGCAAGCTTCTGAAGAACTCCGGCGTTGACACATTCGACGCCCGCGCGCGGATCAAGGACCCCCATACCGTGGCCCTGTCCGACGGCACCGAGAAGACCGCGAAACACATCCTCATCGCCAGCGGCGGTCGCCCCGTGCGCCCCGAGATCGAGAATGCGGAACTGGGGCTGGTCTCTGACGATCTGTTCCATCTGGAGAAGCTGCCCAAGTCGATCCTGATCATCGGCGGCGGTTACATCGCCTGTGAATTCGCCTGTATCCTCAACGGCTTGGGTGTCGAGGTGACGCAATACTACCGCGGCGCGCAAATCCTGCGCGGCTTTGACGACGAAGCCCGCGGCATGGTGGCCGAGATGATGCAGGAAAAGGGGATCGACCTGCATCTTGGCACCAACATTCTGGAGATGACGCCCAGCCACGAAGACGGCAGCGGCCCGATGAAGGTCAAGCCGACCAACGGCACCGAAAAGATGTTCGACCAAGTGCTCTTTGCCACGGGTCGTCGTCCCAATAGCGATGACATGGGGCTGGAAGACCTGGGCGTGAAACTGGGCCGCAGCGGTGAGATCGAGGTGGATGAATACAGCCAAACGGCGGTGCCTTCCGTCTATGCCATCGGCGACGTGACCAACCGCATCAACCTCACCCCCGTGGCGATCCGCGAGGGCATGGCCTTTGTCGAGACCGTCTTTGGCGGCAACCCGACACCGGTCGATCATGATCTGGTGCCTTCGGCGATCTTCACCCAGCCCGAGATGGGCACGGTGGGGCTGAGCGAAGAGGCCGCGCGGGAGGCGGGGCCGATTGAGGTCTATGCGACCTCCTTCAAACCGATGCAGGGCGCTTTTGCGGGCAAGGCCGACCGGGTGCTGATGAAGCTCATCGTCTGCGCCGATACGCGGGTGGTGCTGGGCTGTCATATCGTCGCACCCAACGCGGGCGAATTGATCCAGATGGTCGGCATCGCGGTCAAGATGGGCGCCACGAAAGAGCAGTTCGACGCCACATGCGCGGTGCACCCGACCATGTCCGAAGAACTGGTGACGATGCGTAATCCGACCCGCACGGCTTGAATATCACGCGAAAGCGTACAATTTTTGGAACGATAGGCCGCATGGGCGGCCCAGAGGGGAACATATCAATGGCAGGAAATTCGCAAGGCCCCTGGGGGGGCGGCGGAGGCGGCAACCGGGGCAACGGCGGAGACCGGGGCAACGGGGGTCGCAACGACGGGCCGCAGGGTCCACGCGGGCAGGGCGGTGACCGCCCGCAGATGCCCGAGATCGACGATCTGGTGCGCAAGGGGCAAGAGCAGCTGCGCGTCTTGATGGGGGGGCGTGGCAACGACCGGGGCAATGGCACCGGCGGCGGCGGTCGCGGCTCTGGTGGGCCGGGCGTGACACGTTCAACCCTTGGCATCGCGTTTTTGGCTGGTGTGGCGCTTTGGGGCTTTGCCAGCTTCTACACCGTGCGGCCCGAACAGCAGTCGATCGAACTGTTCTTGGGTGAATTTTCCGGCATCGGCACCGAGGGTCTGAACTTTGCCCCATGGCCGCTGGTCACGGCAGAGGTATTCGACGTCACCACCAACCGCACCGAGGAGTTGGGCGTGCGGCGCGGCGGCGGCGGCAACGAAGGCTTGATGCTGACCACGGACGAGAACATCGTCGACATCGACTTCCAAGTGGTCTGGAACATCAAGAACGCGCGCGACTTCAAATTTTCGCTGCGCGATCCCGAAGCTTCGGTTCGGGCGATCTCGGAATCCGCCATGCGTGAAGTCATCGCGCAATCCGAACTGGCGCCGATCCTCAACCGGGATCGTGGCGCGGTGGCGGATCGGGTGAAGGAGCTGATCCAAAACACCCTCGACAACCGCAACACCGGCATCAACGTGCTGCGTGTCAACGTGAACAAAGTCGACCCGCCCAGCCAGACCGTGCAGGTCACCGATGCCAATGGTAACACCACCACGCAGTCTGTCGTCGATGCTTTCCGCGACGTGCAAGCCGCCGAGCAGGAGCGTGACCGGGTGGAGCGTCAGGCCGACGCCTATGCCAACCGGCGCACTGCCGAGGCGCGCGGTGAATCCGCGCAGCTTCTGGAAGCCGCCGAAGGCTACCGCGCCCGCGTCGTGAACGACGCGGTGGGTGAGGCCAGCCGCTTTGAAGCCGTCTTGGAAGAATACCGCAGCGCGCCGGATGTGACGCGCAAACGTCTGTATCTTGAGACCATGGAAAAGGTGCTGGGCGACGTGGATAAGGTCATCCTCGAAAACGGCAGCGGCCAAGGTGGGCAGGGCGTCGTTCCCTATCTGCCACTCAATGAATTGCGGCGCGGCGGAGGGTTGAACTGATGCGGAAAACAAGTCTTATCATCCCCATCGTGGTGATCGCCATCGTGGGCATCCTGTCGGCTGTCTTTGTGGTGGACGAGCGTGAAAAAGCGCTGGTGCTGCGTTTTGGCCAGATCAAACAGGTCCGCAACGAGCCGGGCATCGGGTTCAAAGTCCCGCTTTTGGATGAGGTCGTGCGCTACGAAGACCGCATTCTGTCGCTGGAAACCCCGGTGATCGAAGTCACCCCCGCCGATGACCGGCGTCTTGAGATCGACGCCTTCGTGCTCTACCGCATCGACGATATGGTGCAGTACCGGCAAGCTTTGGGTGCGGGCGGTGAACGTCAGGCCGAAAGCGAGATGGGCGGCATCATGGAAAGCCAAATCCGTGCCGTGCTTGGCTCGCAGGGCGTGACATCAAACACCATCCTGTCGCCCGAACGGGCCGACCTGATGGAGCAGATCCGTGTCCGCGCCGATGCCCGCGCGCAGGCGCTTGGCCTCAAGGTGGTGGATGTGCGTCTGCGTCAGACAAACCTGCCCGAGCAGAACTTTGACGCGACCCTGCAACGGATGATCGCCGAGCGTGAGCGTGAAGCGACCGACGAACGCGCCCGTGGCCGCGAAGCCGCGCAGCGTGTCATCGCCCTTGCCGATCGTACCTACGAAGAGATCCTCTCGGAGGCCCGTCGTGACGCGCGGATCATCGAAGGTGAGGCGGACGCTCAGCGGAACAACATCTTCGCGCAGGCCTATGGCAAGGATCAAGAATTCTTTGAATTCTACCGCTCGCTTAGTGCCTATGAGCAGGCGTTGCAGGGGCAGAACTCCACCATGGTGATGTCGCCGGATAGTGAGTTCTTTAACTACCTGCGGTCGGATCGCAGCGCCACGACCTCGGTCGATGCGGTTGCACCGCCGCAGAGCCCCGCCGCCGATGCGCCCGCGGCTGAGCCAGCGCCGGAGGCAGATAACGCCGCCGCGGCAGAGGATACGCAGGAGGAGGCCGCCCCCGCGGCCCCCGCCACGCCAGCCCCCGCCGC
This sequence comes from Sulfitobacter sp. 1A12779, assembly GCF_043557315.1. Taxonomy (NCBI): domain Bacteria; kingdom Pseudomonadati; phylum Pseudomonadota; class Alphaproteobacteria; order Rhodobacterales; family Roseobacteraceae; genus Sulfitobacter; species Sulfitobacter sp. 1A12779. The sequence continues at coordinate 312,022 of NZ_JBIFFU010000002.1, forward strand.
ACCGGAGGCTGACACAGACCTGCCAGCGGCGCTGGAAGAATGACGCTGGTTCTACTGGCTCTAGGGTCGGTTCTGATTTTCGAGTGGCTGGTGTACGCACTGGCCCCTTCGTTTTTGGAACAGATGCTCGAAATGCTCCGCCGCATCCCAGAGGCCGCGCTGGGCCAGCTTGGCGCGCTGGCGGTGGTGGCCGGGTTGATCTTGGTCTGGCTCGCCTTTCAACTGGGGTTGTGACGCCGCGCGGGGGGGGGGGGGGTGAATCGGCGTCCGTTTTGCCCACGACCTCGCAGGCCGGGGTCGCAAATCGTCACACTCCCACCCGTTGAAATGCCCGTGATCGGCCCCATCTTTGCTGTTGCAGCGCGTCCTTTCGGAATGCACTCTGCCCACGTTGGCAACAACAGGAACAATCAGGAGACGATGAATGCAGGCCAAGGCGGTTTCCCTGTCCACAACAGCACAACACACCCAATGGATGCGAGCGATGGCAATGGGGGTGATGGCGCTGACCCTCCTGATCCTGCAAGCCAGCATGGCGCTGGCCAAACCCGAAAGCCTCGCCCCGCTGGCCGAGAAGATCAGCCCTTCGGTGGTCAATATCACCACCTCCACCACGGTTGAGGGCCGCACCGGGCCGCAGGGCATCGTGCCCGAAGGTTCGCCCTTCGAAGACTTCTTTCGCGAGTTTCAGGACCGCAACAATGGTGAGGGCAACCGGCCCCGCCGTTCCTCGGCCCTTGGCTCGGGTTTCGTGATTTCCGAAGACGGCTATGTGGTGACCAATAACCACGTCATCGAAAGCGCGGATGAGATCACCATCGAATTCTTCTCAGGCGAGGAATTGGTCGCCGAGGTCATCGGCACCGACCCCAAGACCGACATCGCGCTTTTGAAGGTCGAAGCGGATGCACCGCTGCCCTTCGTCTCTTTCGGTGACAGCAACGCCGCGCGGGTGGGGGACTGGGTGATTGCCATGGGCAACCCGCTTGGGCAGGGCTTTTCGGTCTCGGCGGGCATCGTGTCGGCCCGCAACCGGGCGCTGTCGGGCACCTATGACGATTACATTCAGACCGACGCCGCGATCAACCGCGGCAATTCCGGCGGGCCGCTGTTCAATATGGATGGCGAGGTGATCGGCGTGAACACCGCGATCCTGTCGCCCAATGGCGGCTCCATCGGCATCGGCTTTTCGATGGCGTCGAATGTGGTCACCCGCGTGATCGACCAATTGCAGGAATACGGCGAGACCCGCCGCGGCTGGCTGGGCGTGCGCATTCAAGACGTGACCGATGACGTGGCCGACGCCATGGGCCTCAAGAAAGCCGTCGGCGCCCTGATCACCGATGTGCCCGAGGGGCCTGCGCGTGAGGCGGGGCTCAAAACCGGCGACGTGATCAAATCCTTCGACGGTGTCGAAGTGGTCGATACCCGTGGTCTTGTCCGTCAGGTGGGCAACAGCCCCGTGGGCGCGACGGTGCGCGTGACCGTGCTGCGTGACGGCAAGACCCAAACCATCAAGGTCGTACTTGGCCGCCGCGAAGAGGCCGACGGCGCGGTCCCTGCCGGTATGGATGACAACGCCGATGAGGGGGCCGAGGCCGAGCCGCAGTCGACCATGCTGATGGGCCTGACCTTGATGCCGCTGACAGACGACCTGCGCGCGGAACTCGGGGCCGATGACGATATGACCGGCCTTGCCGTGACGGATGTGGATCAAACATCGGAGGCCTTCGAGAAGGGCCTGCGCATGGGCGATATCATCACCGAAGCGGGGCAGGAGCAGGTGTCGAGCATTGCTGATCTCGAAGCCCGGATCGCCGCGGCGAAAGAGGCGGGCCGCCGCTCTCTACTGCTGCTGGTGCGCCGGGGTGGCGACCCGCGCTTCGTGGCGCTGTCATTGGCGGAGTGATCTGCCGGAACGGTTCGGAAAGGGCGCCTGCGGGCGCCCTTTTTCGTTGGCAGTCATCCGCCTTGCCGGGGCACCGCGACCAGCCCGAGCGCCCGGGCGGTGGTCAGCGACAAGACCTCGCTATTCGGCCCCTTTTGGGCTTGATAGCGGCGGACGGCTGTCCGAGTTGCCCTGTCCATCTCACCGGTGATCGGTCCCGCGTAGAACCCGTGCGCCTCTAGCGCCCGTTGCAGGCTGCTGTTGAACTCGGGCGTCAGCACATCGGGGCAGGGGGTTTCAAACCAATTGTCGACCCGTGCGCGCACGATCTCTTGCCGTGTCTCTGTCTTGTAGACGGGCGGTTTGGCGATGCTGCCATCGGGGTTCATCTTGGCCGGGGTTGCTTCGACCTGTTCGGTCACCGTCTCGATCACCGCAGGGCTGACCGTGCGGCCCCAGCAGCTTCCCTCCGGCGCGCCTGCGGGGCCGTTGCGGGTGGCCTCTAGCACCCCCGGCTCAGGGCGGGGGGTGGCCGGTGCCGCCGTCTCGCAACCCGCCAAGGCCGCGACGGTCAGCAGCAAAGCGGCGCAGCGCCGCGCGGTTCTGGGGGGGAGGGGCTGTGTCATGCCGGTGTCTCGGGCTCGCCTGTTGTTCGCGGGCAGACTAGCGGGATGCGTGGGCCTTGCCCACCGCAATGTCGGGCGCGCCGTGACCTTGCGAAAAGGGGGCTGGAACCGGCTGCCATAGCCCGTTAAACAAGGCCGAACTTTTAGGACGAAAGGGCATCATCATGGCCAAAATCACCTATGTCGAACACTCCGGCACCGAACATGTGGTCGAGGTGGCCAATGGTCTCACCGTCATGGAAGGCGCGCGGGACAATAACATTCCCGGCATCGAAGCCGACTGTGGCGGGGCCTGCGCCTGCTCCACCTGCCATGTCTATGTCGATCCGGCTTGGGCCGAGAAACTGCCGCCGATGGACGATATGGAAGAAGACATGCTCGACTTCGCCTTCGAGCCTGATCCCGCGCGCTCGCGTCTGACCTGCCAGATCAAGGTCACCGATGCGCTGGACGGTCTGCGCGTGCAGATGCCGGAAAAGCAAATCTGATGCGGGCGATCGGCGCGGCACTGCTGGCGCTGATCGCAACAGATGCGGCGGCGGAGACGATTACCGCCGCGCATTACATCGCGCCCACCGGGCGCTACGCCCATGGCATTCTTGGCGACGCGCTGGAATGGGGCGGCTTGCAGGTCTCTCTGACAGACGGCGGTGCGCGGCGCTTCCATCTGCCCCGCGACCATGTTTTCGAAGATATCGCCCCCCGGCTCGTGGATGTGACCGGCGATGGCGCGCCCGAGGTTCTGGTGATCGAGACCGACGTGAATCGTGGCGCGGCGCTGGCGATCTACGGCCCCGAGGGCAAGATCACCGAGACCCCGCATATCGGCCAAAGCAACCGATGGCTCGCCCCCATAGGTGCCACCGATCTGGATGGCGATGGCGCTGTCGAGATCGCCTATGTCGACCGGCCCCATCTGGCGCGGGTGCTGCGGGTCTGGCGCTTTGCCGATGGGCGGCTCAGCGAAATTGCACAGATGACGGGGCTGACCAATCACCGCATCGGAGAGCGGCATATCTCAGGCGGTCTGCGCAATTGCGGTGCAGGGCCGGAGATGGTGCTGGCGGATGCCGATTGGGAACGTGTGGTGGGGGTGCGCCTGACAGGCGGGCAGCTTGCACGCCGCGATATCGGCCCCTTCGCGGGGGCCGAGAGCTTTGCCAAGGCGCTGGTCTGTGAATGAGGGGCGGCTGCGGCTCTGGTAGAGCCGCCATCCTTCAGCTCAGCGCGCGCCAGCCGATGTCGCGGCGGCAGAACCCTTCGGGCCAATCGATCCCATCGACCATCGCATAGGCACGCTCTTGCGCCTCGGCCAGCGTGGCGCCGCGTGCGGTGACATTCAGCACCCGCCCACCATTGGCCAAGATCGCCCCGTCCTGCGCCTTGGTGCCCGCGTGGAACACCATATTCGCGCTATCCTCTGGCAGGGCGGAGAGGCCCTTGATCTCACTGCCCTTTTCATAGTCACCGGGGTAGCCTTTGGCGGCCATCACAACGGTCAGCGCGTGATCTTCGGCCCAGGTCACATGCATATCGGCCAGCGTGCCCTTGGCGCAGGCCTGCATCAGGTCGAAAGCCTGCGCGCCGAGGCGCATCATCAGCACTTGGCACTCCGGGTCGCCGAAACGCACGTTGTATTCCACCAGCCGCGGCTGGCCGTCCTTGATCATCAGGCCAGCGTAAAGCACGCCCTGATAGGGCATTCCGCGCTTGGCCATCTCGGCCATACAGGGGCGGATGATCTGATCCAGCGCGCGTTCGGCGATCTCGTCGCTCAGCACCGGGGCGGGGGAATAGGCGCCCATGCCGCCGGTGTTGGGGCCGCTGTCGCCTTCGCCGACGCGCTTGTGATCTTGGGCCGTGCCGATGGGCAGCACCGTTTCCCCGTCGCAGAGCACGAAGAAAGACGCCTCTTCGCCTTCCATGAACTCTTCGATCACCACTTCGGCGCCTGCCTCGCCAAAGGCGCCGTCAAACATCTCATCCACGGCGGCGAGGGCTTCGGCGTCACTCATGGCGATGATCACACCCTTGCCTGCCGCCAGACCGTCGGCCTTGATCACGATGGGCGCGCCTTGCTTTTCGACATAGGCGCGGGCGCTGGCGGCATCGGTGAAATGGCCATAGCCCGCCGTGGGTGCATTGCAGGCGTCGCAGATTTCCTTGGTGAAGGCTTTGGAGGCTTCCAGTGCCGCCGCTGCTTTGGAGGGGCCAAAGACATCGAAACCCGCCGCGCGCAGATCGTCGCCCACACCCGCGGCGAGGGGCGCTTCGGGGCCGATGATGACGAAATCGATGTTATTGCCCTCGCAAAAGGCCACAACCGCCGCGCCATCCATGATGTCGAGCTTTGCGCATTGCGCGATGGCGGCGATGCCCGCGTTGCCCGGTGCCACGATCAGCTTGTCGCATTTGGGGTTCTGCATGACCGCCCAAGCAAGTGAATGTTCGCGGCCACCGCTGCCGAGGATCAGGATATTCATGCCGCGCACTCCCTTGGACTTCGTTGCTCCGCGTTCTAAGCTGGGGGGCCCACAGACACAAGGTGCCCAGATGGATCTGTTCGACGACCCCGCCCCCGGTGGCAACAGCCCCGAATTCACGGTGACCGAGCTTTCAGGCGCGATCAAACGGGTGATCGAGGGGGAGTTCGGCCATGTCCGGATTCGCGGTGAAGTGGGCCGCGTCAGCCGCCCGCGCTCGGGGCATGTCTATCTTGACCTCAAGGATGACCGCTCGGTCATCTCGGGCGTGATCTGGAAAGGCGTGACCGCGCGGCTTGAGACCCAGCCCGAAGAGGGGATGGAAGTCATCGCCACCGGGCGCATCACCACCTTTGGCGGGCAGTCGAAATACCAAATCGTCATTGAGGATATCAAACCGGCGGGCATGGGCGCGCTGATGGCGCTGTTGGAGAAACGCAAGGCAGCGCTGTCGGCGGAGGGGCTGTTTGCCCCCGAACGCAAACGCCCGCTGCCCTATCTGCCTGAGATCATCGGCGTTGTGACCTCGCCCTCGGGGGCGGTGATCCGTGACATTCTGCACCGGCTGCGCGACCGGTTCCCGCGAAAGGTGTTGGTCTGGCCGGTCGCCGTTCAGGGCGCGAAATGCGCGCCCGAGGTGGTGCGCGCCATCCAAGGGTTCAACCGGCTCACCCCCGGTGGCGCGTTGCCTCGGCCCGAGTTGATCATCGTGGCCCGTGGCGGTGGCTCGGTCGAAGACCTTTGGGGCTTTAACGAGGAAAGCGTCGCCCGCGCGGCGGCAGCCTCGGACATTCCGCTGATCTCCGCCGTGGGGCATGAGACGGACACGACGCTGATCGACTTCGTCTCGGACAAGCGCGCGCCCACGCCGACAGCGGCGGCGGAATTGGCGGTGCCGGTGCGGCATGAGCTGGCGGCATGGCTGGAGGGGCAGGGTGCAAGGATGCGTCAGGCGCTGAGCCAAGGGTTGACCCGTCGCAGTCAGCGGATGCGGGATCTGGCGCGGGCCTTGCCCCGGGCCGACACGCTGCTGGAGGGGCCGCGCCAGCGTCTTGATCGCGGGGGGGAGAAACTGGCCCCTGCGCTGATCGCAGGCGTCCAAGGCCGCCGCGTCAAGCTGGCCGATATGTCTGGCGCTCTGCGCCCCGGCACCCTGCGCCGCCAGTTGGAGGCGGATCGCCAACGTCTGGCGCAGTTGTCGGCCCGGCTTGACCCTGCGTGGCAGCGCAATCTGGCCGGCCAGCGCGAGCGGCTGGCCGCGCGGATTGACCGGTTCCACCCCGAGGTGCTGCACCGTCAGATCCTCCGCCGCCGGGAGCGGCTTTTGGACCGCACGCAAACCTTCCGCCCCGAGGTTTTGCGCCGAGACCTGTCGCGCCAAGACCAACGGTTGAAAGAGGTGCTGGCCCGGCTGGCGCGCGCGGGCCGCGCCGATCAGGACCGCCGCCGCCGCCAGATCGACGCGATGGGCCGCACGCTTGGCACGCTCGGCTACCGCGAAACGCTGGCCCGTGGGTTCGCCGTGGTGCGGGGCGACGGTGACGTGGTGACCAGTGCGGAGGCTGCCAAGAAGGCTGCGCATCTGGAGATCGAATTCGCCGACGGTCGGCTGCCGGTCAAAGGCGAGGGCTGAACTGGCCTAAACCCCGACCTGCGGCCCAAGGCACAGCAGCGGCTCGGTCATTTCCCGCGCCTCATAGAGCGCGGTCTCGGTCGGGTCATTCTCGAACCGCGCGACCAGCCCGGTCGGGCTTTCGGTAAAGCTCCAGCATTGCGGGGCGGGGTCGTCTTCATAGACAAAGCAGATCAGCCCATCGGCCTCATACCAGCGCCCCTCTTTGCAATGGCCGTCTAGAAAGGACCACTGCACGCGCCGGTTCTCGTGATAGATTTCCGCCCCATAGGGCGCGCCGGACTGGCCGAAATAGAGCGTCTTGCCTTCCGTATAGGCTTCGAACTCCGCCGCCGACATCTCGGCCAAGGCAGGCAGCGGAAGGAAGGCGCAGATCAGGGCGAAGGCATGTCTCATGCCACCAGCCTGCCAGAAGCCCGTGCGCCGCGCCAGTGGGGTCAGCGCCGACCCCACCGGGCCACGCGGCGGTCCATCACGCGCCGCCAAAGCGGGGGGACAAGGGCGATCACCGCCATCACGGGCAGGGAAAAGGGCAGTTTTGGCATCTCTGGCGTCACTTCCAGCGCCGGAAAAGCGCGGGCGGGGCGCATGTGGTGGTCCGAATGGCGCGGGGCGTTTAGCATCATCGCGGCGGAGTACCATTTCGGCGCGTTCCAACTGTGCTGCGGGCCCATCGGCTCGAACCGGCCATCGGGGCGCTGCTCTCGCCGTAGCCCATAGTGCTGCACATAGTCCGACAGCAGCAGTTGCATCTGCGCATAGGCCGCCAGCCCGACATAGGCGAGCAGCCCGGCGACCCCACCCAGCAGCAGCGCCGTGAGCAGCGCCAGCGCCGCGCCAGTGAGGTAGAGCGTGTAAGGGTGCAGCCCCTGCGCCCCCGTCTTGCGCGCGCGCTGCGCGCTGTCGGCCTGCCACCCCGCGCGAAACTCCCCCCAGCTTGCGCTCAGCAGAAACCGCCAGAACCCCATGCCCTTGGGGGCGGAGTTGGGATCAGCCGGGGTGGCGGCGGCGGGATGATGCACCCGCAGATGGGCCGAGACGTGATGCCCGTGCAGCAGCGAGATATAGATCGCCGTGCCGATCCGCCGGGGCAGGCGGCGGCTGGCGTGGATCAACTCATGGGCGTTGGAATTGCTGATCTGGCCCAGAAACAGGCCAAGGGCGGCAAAGATCAGGGCACGGTCCTGCCCCTCAAGATGCGGGGCTGCGCCAATCGCCCAGACCCCGAGCGGCAGCAGCAGGAAATGCGCGGCGGCCAAGGTCAGCGTCAGGGCGCGGCCTGAGCTATCGGAAAGGCGCAGCGCGCGGCCCAACCGGTCCATGAAGGCCACATGCACTGTGATCGACAAAAGCGCTAGCATGGGCCAGACCCCGCCCCAGAGGGCGGCGGCGGCGATCAGCACCGCCGGTGTCATACTTGCGATCACATACCACAGCATGCGTTTTCCCCTGCGACCCCGCACCAATCGGCTCGGCCCCCGTATTCTGCCCGCCGCAGGGGCCGCGCACAACGCAAACACCCGCGCGATTGTCGCTTTTTGATCGCGCCTAGGGCTTTGGATTTGTTACCAAGGCGGAAAGCAAGGCGGGGGGAGAGACATGGCGCTGGACGATCACGGCAAGGCAGCGGCGGGGGAGCCGCGAAAGGGCGTTTGGAAATCCGGCAAGGGCAAGGGGCGGCATCATCCCAAGGGGCGGCAGTTGCAGGATACGGCTTGGGCGGAGGTCCGCGCGCTGCTGGGCGACCGCACGCGTGCCCGCGATCAGCTGATCGAGTTTCTGCATTTGATCCAAGACCGCTTTGGCCACCTGTCGGCCGCGCATCTGCGCGCCTTGGCCGAAGAGATGCGCCTGTCGATGGCCGAGGTATATGAGGTCGCCAGTTTCTACGCCCATTTCGACGTGGTGAAAGAGGGCGAGACCCCGCCGCCCGCGCTGACCATCCGTGTCTGCGATTCGCTGTCTTGCGAGCTGGCCGGGGCGCAGGCCTTGAAAACTGCGTTGGAAGAGGGGCTGGACCCGACCGAAGTGCGCGTCCTGCGCGCGCCCTGCATGGGGCGCTGCGACACGGCGCCGGTGCTGGAACTGGGGCATAACCATATCGACCACGCGACGCCCGAGAAAGTCCTCGCGGCCATTGGCGCCGGAGATACCCATGCCCGCCTGCCTGACTATGAGATTTACGAAACCTACGCGGCATCAGGGGGTTACGACGCGCTGTTGAACCTGCGTCAGGGGGGCGATTGGGAGGCGGTGCAGGAGCAATTGTTAGAGGCCGGGCTGCGCGGTCTTGGCGGGGCGGGTTTCCCCTCGGGCAAGAAATGGGGCTTCGTGCGCGGCAACCCCGGCCTGCGCTATCTGGCGGTGAATGGCGATGAGGGCGAGCCGGGCACCTTCAAGGATCGCTGGTATCTTGAACGCAGGCCGCATCTCTTCCTCGAAGGCATGTTGATCGCCGCTTGGGCGGTGGAAGCGGAGAAGGTCTTTCTCTACATGCGCGACGAATACCCGGCGGTGCTGGAGATCCTGCGCCGCGAGATTGCCGCTCTGGAAGGTGCGGGCCTCATCGCGCCCGGCTATGTCGATCTGCGCCGCGGGGCGGGGGCCTATATCTGCGGCGAGGAAAGCGCCATGATCGAAAGCATCGAAGGCAAGCGTGGCTTGCCGCGCCACCGCCCGCCCTATGTGGCGCAGGTCGGTGTCTTTGGCCGCCCGACCTTGGTGCATAACGTGGAGACCCTGCATTGGATCGCCCGCATTTGCCGCGAGGGGCCGCAGGTGTTGAACGGGGTTGAAAAGAATGGCCGCAAGGGGCTGCGGAGCTATTCCGTTTCGGGCCGTGTGGCGCGCCCGGGGATGTATCTGCTGCCCGCAGGCTCGACCATCACCGATATCATCGCAGCGGCGGGGGGCATGGCAGAGGGCCATCTGTTCAAAGCCTATCAACCGGGTGGGCCGTCCTCGGGGCTGTTGCCCGCGTCGATGGCGGATCTGCCGCTGGACTTTGACACGTTGCAGCCGCATGGGTCTTTCATCGGCTCGGCGGCGGTGGTTGTCCTGTCGGAACACGACAGCGCGCGGGCCGCCGCCCTCAACATGTTGCGGTTTTTCGAGGATGAAAGCTGTGGCCAATGCACGCCCTGCCGGGTCGGCTGTGAAAAGGCGGTGAAGCTGATGCAGGAGAACCGCTGGGACCAAGACCTGCTAGAGGCGTTGTCGACCGCCATGGTCGATGCCTCGATCTGCGGGCTGGGGCAGGCGGCGCCGAACCCGATCCGGCTGGTGATGCAGCATTTCCCCGATGAAATCTGACCCCGCCCCCTCCCGGCGGGCTTGATCTGCCCGGGCGCCCTTCCATCTGCGCGGGCAAGCCTATAGATCAAGACCAAACTGCATGGGAGACGCCAATGGCCTTCTTCACGAAGCTCAAGGACCGCTTGTTCAAATCCTCGTCCAAACTCGACGAGGGGTTGGAGGCAATCGTCAGCGATGGCGGAGAGGCGGAGGCCGAAGCGGCCCCCGTGGATGCGGTGATGGACCAGCCCGGCGCGGCCTCTGATGTGATGCCCGATAGGCAGGAGGACAGCGGCCCGAAGTTGGCGGCAGAGCGGGAGGCGGAAGAGCCGACCCCCGCGCCTGAACCCGCCCCGGAACCCGAGCCTGAGACGCTCCCAGAACCCGAGCCGCAGCCTGCTCCTGAACCGCAGCCCGAACCGTCTGAGCCCCAGCCGGACCCCACACCCGTGCAGGAACCCCCCGCCGCTGATCCTGAGCCCGCCCCGACCCCGGAGGAGGTTCCCGCGGCGACCGACCTGCGCCAAGCGATGACCCCCGTCGCCCCGGCGCTGGACGAAACCCCAGCCGAGGCCGCCGCCGCCAAACCGGGCCTTTTGGGCCGTCTCATGGGGCGCGGTGCCGCGCAGCCGGTGGTGCGTCGGACGCTGGATGACGAGATGCTTGAACAGCTCGAAGAGCTGCTGATCAGCGCCGACATGGGCGTCGACACGGCGCTGCGGGTCACCGCCAACATGGCCGAAGGGCGCTTTGGTAAAAAGCTCTCCGTGGCGGAGATCAAGCAACTGCTCGCCAGCGAAGTTAGCCGCATCATGGAGCCCGTGGCTCGGCCCCTGCCGCTCTATGCCAAGACCCCGCAAGTGGTGCTGGTGGTCGGTGTGAACGGCTCGGGCAAGACCACGACCATTGGCAAATTGGCTTCGCAATTCCGTGCTGCGGGCAAGAAGGTCGTGATCGCCGCAGGCGACACCTTCCGCGCCGCGGCGGTCGAGCAATTGCAGGTCTGGGGCGAACGCGCAGGCGTGCCCGTGCTGACCGCGCCCGAGGGCAGCGACCCGGCGAGCCTTGCCTTTGATGCCATGGGCCGCGCGCAGGAAGAGGGGGCCGATCTGCTGCTGATCGACACGGCAGGCCGTTTGCAAAACCGGGGCGACCTGATGGAGGAATTGGCCAAGATCGTCCGCGTCATCCGCAAGAAGGATGAGAGTGCGCCGCATAACACCCTATTGGTGCTGGATGCGACGACAGGGCAGAACGCGGTCAATCAGGTGAAAGTCTTTCAGGAGATCTCCGATGTCAGCGGTCTGGTGATGACCAAGCTTGACGGCACCGCCAAGGGTGGCGTGCTGGTGGCGCTGGCGGATCGCTTTGGCCTGCCCATTCATGCCGTGGGCGTGGGCGAGCAGATTGACGATCTGTCGCCCTTTGACCCGGATGAATTCGCCGCCGCCTTGGTGGGCACGGATGGCTGAGGGTACACTGGCCGCCGAAAGTGGCGGCCCTGTTCAGTCATGGGTGCCAAGCTTTCGTTCGATCCAGCGCAGAACGGTGAGAACCAGCACCACGACCCCTGCGGTCAGACAGGCCAGCAGTATTTGCCCCGCGCCGCAGGACAGGCCGATGGCCCCGGCCAGCCACATCGACGCGCCGGTGGTGATGTTGCGCACCTCGCCGTTCGAGGTAAAAATGATCCCCGCCGCGAGGAATGCGACACCTGCGGTCACCGCCTCAATGAGGCGCAATGGATCGAAGCGCATCTGGTCGCCATCGCCAAACTCCAGACTGCCGAGCTCTTGCCCGATGATGATGAAGAGACAGGCGGCGATGGCCACCATGATATGGGTCCGCAGCCCCGCAGGCTTGTCGCGCCGTTCGCGCTCATACCCGACGACACCCGCCAGAAAGGCGGCCATCAGCAGCCGCGCCGCGGCCACGGTAACCGGCACTTTCGAAAAACTGTTGGTGAGATCCGCGATCAGGCTTTCAAACATGGAATTTCCGTTGGTTATAAAGGCTTTGAAGTATAAACCTCTCGCCGCGGTGGTGGTTCCGGGATGACCGATTGGATCCCGTCGATCGAAGGTACCCCCGCGGGCCATACCGCGGCCCTGTGGCTGGCGCTTTCCGCAGCATTCCTACACGCGGTTTTCGGCGCGCTGCAAAAGGGGCGGCATGATCCGTGGCTCACGCGCGGGGCGATCGATGTCTCTTATGGCGTGATGGCGGCCCCCTTTGCGCTCTTCGTCGTGCCTTGGCCCGAACCGCATATGTGGGTGATCTTCCTCGGGGCTTTCGTGATCCATGTGATCTACAAGCTGTTGCAGGCATGGGCCTATACCAAGGGCGCCTATACGGTGGTCTACCCGGTGGTGCGCGGCACGGGGCCGCTCTTTGCCGTGGTCGGCGCATATCTGATCTTTGGTGAGCGGTTCAATGCGGTGCAATGGCTTGGCGTGGCGGTGCTGCTAAGCGGTATCTTCGGCCTTGCTCTTTATAACCTGCGCAATCTGGTCGCCGCGCGCGATACGCTGCACGCGGCGCTCGGGCTGGCGGTGCTGACGGGCTTGTTCGTGGCGCTTTACACCACATATGACGCATACGGCATCCGCGCCACGGCGGATCCCTTCACCTTCCTTGCATGGTTTTTCATGATCGACGGGTTGGTGATGCCGGTGATCGCATGGCGGCGCTGGCACGCGATGGAGAACCCGCCCGAGGTGGCGCCGCTGATGCTGCGCGGCTTTATCGGCGGGATCATCGCTTTTGCGAGCTTTGGGTCGGTCATGCTGGCCACGCGGCTCGACAAGGTGGGCGAGGCGGCGGTGCTGCGCGAGACCTCGACCGTCTTTGCCGCGCTGATCGGGGTGCTGGTGCTGAAAGAAACCGTCGGCCCGCGCCGCATCGCGCTGATGGCGCTGATCGCAGCCGGGGCGGTGATTGTTGAAATGGGCGGCTGAAGGAACAGGCATGTCAGAACCAAGAGAGATCAACCCAATGCTGCGGGCAGGCTTGGAATACGGGCCGGTCTTGGCCTTCCTCGTGGCCTATCTGTGGCTCAAGGATAACACCTACACTTTCGGCGGGACGGAGTATGACGGCTTTATCGTCGTCACCGCGATGTTTGTGCCGCTGCTGGTACTCTCGACCGGCGCGCTTTGGGCGCTGACTGGCAAGCTCAGCCGGATGCAGGCCGCCACCGTGGTGCTGGTGGTGATCTTTGGCGGGTTGTCGGTCTGGCTGAACGACGACCGCTTCTTCAAGATGAAGCCGACGCTGATCTATGTGCTTTTCGGCGGCCTTTTGGCCGTCGGCCTGCTGCGCGGGCAATCCTATCTGAAATACGTCATGGAAGAGATGATGCCCCTGCGCGATGAGGGCTGGATGCTGCTGACCAAACGGCTGATGTATTTCTTCTTTGGTCTGGCGCTGGCGAATGAGGTGATCTGGCGGTTCTTTTCGACCGATACTTGGGTCTACTTCAAAACCTTCGGTCTGACGGCGGCGATTTTCGTTTTCTTCATGGCGCAGGGCAAGCTGTTCGAAGCCTACGGCGACAAGAAAGACCAAGGCTGATCCGCTCAAATTTAACAAAGGCCCCGCGCGAAACTGTTGACCTGTAGCGTCGCGCGGCGTAATCCACCCCGCGTGGCGATTTGTTACCGGATTGTGGGCCACGTTAAACATGCCGCTAAAAGGTCAGGATGAAAGACCCCTTTCGCTTGGCCGCGTCTGGGGTTTTTTTATGCCCGCGAGGTCGGGCCGGAAGGATGAGATTGATGAGCAACGACCGTCACGCGCGCACCCAAGCGATCCACGCAGGCACCCGCCGCAGCCAATATGGCGAGGTGAGCGAAGCGATCTACCTGACCCAAGGTTTTGTCTATGACAGCGCCGAACAGGCCGAGGCGCGTTTCGAAGAGATCGGCCCGGATGAGTTCATCTATGCCCGCTACGGCAACCCCACGGTCGCCATGTTCGAGGACCGCATCGCCACTTTGGAAGGGGCCGAAGATGCCTTTGCCACCGCCAGCGGCATGGCGGCGGTCTCGGGCGCGCTGATCTCGATGCTGAAGGCGGGCGATCATGTCGTCTCGGCCCGGGCGCTATTCGGGTCTTGTATCTATGTGCTGGAAGAGATCCTTGGCCGCTACGGGGTGGAGGTTACTTTCGTCGACGGCAGCGACCTCTCCGCTTGGGAGGACGCAATCCGCGAGGACACCCGCGCGGTTTTCTTTGAATCCGTGGCCAACCCCACGCTTGAAGTGATCGACATCGAAGCCGTGGCCAAGCTTGCCCATGCCAAGGGCGCGCTGGTTGTGGTCGACAATGTCTTTGCCACGCCGGTCTTCTCGCGCGCGTTTTCGCAGGGCGCGGATGTGGTGGTCTATTCCGCGACCAAACATATCGACGGGCAAGGCCGTGCGCTTGGCGGTGTGGTGCTGGGCAGCCGCGATTTCATCCGTGGCACGCTTGAGCCTTACATGAAACACACCGGCGGCTCGATGAGCCCCTTCACGGCTTGGATCATGCTCAAAGGGTTGGAGACCATCGACCTGCGGGTGCGGGCGCAGGCGGCCAGCGCACAGGAATTGGCCGAGGCGCTGGACGGTCACGCGGCACTGGCGCGGGTGCTTTACCCGGGCCTTGCGGGCCATGCGCAGAACGCACTGGCGATGCGCCAGATGGGGGCAGGGGGCACGGTGCTGTCAATCGACCTCAAGGGCGGCAAGGCGGCGGCTTTCGCTTTCCTGAATGCGTTGCAGGTGGGGGTGATCTCAAACAACCTTGGCGACGCCAAGACCATCGTCACCCATCCGGCCACCACCACCCACCAGCGTCTGCCGCAGGACACCAAAGACCTTTTGGGCATCACCCCGGGGCTGGTGCGGATCAGCGTGGGGCTGGAATATAGCGGCGATCTCAAGGCCGATCTGCTGCAAGCCTTGGATGCGGCGGCGCAAGCCTGACCTGATGTGTCGCGGGCGCGGTGGCATTTTGGCCCCGCGCATCATACATTGAAAGCGACAGACCGGAGGGCCGCGCAATGAACATCGTGACTGAGATGTCCGAGACACCGGACCGTGAGGCGGCGCAATCCGCGCTCGCCACGCTGCGCGCTTGGGCCGAAACGGCCACCCCGGCCGAGATTGCGGCGCTGGACCCGGCCATGGCGCGGATGCTGGCCCCCGCTGAATATCCCGCCCTTAGCCGCGCCTATCCCGAAGATTTCACCGCGGGCGACAACTACCGCGCCAGCCTGCCGGATCTGCAAAACGGCCCTTCCAGCCTGATCCGCGGCGCGCAGCAGTTGATCCAGCATGTCGGCATCTCGAACTTTCGCCTGCCGATACGTTACCGCAGCCGCGAGGGCGGGGATCTGCGGCTTGAGACCTCGGTCACCGGCACGGTCTCGCTCGATGCGGAGAAGAAGGGCATCAACATGTCTCGCATCATGCGCAGCTTTTACCGCCATGCCGAAGCGACCTTTAGCTTCGAGGTGATCGAAGCGGCGCTGGATGATTACAAAGCCGATCTTGAGAGCTTGGACGCGCGAATTCAGATGCGCTTTTCCTTCCCGATGAAAATCGGCAGCCTACGCTCGGGCCTCACGGGATATCAGTATTACGACATCGCGCTGGAGTTGGTCGAACAGAACGGAGAGCGCAAGAAGATCGTGCATCTCGACTATGTCTATTCCAGCACCTGCCCCTGTTCGCTGGAACTGAGCGAACACGCGCGCCAGACCCGCGGGCAATTGGCGACGCCGCATTCGCAGCGCTCCGTCGCGCGGATATCGGTCGAGACACGGGACGAGGGCGATTGCCTGTGGTTCGAAGACCTGATCGAGATTTGCCGCCGCGCCGTGCCGACCGAGACGCAGGTCATGGTCAAACGCGAAGACGAACAGGCGTTCGCCGAGCTTAACGCCGCCAATCCGATCTTTGTCGAGGATGCCGCGCGGCTGTTTTGCGAACAGCTTTTGGCCGATGGTCGGGTGGGCGATTTCCGCATCGTCGCCAGCCATCAGGAAAGCCTGCACAGCCACGATGCGATCAGCGTGCTGACCCAAGGTGAGACCTTTGCCGCGCAGAGCATCGACCCCAAGCTTTTCAACACGCTCTTTCACGTCGGCTGACCCCGCACGGCGCGGCAATCGCGCATTGGTTGTTCGCAGCCCGCGCCGCACCCCTTTGCGGGGCATTTCGCCTGTCTTAGCGCACAATTTGCGAATGTCGCCCTGTCAGCCCTGCAAGTCCCGACCAGCGGCTATGCGAAAACGTCGGTTCTGCTGCGGCGCAGCATTGCCTATCTAACGGTCATCGAAATACTGGAAATTGCAAAGGCAATCAGATGACCTACCAGAGCACTGCTCACCCCGCCCACTCCGTCTCTCCCCTCGAAGGGCTGCGGCGCGCCGGCGCCGGTCTGCGCCGCTTTTTCGCGGGGATCGGCCATGGCATCATGATGGGCTCCACCGCCCAACGCCGTTTTGAGCAGGTCCAAGGCCTGCAAGCGAAAAGCGACGAAGAACTGGCCGCCATGGGCATCAAGCGTGACGACATCGTTCACCACGTTTTCAAAGACCTCTACTACATCTAAGACGACACGGACCGGGGCCAAATCGCGCCCCGGTCCCGTCTCGGCTTGACAGCGACGAGCGGCCAAGCCAACGCTGCGCGCATGTTGGATATACGACCTGTCGGATATGTCGTGGGCCTTTTGGTGGCCGTGCTCGGCCTTGCCATGATCGTCCCGATCTTGGTCGATCTGGCCGAAGGCCGGGGCCAATGGTGGGTCTTCGTCGAAAGCGCGCTGATCACGACGCTGGGTGGCGGTATGATCGCCCTCGCCAGCGCCAATGGAGTCCGCGAAGGGCTCACCATTCAACAGACATTCATGCTGACCACCGGCGTCTGGCTGATGCTGCCGCTGTTCGGGGCTTTGCCTTTCGTGCTGGGCGCGACCGAGGCCAGCGTGACCGACGCGATGTTCGAGGCGATGTCGGGGCTGACGACCACCGGGGCCACGGTGCTGACCGGGTTGGAAGACCTACCCAAAGGTCTGCTGATCTGGCGCGGTATTCTGCAATGGCTGGGCGGCATTGGTATCGTCGTTGTCGCCATGGTCTTCCTGCCTGAACTGCGGGTCGGTGGTATGCAGATCTTCAAATCCGAATCCTTTGACACTTTCGGGAAAATCCTGCCCCGCGCGGGGCAGATCGCAACGCAGATCTCGGTGATCTACCTCTGGCTCACGCTGGCCTGCATGCTGAGCTATCTGGCCCTTGGAATGTCTACCTTTGACGCGACGGTGCATGCGCTGACAACGGTCTCGACGGGTGGGTTTTCCAACTACGACGCCTCCTTCAGCACCTTTTCCGGCCCCGCCGAATATGTCGCCGTGATCTTCATGATCCTCTCCGCGCTGCCCTTCGTACGCTATGTGCAGCTGATCAACGGCAACCCCGTGGCCCTGCACCGCGACCCGCAGGTGCGCGGCTTTTTCATGACGATGACCTTTCTGGTGGTGATCGTCTTTTTCGTTCTGCGCAGCGGCACGACCTATGAATCCGAGCGGGTCTTGCGCGAAGCGCTGTTCAACATCACTTCGATCATCTCTGGCACCGGCTATGCCTCGGCGGACTATATGCAATGGGGCAGCTTTGCCGTGGCGCTGTTCTTTTTCATCGGCCTGATCGGCGGCTGCGCGGGCTCGACCACCTGTTCGATCAAGATCTTCCGCTATCAACTGCTCTTTGCGTCGATCCGCGCGCAGTTGCGGCGGATCCGTTCGCCCCACGGTGTCTTTACCCCGCGCTACGATGGCCGCCCGGTGGGGGCGGACGTGCTAAGCTCGGTGATGTCCTTCTTCATGTTCTTCGTCGTATCGCTTGGCCTGATCTCGGTCGCGCTGAGCCTGACGGGGTTGGATTTTGTGACCTCCGTCTCGGGGGCGGCGGCGGCGCTGGCGAACATCGGCCCGGGGTTGGGAGAGATCATCGGCCCGGCAGGGAATTTCAGCAGTCTTAATGACACGGCGAAGTGGATATTGATCATCGCCATGTGGATCGGGCGGCTGGAGCTGATGGCGGTCTACGTCATGTTCACCGCCAAGTTCTGGCGCGCTTGAAACGCGAAAGGGCGGCGCCGATGGCACCGCCCTTTGTCTTTGTCGCTTGGGGCTGAGCCCCCCGCGTTATTCCCAGCAGCTGACCAAGACGGTCATCCCCTGCGCGCGCAGGGTCAGGTCGCGCGGCGCGATCGGGCCTGTGGCCCCCTGCGCCTGTTTGCTGCCCAGCCCGGCCTCCTGCGCTGCCTTGAGGATCACATCGCCATTGAGGGCAAAGCTCACGTCTTCGGGCAGTTTGCGGTCGGCATCCGTCTGGGGCAGCAACATGCCCACGACGTGGCCATTCTCATCAAAGACCGGACCCCCGGCATCGCCAGGCTGGGCCTTGACCGAGAGGCGCTTGAGGGTCTCATCTCCGTTCAGCCCCTTGAGGTCCGACAGCGCGCCAAAGGTCAGTGTCGCGGCGCTCAGCACGCCTTCGTAGGAGTAGCCCGCGACGGAGATTTCCGATTGCAGGCGCGGGGCCGCGTTGCTGAACTCGGCCACGGCAAGCGGGGCGAGGCGGCTTTCGGGCTTGAGCAGCGCAAGGCCGCGCGCCTCATCGGTGGCGACTACCGTGGCATCGGTATCGGCGTCCAGCGTCACCCGCCCGCAAGAGGCCACGACTTCGCTGGTGGTGACCACTGCGCCATTGCCATCGATGAAAAAGCCGCTGCGGGCGATCTTGGGCTGGCGGATTTGCAGACCGGCGACCAGATCGATCGCCTGCGCGTCGCTGTTGCCTGCGGCAGCATCGAGCACGCCGGCCAGACGCGTGAGGCTTTTCGACATCTCGGCCACCACGCGGCGGCGGCGGTCTTCGTCCCCGGCGGGCCAGATCAGGGTGAAGCCCTTGATCTGACCGTTCTCCAACGAGACCTGCGTCTGGCTGATGATGCTGCCGTTCTCGCCGATCAGCTCAAAGGAATTGCGCTTGCGCTCGCGCGGGCCATCCAAGGGGACGATCTCAAGCGTTTGCATGATGTCATAAAGGCCATAGAGCGTATCTTGATTGCCCGGCTGGCTGATCAACAAGACCCGCGCGCCGATGTTGCCGCTGCTGTCGTAATGGGCAAAGGGCGGCTCGTAGCGAGCGAAGTCGACTTCGGCGGTGGGCATCATGATTTCGATCCCGGCCTTTTCGTCGCGCACCAGTTGCAAACCCAGCCCGTCGAGCACGGCGTTATACTGGCCCATCAGCGCGGCGCGCTGGCGGGTGGTCAGCACGCCGGTCTGCTCATAGCTGTTGGCCCCTTGCCACGCGCGCATGGAGGCACGGGTGCCACGGCCAAAGGCACCGTCAATCGCGGCATCGTAAAAACCCGCCCATTGCAGGGCGATTTGCAGGTCTTTGCGCTCCTGCGCCGAAAGGGCGCGTTCCGAGCGGCGCGCCTCTGCCGGGGTTTCATCCGGTTCGGGCGGGGTGGGGGCCGCTGCGGTCTCGGCCTCTGCGGCTTCGGTTTCACCCTCCGTCCCTGCGGGGTCAAGCGGGGTGGTCGTGACATCGGGGGTGCTGCTGCCTGCGGCGGCTTCCTCTGGCGCATTGCCATCCACGCCCACGGGTGCGTCGATCACGCCGGTTTCCAGAACGTTGTCGCCCACGGGCCAGAATTGCTGCTGGAACCGGCTGGATTGCTGGATGAAGCTGTCGCGCGGCACCAGACCGTCGCGCACATAGCTGCGCAGCACCAGTTCCGCATCCTCGCGCCGGTAGGGGCCCACGGCGATGCCGTACCAGCCGCCGCCCAAGGCAAAGCCATTCACGTCATCCAACAGGGTCTCATAGGCGCGCGCCCGGTCCATGGCTTCGGCCAAGGACGGCTGCGCCTCGATCTGAACCCAAACGACATCCTCTGCCGATTGCGCCCGCGCAAGGCCCGCCCAGGTCAGGCTCAGGGCCAAGAAGATCGCCACGGGGGCACGTAGAATTCGCTTCATCGTCACTCAACTCTCGCAAAACCAAATCCGAGCCAGATTACGCCGGAAAGCGGCGCGAATGCCATGCAAAAGGGGGCGAAATTCTGATAAAGCTGTGATTGACCCCCATGGTTTGCAGACGTAGGAAAGGCGCGCATCATTAAGGGGCAATCACCATGTCTGACGCAGCGCAGAAACCACGCTCTTTCCAAGAGATCATCCTTGCTTTGCAGAGCTATTGGGCGCGGCAGGGCTGCGCGGTGCTGCAACCCTACGACATGGAAGTGGGCGCGGGCACCTTTCACCCGGCCACCACGCTGCGCAGTCTTGGCACCCAGCCTTGGGCCGCAGCCTATGTCCAGCCCTCGCGCCGCCCCACGGATGGGCGCTATGGTGAGAACCCGAACCGTTTGCAGCATTACTACCAGTATCAGGTGCTGATCAAACCCAGCCCGCCGAACCTGCAGGAGCTGTACCTCGGCTCGCTCGAAGCCATCGGCATCGATATGGCGCTACACGACATCCGCTTTGTCGAAGACGATTGGGAAAGCCCGACGCTCGGCGCTTGGGGCCTGGGTTGGGAAGTCTGGTGCGACGGCATGGAAGTGTCGCAGTTTACCTATTTCCAGCAGGTCGGCGGCCATGACTGCCACCCCGTCTCGGGCGAGCTGACCTACGGGCTGGAGCGTTTGGCGATGTATGTGCTGGGCGTCGACCACGTCATGGACATGCCCTTCAACAGCCCCGACGCGCCGATCCCGCTGACCTATGGCGATGTGTTCAAGCAGACCGAAGAGGAATTCGCGCGCTGGAACTTCGACACGGCCAACACCGAGGTGCTGCTCGATCAGTTCAACGAGGCCGAGGCGCATTGCAAATTCATCCTCGAACAGCCCGCCGAAGACCCCAAAACCGGCAAGCGCATCGTCATGGCCCATCCGGCCTATGACCAGTGTATCAAGGCGAGCCATATCTTTAACCTGCTCGACGCCCGCGGCGTGATCTCGGTCACCGAGCGGCAGGCCTATATCGGGCGGGTGCGGGCGCTGGCCAAGCAATGCGCGGATGCCTTCGTGCAGACCCGCGCGGGCGGCTGGACGCCCGAGGCGGACAGCGCGGCATGAGCGGGAAGATTGTTGGCATCGTGATCCTTCTTTCAGCAGCGATCGCCGGTGCGGCGCTCTATTACCTTCAGATCTACGGCTTTTACCACGATGTGTCCGAGGCCAAGGTTGAACTCGTCTCTCTGACGACGGAGGAGGCGGAGGAGATCGCGGCGGAGAACCTACAGGCCATCGATGCCGACAGTTCGCCGATCCGGTTCCGCGCGTGTTTTGAGCATGACATGAGCCTCGCCATGGCGACCGAGACCTATGAGATGACCGACCATACCGATCCGCGCAACGCGCCGGGCTGGTTCGATTGTTTCGACGCCCCCGCTATCGCGGCTGAAATCGAGGCGGGCAGCGCGCTGACCTTCCTCGGCGGCAAGAACGTGCACTACGGCGTCGACCGGATCGTGGCGCTGACCGACGACGGGCGCGGCTATATCTGGCATGAGCTGAACGACTGCGGTGAGAAGTCCTATGACGGCACCGTGGTGGGCGAGGCCTGCCCGGAACGCCCCGCCGACTGATCTTGTCACCGCACGCGGCCCCTTTCGGCGGAACTTTTTGGCGCTGCTGAACGCTTGTCCCCACATAGAACGGGGGCGAAAATGTCAGAGAAAACACATGAGGGGCTGAAATGGGTGATGCGCGCAGGCTATGGCGCGCGCGGGGTGATCTATACGATCATCGGCGCGCTGGCGCTTCTGGCCGCGCTCAAAAGCACCCAAGCCTCGGGGACGAAAGACGCGCTCGCGGCGCTGCGGGATGAGCCCTATGGCATCCCCGCGCTCTTTGCCATCGGCATCGGGCTGCTTGCCTATCTGGTCTGGCGTGTGGCTGCGGGCGTGAAGGATGTCGAAGACCACGGGACCGACGCCAAGGGGCTGGTCGCGCGGCTGGGGCAGATCACGACCGGGCTGATCCACGGCGGTATCGGCGTCTCGGTTCTCGCTCTGGCGCTGAGCGGCAAGAACTCCGGCGGCAGTTCCGCGCAGGACTGGACGCAAAAGCTGATGGCCATGCCCGCCGGGCGCTATATCGTGGCCGCGGGGGCGCTGATCCTGCTGGGCGCGGGGATTTACTATGCCTACAAAGGGCTGAGTGGTAAGTATAAGGGCCATCTGGCGCGCACCCATTTCACCGAAAGCATCGACCCCATCGTGAAGATCGGCCTTGTCATCTATGGCGGCATTCTCGCGCTCGTCGCCTTTTCGCTGGGCTATGCGGCGCTGACGGCCAATCCCGAACAAGCGGGCGGTCTGGGTGAGGCGCTGCAAGACCTGCGCGGCATGGCCTTTGGGCGCTTCCTTTTGGGCGCTTCCTTTTGGGCGGGGCCGGGCTGGGGCTGATCGGTTTCGCGGTCTATAACTTCGTCGAGGCGGGCTACCGCGTGGTGCCAAAATTCTCCGACCCGGATATCCGCACCTTGTTGGATTAAACGCGGGGCGGGGGGCTAGACCCTCCGCCTAGCACTCGTTATCCAAGCCCCCGATGAGACGCCGCCGTCGCGGCAAGAATTGGGGGCCGCCCGTGCCAGATCTGCTGATTGAACTTTTTTCCGAAGAAATTCCCGCGCGGATGCAGAAACGCGCGGGCGAAGACCTGCAAAAGCTGGTGACCAACGGTTTGGTCGAGGCCGGTCTGACCTATGGCTCCGCTGCCGTCTTCACCACCCCGCGCCGCATCACGCTGGCGCTTGGCGACATGCTCGCCGCCAGCCCCCGGCAGGTGGAAGAGCGCAAGGGCCCCAAGGCCGACGCGCCCGAGAAAGCCATCGAAGGTTTCCTCCGCGGCGCGGGTCTGACCCGCGACCAGCTTGAGGAGCGCGACACACCCAAGGGCAAGGTGCTCTTCGCCAAGATCGAGAAGCCGGGCCGCCCCGCCGCCGAGATCGTGGCCGAGGTGCTGGAACAGACCATCCGCAACTTCCCTTGGCCCAAGTCCATGCGGTGGGGCAGTGGTAGCCTGAAATGGGTCCGCCCGCTGCATTCCATCCTCTGCGTGATCAGCGACGAGGCCGGGGCCGAGGTGGTGCCGCTAACCATCGACGGGATCACCGCGGGCAATACCACGCGCGGGCACCGT
Organism: Sulfitobacter sp. 1A12779; assembly: GCF_043557315.1. Classification (NCBI taxonomy): domain Bacteria; kingdom Pseudomonadati; phylum Pseudomonadota; class Alphaproteobacteria; order Rhodobacterales; family Roseobacteraceae; genus Sulfitobacter; species Sulfitobacter sp. 1A12779. The sequence goes on from NZ_JBIFFU010000002.1 coordinate 335,166, forward strand.
TTCCTCGCCCCCGACGAGATCGAAGTCGCGGGTTTCGAGGATTATCAGGACAAGCTCAGCCGCGCCTTCGTCGTGCTCGACCCCGCCGCGCGCGCCGACACGATCTGGCATGACGCCACCAATCTCGCCTTCGCCGCCGGGCTCGAAGTCGTTGAGGACGCAGGGCTTCTGGCCGAGGTCGCGGGACTGGTCGAATACCCCGTCGTGCTGATGGGCCGCATCGGTGAGGATTTCCTCGGCCTGCCGCCGGAAGTGCTGCAAACCTCGATGAAAGAGCATCAGAAGTTCTTCTCGGTCCGCAATCCGAAGTCGGGGCAGATCGAGCGGTTCATCACCGTCGCCAACCGTACCACCGCCGACGAGGGCGCCACGATCCTCGCCGGGAACGAAAAGGTGCTGGGCGCGCGGCTGTCGGATGCCAAGTTCTTCTGGGACAACGACCTGCGCACCGTGACCACTGGCGCGGGCATGGAGACATGGGTCAAGGCGTTGGAGAACGTGACCTTCCACAACAAACTCGGCACGCAGGCCGAATTGATTGACCGCATGGCGACCCTGTCGCGCGAACTCGCCCCGCTGGTTGGCGCCGACGTTGACGAGGCCGAGAAGGCTGCTCGCGTCGCCAAGGCCGACCTCAGCTCCGAGATGGTCTACGAATTCCCCGAGTTGCAGGGTCTGATGGGCAGCTACTACGCGCGAAAGGCGGGGATGTCGGATGCCGTGGCCGATGCCGCGAAGGATCACTACGCGCCGTTGGGGCCGTCCGACGACGTGCCGACCGTGCCGGTCTCCATCGCCGTGGCGCTGGCTGAGAAGATCGACAAGCTCACCGGCTTCTGGGCCGTCAACGAGAAGCCGACCGGTAGCAAGGACCCCTTTGCGCTGCGCCGTGCGGCCTTGGGCGTGATCCGGATTTTGGTGGAGAATGACCTACATCTTTCCTTGTCGGAAACTTTGCAGACGCACCGCGCCACCATTGAAGCTGATGCCGTCGCGACGGTTCAAGAAGACGGGCGTGTTATTGGAACAGGACGAGCCGAGGATATTCGAGGCGAGTTTGATCTCAACGAACTCGCTGAAGCGGGTCGGACTCGTGTAACGATCCATGAGTGGCACTTTAACAGCGAATTGCAGAGCGATCTCCTCTCCTTCATCCACGACCGCCTAAAAGTCTACCTGCGCGACCAAGGCATCCGCCACGACGTCATCGACGCCTGCATCGCCATGGACGGCAGCGACGATCTCACCCTGCTGGTCAAACGCGCCCGTGCCCTGTCGGAAACGCTCAAAACCGACGATGGCGAAAACCTGATTCAAGGCTTCAAACGCGCCAACAACATTCTTAGCCAAGCCGAAGAGGCCGACGGCGTGGAATACTCCTTTGGCGCCGATCCGAAGTTTGCCGAGACGGAGGCCGAGAAAGACCTCTTCGCCGCGCTCGACAAAGCCGAGGCCAAGATCACCCCGGCGATGGCGGCGCAGGATTTCTCGACCGCGATGGCGGCCATGGCAGAATTGCGCGGGCCGATCGACGCCTTCTTTGAGGCGGTGCAGGTCAACGCCGAGAACCCCACGGTGCGGCGTAACCGTCTTAATCTGCTAAGCCGCATCCGCACGATCTGTAGCGCCGTGGCGGACTTGACCAAACTGGACGGCTGACTCCAGAGGGGGCGAGATCCCTTGCCCCTTCTGCCTCAACCCCTATGCTGCACCGGAACGATTAAGGTGCCGCAGTGCAGAACGATCCCCATACCACGCTGGTGACTCCCACCGCGCCGATTGCCAATACCACCCACGGCGGGCGGGCTAAATGTTTGCAACGTCTCGTGCGGCTCGACCTGCCGGTGCCGCGCACCATCGCGCTGTCCTTCGACGCGGTGCAGCAGATCGCGCGGGGGCAGATGCCCGACGTGCAGGCGGTGGTCGATCAATTTCCCAAGGGTGCGCTGCTTTGCGTGCGGCCCTCCAGCCAAGACCCCGATTGGGGCGGGCCGGGGGCGGTGTTGAACATCGGGATCAACGATGCGCTCTTTGAAAGCTACGCGGGCACGATTGGCGAAGGGCCAGCGGCGGCGCTTTATTCGCGTTTCGTGCAGTCCTACGCGGTCAATGTGGCCCGTCTCGACCCGGATATGTTCGACGATGTGAACGGCGATGGCCGCGCGGCGTTGATGGAATCCCTGCGTGCCTATGAGGCCGAGACCGAAGAGCGTTTCCCCCAAGACCCGGCAACGCAACTGGCCGCCGTGCTGCGCTCCATGGCGCGGGCGTGGAACGGCACCTCGGCGCGGCTGTTGCGGCAGGCCAAGGGCGCGCCTGCGGATGCGGGGCTGGGGCTAGTGGTGCAAGAGATGGCCTTTGGCGTGGGGCAGGGGCAATGCGGCTCGGGCGTGTTGCAACTGGTCGACAGTGACACCGGCCTGCCGCAGATCACCGGGCGGTATCTGAGCCAGAGCCAAGGCCGCGACGCGCTCGAAGGCGATGCGGCGGCGATGTATCTCACCCGCGATCCGCGCGGGCCATCGCTTGAAGAATTGGTGCCCGAAGCCTTTGCGGAGTTGAAGGATCACGCAGCACTGATGCGCAAGAGGCTGCGGGCCGAGATGCAGGTCGAGTTTGTAATCGATCAGGGCAAGCTGCATATCTTGGACGGTGTCAAGGTCGCGCGATCCTCTCGGGCTGCCGTGCGCATTGCCGTGGCGCTGGCCGATGAGGGGATCATCAGCCGCGAGGAAGCGCTCATGCGGGTGCAGCCGCGCACGCTGTCGGAACTGCTGCACCGCCAAGTTGACCCAAGCGCCAAGCGGGACGTGATCGGGCGCGGCATCGCCGCCAGCCCCGGCGCGGCCACCGGGCGGATCGTCTTTTCCGCCAGCGACGCGCAGGCCAGTGCCGCGCGCGGGGAGCCTTGCATCCTCGTCCGGCGTGAGACGTCGCCCGAGGATATTCGCGGCATGCATGCCGCCGCCGCCGTGCTGACTGAACGCGGCGGCATCACCAGCCACGCGGCGGTGATCGGGCGCGGCATGGGGCTGCCTTGCGTGGTCGGTGCCTCGAACATGCGCTTTGTGCTGACCCAACGGCAGATCATCGCCCCCGACGGGCGGGTCTTTGTCGAAGGCGATCAAGTTACCGTCGATGGCTCCACCGGGCAGGTGCTGGCGGGGGCGGCCAAGATGCAGGAGGCCGCGCTCGACGATACCTTTAACCGGCTGATGGGCTGGGCCGAGGATGTGGCCGATATCGGCATCCGCGCCAATGCCGACACGCCGACCGATGCGCAGACCGCGCGAAACTTCAATGCCCATGGCATCGGCCTGTGCCGGACCGAGCATATGTTCTTCGAGCCGGGCCGCCTCACCGTGATGCGCGAGATGATCTTTGCCGAAAGCGGCGAAGACCGCCGCGCCGTGCTCGAACGCCTGCTGCCCATGCAGCGCGAGGATTTCACCCAGCTGTTCCGCATCATGCAGGGCCAGCCGGTCTGCATCCGCCTGTTCGACCCGCCGTTGCACGAATTCCTGCCCTCCGACAAAGCCGGGCAGCGCGAATTGGCCGAGGCGCTTGGCCTGCAAATGTCCGACGTGACGCGCCGCGTGGCGGCGATGACGGAGTATAACCCGATGCTGGGTCTGCGCGGTGTGCGGCTGGGGGTCACGGTGCCTGAGATCTATGAGATGCAGGCCCGCGCGATTTTCGAGGCCACCATTGAAGCCAGCCGCGATGGCGAGCCGGTGGTGCCCGAGATCATGATCCCGCTGGTCAGCGCCCGGCGCGAGGTGGAATTGGTCAAAGCCAGCGTCGATGCCGTGGCCGCCGCCGTGCGTAGTGAGCGTGACGCGAGCTTTACCTACCGCCTTGGCGTCATGGTGGAGACCCCGCGCGCCTGTCTGCGCGCTGATGATATCGCGCCGCATTGCGCCTTCCTCAGCTTCGGGACCAACGACCTGACGCAGATGACCTACGGCCTCTCGCGCGATGACGCGGGCCGCTTCATGTCGAACTACGTCCAACAGGGGGTCTATCCAGAGGATCCCTTCCATGTGCTCGACACCGATGGGGTGGGCGAATTGCTGCAACTTGGCGCGGAGCGGGGGCGCAAAGCGCAGCCCGGAATCACGCTTTCCATCTGTGGGGAGCATGGCGGCAACCCCGAATCCATCGCCTTTTGCCGCGAATCGGGGTTCGATTATGTTTCCTGTTCGCCATTTCGCGTGCCAGTTGCACGTTTGGCCGCAGCCCAGCTCGCCATTGCCCACAAGATCGGGTAGGGGCGGCGGGCTCCAGCCCAACTTATACCATAATTCGGCGAGTTTCTGCACATAACGTCTGGTTGGGTTTACCGCCGGGAACCTTTTGGCTATCCGCCCCGCAGCCCTAACAATGATGCGAGGCGCATAATGCGTTTTATCCGGTCGATCTCTTTTGCTCTTTCCATGGCGCTGTGCAGCAGCCCGCTGGCGGTTCAGGCCAGCTCTGAAAGTGCGAGCGATCTTGCGCAGATTGAAATTCAAGGTCTGAAGTCCGCCGGTGCGGCGCGGCTTCAGGAGATGGTCGCACAGCCCGTGTCGGCCAGCGAGACAGATGTGAAATTCTCCACGGCGTGGATCGACAGCCAGCCCAAGGCCGAAGGCAACGCTGAGTTGCAGTGCCTTGCCGAAGCGCTCTATTTCGAGGCGCGCGGTGAGACGGTCAAGGGCCAGTTCGCCGTGGCCGAAGTGATCATGAACCGGGTGAAATCCGCCCGTTTCCCCGGCACGCTTTGCGGCGTGATCAACCAAGGGACCGGGCGCAAGTATCAGTGCCAGTTCACCTACACCTGTGACGGCCACAAAGAGGTCATCAATGAGCCGCGCGCTTTTGCCCGTGTCTCGAAAGTCGCGCGTGCGATCATCGACGGCAGCGCGCCGAAGCTGACCAATGGCGCGACCCACTATCACACCACTGCCGTGAACCCCAATTGGGCGCGGGTCTATACCAAGACCGCGCGGATCGGGCAGCACCTCTTCTATCGCCACACATGGAAGACCGCCTCGAACTGAGGGGCGGGATGTGCCTTCGGGTGCTGGCCTGCCGCCGGTGGGCCTGCTAAATGTGCATCGAAGCGCCCCCCGGTGGGGCCATTACCCTGATCCGATAGGCGCTGCCGATGTCCGACGACGAAATTCGACTTGCCTTTGCCCACCCTTCCGAGCGGGCAGAGACGATGGCCGGCCCCGATCCGCGTGATCGTATCTCGCTCCGCGATCATATCGTCGAGGTTGAGATCGGTGCCTTTCAGGCCGAGCGGGACGTCACCCAGCGGGTCTGTTTCAACGTGGTGGTCGAGGTGGCCCCCCTGACGGGTGTGGTGGACGACGATGTCGACCGTATCCTGTCCTACGACCGCGTGACCGAAGCCATCGCCGCCGAGCTTGCCGCCGAACGGCTCAACCTTTTGGAAACGCTGGCCGAACGGGTGGCCGACCGTATCCTGATCGAGCCGCAAGCGATGCGGGTTTTCGTGCGTATCGAAAAGCTCGACCGGGGCCCCGGTGCCCTTGGGGTCGAAATCGTGCGCGCGCGGGAGGAGGCGGCAGCGCAGGACGCGGCCCAAGAGGCCCCGCAGCCGCGCGTGGTCTATCTCTCCAACGCGGCGATTTCCTCGACGCGTTTGCCGGAATGGCTGGATCAATTGGAAGCGGCGACGGAGCCGGTGATCCTCTGCGTTGGCCCCTCGGACATTGCCGTCCCACAGGCCGAGGATGAGAAAGCGCAGCGCCACATCGACCTTTTGGCGATCGAACAGAACGCTTGGATGCTTTCAACCCGCGATCCGCGGGGCGCGGTGGTCGGCAGCCGGACGGAGTTAGACTGGGCGATGAAAAACGGCCAGATCAGCATCTGGGCACCTGCGCGGATCGTGCTCGACGCAGTGGACGGCCCCACGGCCCCGCCAAGCGCGGCACCCGCCTTGGCCGCATGGTTCGCCGAGAGTTCATCGGCCTCCGAATTGGTGCTGATCGGCGCAGACCAGCCCGAGGGCACGGCGCTGCCTATGCGCCTGCTTGACGTCGACAGCGCGGAGATCGTTTGATGACCGAGTACCATCGCCCCTTGGTTCAGATCGGCCCCGCGCGGCCCGAAGCTGCGCTGACCCTCGCGGGCGGTTGGGGCTGGTTCACCCATGTTGAAGTCCTGTCGCGGGGGCAGACGCCGCGCGTGATCCCGGCAGATGCGCTCCCCTCCGCCGCGCGCGATGCCCTCAACGCGCCGCGCCCGGCCATCGCGGGGTTAAGTTTCGACCGCCCCCGCGTGATGGGCATCCTCAACGCCACGCCTGACAGTTTCTCAGACGGGGGCCGCCATGCCGATCCGCAGGTCGCGGTCGCGGCGGGGGCAGCGATGCGGGCAGCGGGAGTCGATATGCTCGACATCGGCGGGGAATCCACCCGCCCGGGCGCGGAGACCGTGCGGGAAGACGAAGAAATCGCGCGTGTCCGGCCGGTGATCGAAGGGCTGCGGGCCGCCGGGGAAGGGGCGATCAGCATCGACACCCGCAAGGCCGCCGTGGCCGAAGCCGCCGTGGCGGCGGGGGCGGATCTGGTCAATGACGTGGCAGGGCTGACCTTTGACCCGGCGCTTGCGCCCTTCTGCGCGGCGCGGGGGCTGCCGGTCTGTGTGATGCATGCCCAAGGCGACCCGGCCACGATGCAGCGCGACCCGCGCTATGATGACGTGCTGCTCGACGTCTATGACTACTTGGCCGAACGCATCGCGGCGCTTGAGGCGCAGGGCATCCCGCGCGCGAATATCATCGCCGATCCGGGCATTGGCTTTGGCAAGACGTTGGAACACAACCTTGCGCTGCTCGCGCGGCTCAGCCTGTTCCACAGCCTCGGAGTGCCGATCTTGCTCGGCGCGTCGCGTAAACGTTTCATCGGCACGATCGGCGGCGGCGCGGCGGGGGAAGATCGTGCGCCCGGCTCCATCGCGGTGGCCCTGGCGGCACTGAACCACGGGGCCCAAGTCTTGCGCGTGCACGATGTGGCGCAAACCATTCAATCCATTTTACTTTATCGTTCGGCACTGGCAGGAAAATAGATATGACAAAGCTTTTTGGTACAGACGGCGTGCGGGGCACCGCCAATATTCACCCCATGACCGCCGACATGGCGCTGCGCATCGGTGCCGCCGTCGGGCGCTATTTCCGGCGTGAGAAGCGCGGCGTGCACCGTGTGGTTATCGGCAAAGACACGCGGCTGTCAGGCTATATGTTCGAAAACGCGCTGACTGCGGGCCTCACCAGCACCGGCATGAACGTGTTGCTGCTGGGGCCGGTGCCGACACCGGCGGTGGGGCTTTTGACGCGCTCCATGCGGGCCGATCTGGGGGTGATGATTTCGGCCAGCCACAACCCGGCCAGCGACAATGGCATTAAGTTCTTCGGCCCGGATGGGTTCAAACTCTCCGATCAGGTCGAGCAGGAAATCGAAGCGCTGGTCGCCGAGGGGGTCGAGCCATCGGCGCCGGATCAGATTGGCCGGGCCAAGCGCATCGACGACAGCCGCTTTCGCTATATCGAACGGGTCAAATCCTCTTTCCCGCGGCAGATGCGTCTTGATGGGCTCAAGGTGGTGATCGACTGCGCTCATGGTGCGGCCTACCATGTGGCGCCGATGGCTTTGTGGGAATTGGGCGCGAATGTGATCCCCGTGGGCGTGGACCCGAACGGGTTCAACATCAACGATGGCTGCGGTTCCACCCAGCCGCAATCGGCGGCTGAGGCCGTGGTGGCCAATGGCGCCGATGTGGGCATCTGCCTTGATGGCGACGCCGACCGGGTGATCCTGATTGATCAGAATGGCCGCATCGGCGACGGCGATCAGTTCATGGCGCTGATGGCCGCGCGATGGGCCGAGGAAGAGCGTCTTGCGGGCAAGGCGCTCGTCGCTACGGTGATGAGCAATCTGGGGCTGGAGCGTTTCCTGAACGACCGTGGTGTGCGGCTGGAGCGGACCGGCGTCGGCGACCGTTATGTGGTGGAGCGGATGCGCGAAGGGGGCTTCAACCTCGGGGGGGAGCAGTCGGGCCATATCGTGATGACCGACTATGCGACCACGGGCGACGGGCTGATGGCTGGGATGCAGTTTCTGGCCGAGATGGTCCGCTCGGGCAAGCCTGCCTCGGAACTGCTCTACCAATTCGACCCGGTCCCGCAGCTGCTGAAAAACGTGCGCTTCTCCGCCGGACAGACCCCGCTGGAAAACGCGCAGGTCAAAGCCGCCATCGCGCAGGCCGGAGCCGATCTGGCGCAGGGCGGGCGGCTGTTGATCCGCAAATCGGGCACGGAACCCTTGGTGCGCGTCATGGCCGAACATGAGGACGCGGCATTGATGGAGCGTGCCGTCGATAGCGTGGTCGAAGCGGTGGGTAGGGTGGTCTCTACAATTTAAGGTTGATCGGCATCTGGTCGGCGTGCATAGTTTGATGGTTTAACTTTATAGGATTTCCACAATGCGCTTTTCGCTGACTTTCTGCGCCACCCTGTTTCTCGCCGTCCCTGCATTTGCCGATATGAAGGCGCAAGTTCTCGCGCCGTGGAATGGCAAGACTGTCCCCGCCGGACAGCAATGCACCCTGTTCGGCGGTAAGGGGATGACACCGCCCTTTCAGGTCACCGGTCTTCCCACCGGGACCGCGATGGTCGTGGTCGAGTTCAATGACCGTAGTTATCGCCCTCTGTCCTCCGGCGGTGGGCATGGGACCATCGGCTATAACGTAAAGGGCAGTAGCGCCAAATTGCCCGCGGTTCCGGGGCTGACGGCGAAAATGCCGCGTGGCGTGCGGGTCATCAAAGCGGCAAGGGGGACGGGCGACTACCGCTCTGCCGGTTATCTGCCACCCTGTTCAGGGGGAAAGGGCAACAGTTATGAGGCCGTGGTGAAGGCCGTCAATGGTGCCGGAAAGGTGACTGCAAAGACCAAGATGGCCTTGGGACGCTACTGATCCGACGGGTTCGCGGGCGCGTTCGTCGGTCGCGAGCCTACCTCAGCTTCCCCGGAACAACCGTTTCAGCGCGCCGTATTGGCTGAGCCCGACCCCCGCAAGGATCAGCGTCATCGCGTAAAGCAGCGACATCGGCAGCGGCTCTGACAGGACCAGCGCGCCCAGCAGGACCGACCAGACCGGCACTTGGTAGTTCACCAGTGACATGAAGACCGGCCCCGCGGTGCGCACCACATAGACCCGCAAAAACGCTGCGCCTGCGGTGGGGATGAGGCCGAGAAAGGCCAGCACGGCCAGTATCTTGGGCGCGGGCAGGGGCGGCGGGCCCTCGCTGAGGAAGGCGGCGGGCAGCATGACCACGGCACCGATCAGCATCAGCACCGTCCCCAGCCCAATCGGATCCACCGAAGGCAGTCGGCGCATGAGGATTGAGCTGACCGCATAGCAAGAGGCCGCGGCGACGCAGGCCATCCGCCCCGCCGTTTCCATCGCAGCGCCAGTGCTTTCAAAGGCTTGCCCGCCGATCAACACGACGACGCCGATGAAACCGATGACAAAGCCGCCGACCTTGCGCGGGGTCATGCGCTCCCCCGGCAGCAGGAAATGGGCCATGGGTAGGACGATCAGTGCGACAGAAGCCATGGTCACCCCGGCAAAGCCCGAGGTCACATATTGCTGCCCCCATGCGAGCAGCGAAAAGGGCAAGGCCGAGCTGATGATGCCGATGGTCACCAGCACGAGGATGTCGGAGGCAGAGGGGCGCGCGGTGAAAAGCGCGAACCCCCGCAGGGCCCAGAGCGCCAGCATCACCACCGCCGCCAACCCGATCCGCGAGGCGGCGAGCCAGAAGGGCGTGATCCCGGTGAGCGCCACTTCGGTAAAAAGGAAGGTGCCGCCCCAGACAAACCCCAAAAGGGCGATCAGCAGCCAGCTTGTCAGCGTGATTTGAGGCGTGGTGTTCATCGGGGCTCCGGCGTAAAGGCAAAGACCCCGGCGCGAGGCCGGGGTCGATGTCGTCTTATCATTGGGTGGAACTGGCTCAGTTCTTGGCCTTGTCCACCATCTTGCCTGCGGAAATCCACGGCATCATCTCACGCAGCTTTTCACCGACCTGTTCGATGCGGTGTTCATCGTTGATGCGACGGGTCGCTTTGAACGAAGGCTGGCCCACGGCGTTTTCCTGCATGAAGTCACGCACGAATTTGCCGTTCTGGATGTCGGTCAGCACGTCTTTCATGCGCTTCTTGGTCTCGTCGTAGGGCAGGATGCGGGGGCCGGAGACATATTCGCCGTATTCCGCGGTGTTCGAGATCGAGTAGTTCATGTTGGCGATGCCGCCTTCGTAGATCAGGTCCACGATCAGCTTCACTTCGTGCAGACATTCGAAATAGGCCATCTCGGGGGCGTAGCCCGCCTCGACCAGTGTCTCAAAGCCCATGCGGATCAGTTCGACCAGACCACCGCAGAGCACGGCCTGCTCGCCGAAGAGGTCGGTCTCGCATTCCTCGCGGAAGTTGGTCTCGATGATGCCGGAGCGGCCGCCGCCGATGGCGGAGCAATAGGAGAGGCCGATTTCCAGCGCTTTGCCGGAGGCGTCTTTGTCCACGGCCACGAGGCAGGGCACGCCGCCGCCTTTGGTGTATTCGCCGCGCACGGTGTGGCCGGGGCCTTTGGGGGCCATCATGATCACGTCGACGCCTTCTTTCGGCTCGATCAGGCCGAAGTGCACGTTCAGACCGTGGGCAAAGGCGATGGCGGCACCCTCGCGGATGTTGTCATGCACGTATTTCTTGTAAGTTTCGGCCTGAAGTTCATCGGGCATGGTGAACATGATCAGGTCGGCCCAAGCCGCGGCTTCGGCGATGCCCATGACCTTGAGGCCTTCGCCCTCGGCCTTGGCGGCGGAGGCGGAGCCTTCGCGCAGGGCGACGACGAGGTTCTTGGCACCCGAGTCGCGCAGGTTCAGCGCGTGGGCGTGGCCTTGGGAGCCGTAGCCGAGGATCGCCACCTTCTTGTCCTTGATGAGGTTCACGTCGCAGTCGCGGTCGTAGTAAACGCGCATGATCTTGTCCTTTGGTTTGTCTCGTTCTGGGTCTCACCATAGCGAAGTTGTGCTTAGTGGCCATTGTCATCGCAGAGGTATTTGTGAAAGGATGAAGATAGTTATTCGTAGTATCGCTATAAAACGGAAAAATCATGCTTGATGATCTGGATCGCCGTATTCTGCGCTATTGGCAGGCGGAGCCGAGTCTCAGCCCCGGGGAGTTGGCGGAGCGGTGCAATATCACCTCCGGCAAGGCGGCGCGGCGGATTGCGCGGCTGCAAGATCAGGGCATCGTGCAGGGCAGCGGGGTGGTGATTGATTGGGCGGCGCTTGGCTATGCTTTGGAAGTGTCCTTGCGGGTGACCTTGGACAAGACGCAGGCGAATGCTTTTGATGTCTTTATGGCCGAGGCCCGGCAGGTGCCTGAGGTGATCGAGTTGCAGACCTTTTTGGGGCGGGTGGATCTGCGGCTGTCGATCATTGCGCGGGACATGGGACATTATCAGCAGATTTATCGCAGTCGCATCCTGACCCTGCCGCATATCGCTGAGATTGAGGCGCTGATGCATGTGGCGCGGATCAAGACGCAGGAGGGGCTGCCGCTGTGATCGAGCTTGATGACATTGACCGCGCCTTGCTGCAGGCGCTGGCGCGGGACGCCAATCAAAGTGCCAGTGCCTTAGGGCGCCGTTTTGGTCTGTCGCAGCCTGCGACATGGCGCCGGATTAAACGGCTGGAGGAGGGCGGCGCGATTGCCGGGCGGCGGTTGCGCTTGAATGCCGAGGCTTTGGGCTTTGGCGTCACGGTGTTTCTGGGCATCAAACTGGCCACGCGCGGGCGGGTCAGTTTGGAGGATTTCGAGCGGGCGGTTTCGGCCATTCCCGAGGTGCAGACGGTGGAACATGTTTTGGGGTTGTTCGACTATCGTCTGCGGGTCGTGGCGCGGGACCTGCCGGATTTCGAGCGTGTGCTCAGGCGGCGGATCATGACCCTGCCCGGTGCGGGGGAGGTGGAAGCCAATGTGCTGTTGAGCGAAGAGCGCTTGCCGGGGCCGCTTTAGCCGCATTTGCCTTTTGCTGTGGCGGGCCATATGCCGTTGCTTCGAATGATGGAGGAAGAACGATGGCATTGCTCGACACGGTAGACCCTTCGGGGTTTGATGAATTCAGCGTGGTCTTTACCGACCGATCGCTCAACCACATGTCGGCGGAGTTTCAGCAGGTCATGCGCGACCTCTCGAACTGGCTGGGTGAGGTGTATAACGCCGATGCCGTGGCGCTGGTGCCCGGTGGCGGCACCTATGCGATGGAGGCCGTGGCGCGGCAGTTCGCGCGGGGGCAGGATGTGCTGGTGGTGCGCAACGGCTGGTTCTCTTACCGCTGGAGCCAGATCATCGAGAGTGCCGATCTGACCAATAGCGCCGAGGTGATGAAGGCGCGGATGCAGGGCAATGCCAGCCCCGCGCCCTTTGCGCCTGCCCCGATTGACGAAGTCACCGCCGCGATCCGCGCGCAGAAGCCGCAGGTGGTGTTCGCCCCGCATGTGGAGACAAGCTCGGGCATGATCCTGCCGGATGACTATATCAAGGAAATGGCCACGGCGGCCCATGAAGTGGGCGCGCTGATGGTGCTGGATTGCATCGCCTCGGGCTGTGTCTGGGTGGATATGAAGGCGCTTGGCGTCGATGTTCTGATCTCGGCCCCGCAGAAGGGGTGGAGTGCCTCGCCCTCGGCCGGTTTGGTGATGATGTCGGCGCGGGCCGAGGCGCGGCTGAATGAGACCACCTCGGACAGTTTCGCCATCGATCTGCGCAAATGGCGCGACATCATGAAAGCCTATGAGGCGGGCGGCCATGCCTATCACGCTACCATGCCGACGGACGCGCTGCGGGTGTTCCGCGATACGGTGAAAGAGACGCGGGACTATGGGTTCGACCGACTGAAAGAGGCGCAGTGGCGTTTGGGCGAGGCGGTGCGTCAGGCCTTGGCCGACCGCGGCGTGACATCCGTCGCCGCAGAGGGGTTCGCCGCGCCGGGGGTGGTCGTGTGCTATACTGCCGATCCCGATGTGCAAAACGGCAAGGCTTTCGCCGCCCATGGCATGCAGATCGCCGCCGGGGTGCCGTTGCAGGTGGGGGAGCCGGATGATTTCCGCACCTTCCGTCTGGGGCTGTTCGGATTGGACAAGCTTTATGACGTCGACGCGACCGTGGCGCGACTGACGGCGGTGTTGGACGAGGTTCTGTAAGACAGGCTGCGCCGCGGTTCAGCGGCGCAGGCCCAGTCCCATTTGCATCAGCATTTTGCGTACCGGGGGCAGGGTGTAGAGGGCGTTGAGCCCTGCCGCGCGCGCGTCTCGCGCAAGCGGGCTGCTGGCTTGGCTGGCGCGGTTTAACAGGTCGATGCCCCGGACGCGCAGGCTGATGTCCGCGTGGCGGGCCTTGTGATAGGCCTCCAGCATCTCGGCATCGCCGAGGCGTTCGGGCGCGGCGCGGGCGAGTTCCAGCAGGGTCGCCATATCGGTCAGCGACATGTTCAACCCCTGCGCGCCGATGGGGGGCAGCACATGTGCCGCCTCGGCCACCAATGCCAGTCGTTCGCCAGAGAGGCGCTTGGCCTCTTGGCTGATGATCGGCCAGAGCGCGCGGGGGCTGGCGAGGGTGAGCGGGCCGAAGAGATTGGCCGACCGCGCGGTCGCCTCGGCCTCAAAGGCGGCGGGGTCGAGCGTGGCGCGGGCCTGGGTTGCGGGGCCATCGTCCATCCAGACCACGGCGGAACAGGGTATGCCGTCGCGATCTGGCAGGGGCACGAGGGTGAAGGGCCCGCCCGAACGGTGTACCTCGGTCGAAACATTTTCATGGGGGATCGGGTGGGTCACGCAGAAGGCCAGCGCCTTCTGCCCGTAGCGGCGGGTGGTGACTTCGATCCCGGCGGCCTCGCGCATCGGGCTGTTGCGCCCGTCGGCGGCGATCACGAGCCGGGTTCTGATCCGGCTGCCATCGCTCAGCCCGACACGCGCTTCGCTTTGGCGGGTGAAAAGCGTGGTGGTGCCGGTGCCAGGGCGGAAATCGACCTTGGGCAATTCGTTCAGCCGGGTCAGGATTTCCCGCCGCAGCAGCCAGTTTGGAAAGTTCCAGCCGAAGGGTGCGTCAGAGATATCGGCGGCGTCGAACTCGCGCGTGACCCGCGGCGTCGGGTCTTCGCCGCCCGCATCGACGATCCGCATGATTTGCAGGGCGGCGGCATGGGGGGCAAGACGGTCCCAAAGACCCGCGTCCTCCAGCAGGCGCCGCGCCGGTTGGAGCAGCGCGGTGGAGCGCATGTCGGCCCCCTTGGCGGCGCCATCGGTGACGGGCGGGGTGGGGTCGACGCAGATCACATCGAAGCCCGCCGCGCCAAAGGCAGCCGCCGCGGTCAGCCCGGCGATGCCGCCGCCGGAAATCAGGATATCGCAATCGAAGGTCATCAGCCCGCCACCCGTGTTAAGAATTCGCAAAGATCTTGCGTATGGTAGTGGATGTGATCGCCTTCGCCACGTTCCGGGGCCACATGCACCGTGCGCATCCCCAGAGCGTGGGGCGCGGCGAGGTTGCGCGGATCATCCTCGAACATGGCGGCGGAGGCGGTCTGGAACCCGTCGATGCCAAAGACCTTGTCATAGGCGGCGGCTTCGGGCTTGGGCAGAAAATCGGCGTGTTCGACACCATAGACCGCGTCGAAAAGCCCCGAAAGGCCGCGGGCCTCAAGCACCCGTTCGGCGTAGGGCGCGCAGCCGTTGGTGTAGACGATCCGCCGCCCCGGCAGCGCGCGAATGGCCTGCGCGAGCATTGGGTCGGGGGTGAGCCGGTCCATCGGGATGTCGTGCACCTCGGTCAGATAGGGGCCGGGGTCGACGCCGTGTTCGCGCATCAAGCCGGCCAGCGTGGTGCCATAGGTCTGCCAATAATGCTGGCGCAGGTGGTTGGCCTCGGCCCGGTCGACCTTGATCGCGCGCATCACCCAATCGACCATACGCGCTTCGATCAGGTCGAAAAGCCGCGCCTCGGGCGGGTAAAGCGTCTGGTCGAGGTCAAAGACCCAAGTGGTGACATGAGAAAAAGCATCGCGCGGCATGGCGCAGAGGTAGGCCGAGACGCGCAGCCGCGCAAGCCCTGCCGGGTTGCGCAAATGGTCGCGGTGAGTAAGGTGGCGCAACTTTCAAGGACTGATAGCTGATGCCCGACCCCAAGACCGGCCCGACCGACGCCTATTCGATGATTCTGGAGGCCATCGACATTGGCACCTATCGCCCCGGTGACCGCTTGGTGGAGAGCGAATTGGCCGAGCGTTTCGGCGTCTCACGAACGCCGATCCGTGAGGCATTACAACGGCTTGAGACGCAGTCTTTGCTCATGCGCGATGGGCGTAGCCTGATCGTGGCCTCGCTGGATCACAACCAGATGGCCGAGCTTTACGTCGTCCGGGGCGAGCTGGAGGGGCTGGCCGCGCGTCTGGCGGCGCGCCATGCCACCGCCGAGGAAGTGCGCGTGCTGCGCGAGATGGTGGATGCCGACAACGCGCTGGCGGGCAATCCCAATGCGCTGGCACGGGCGAATAAACGGTTTCACAAGCAGATCCATCTGGCGTCGCACAATCGCTATTTGGTGCAGCAGCTTGACCTTGTGCATCGCTCCATGGCCTTGATGGCGACCTCATCGCTCGCGGTGGAGGGGCGCGGGGAGATTGCGCAGGCCGAACACAACCTCATCGTGCAGATGATCGAAGCCCGTGATGAGGATGGCGCGGATGAGGCGCTGCGCACGCATATCTCCGTCGCTTTCATGACCCGGTTGAAGCAGGAAGCGGCCCGGCGCGAGGATGATTTTTGAGCTTTTTGCGCGGTTTTACATAGCGCGGCAGGGTGTGGCCATGGGCGGTTTTGTCCCAAAAATGTGGGCTGCGATAGAGCTCAAACAGCGCTTTGGCGGCGGCCAAGGCGCCCAATGCGAAGTAGAGCGGGCAGGTGATGACCCAAGGCAGCAGATGCCGTTGACCCCGGTTTGAGACCGCGATGGTGGCGGCGCAGAAGTTCAGCAATTCCGACAGAATGAACAGCGCGAAGATCGCCGTCAGGACGGCTGGCGCAAGCCAGTCCGTGACCGGGTGATACAGCCCGAAAAAACTCAGCCACAGCGACCAGAGAAGTGGCGCGAGGGCGAATTGCGAGACCGTGGCGAGAAAGATCGCCTGCACGCCGATGAACCGCAGGGGGCCGAGGTCTTTCAGCAGGGCGCGTGGGCTTTGCATATGGACCGCCCAAGTGATGAGATAGCCCTTCAGCCAACGGGATCGTTGCCGGACCCATGGCCAAGGGCGGCAATTGGCCTCTTCATAAGTGGTGGTGCGCATCAGTTCGGTCACATAGCCGCGCCGCGCCAGCCGGAGGCCGAGATCGGCATCCTCGGTCACGTTATGGGCGTCCCAAGCGCCGATCCGTTCGAGGATGTCGCGCCGGAAAAACAGCGTGGTCCCGCCCAGCGGGACGACCAGCCCCAGCCGGGCCACGCCCGGTAGGATCACCCGCCACCAAGTCGCATATTCGATCGAAAAACAGCGGGCCATCCAATTGCCGCGGCTGTTGTAGAAATCCAGAACCCCCTGCAAACAAGCGGTATTTTCGGGCGCATTGTGAAAGCGGGTGACAATCTGTTCGATCTGGTCCGGCTCCGGCGCATCCTCCGCATCCCAAACGCCGATGATGCTGCCGCGGCAGAAATCGAGCGCGTAATTCAGCGCGCGGGGTTTGGTCTTGAGCGCGCCGGCATCGGGCACTTCGATCACGCTGATCCATGGCGGCAAGGGCGTGCGGGCGATGGTCTCACGGGTGAGCTTATCGCTCGCTTCGAGGACCAGAACCACCTCCAGCAGCGATTTGGGGTAGGTGAGCCGCGAAAGCCGCGCGATCAGCGCCTGCGCGATCTCTTCCTCATGCAGCAAGGGCACGAGAACCGAGACACGGGGCAGGCGAAATCCCTTAATCTCTGCGGCATTTGGCGGCGACCGTGGGGGCTTTGGCCGGGTGAGAGAGGCCCATAGGGCCGCGGCCTTGAGCCCGCTGGTCAGCAGCAGAGTGAGCGCGCCGCATAGGAGAGCGAGGGTAAGGACGGCGGAGGGGAAAAGCACCAGTAGCGCAAAGAGCGACAGCAGAATACCCCGCAGCGCAAACCGTCGTTTCCAGCTGCGCACCCCCCAGTTCCGACAGCTTTCTGCATCCGCGACGCGGGTGACGGCATGTTCCGACAGTTCCGCGGCATAGAGCCTGCCGATCTGGCTGCGCACCTCCCGGGGGTCGGCGACGACCAACACCAAGGTTTTCCCACGCTCCCCCAAGGCGTTGCAAAGGTGAGGAAATTCCGCGGGGCGACCGCTGGCCACGAAAAGTCGGTCCCCCAGTTCCAGCCATGGCACGGCACCGAATTGCAGACAGAGACGCGCGGGTATCCGAGCCGCAAGGCGTTGATCGCAGGGGCTGCGGGTCAGGTCGACAGGTTGGGCGCCATACTGCCGGGCAAGCGCTTTGACGATGTCATCGGGGGCAACCAACCCTTCGGTGGCCAGAACTTCGCCCAGAGGGGCGTCGATGCGGCGCTGTAGGTCAAGCCCGTGCAGCAGATCGCGCGGGCCGATGACCCCTGCGGCGATTAAATGTTGGCCCAACCGCATCCGGCGGGCGGGCGCGGTGGCCATCCGCGGCGCTGAGAGTTTCAGGCGAAGGTTGCTCATTCCGTGCCCCGTCGAGGTTCCGGAATGAGACTGGCAGGCGACCGTTAATCGAGAGTTAAAAGTCGCCTGTGCAATCAGTGCATGTAGAAAATTTTACGCGCTGCGCTCGGCCATCGCTTCGCTGAACCGTTCGAACAGGTAATAGCTGTCTTGCGGGCCGGGGCTGGCTTCGGGGTGGTGCTGGACCGACCAAATCGGGCGGCCATCGACGCGGATGCCACAGTTCGACCCGTCAAAGAGCGAGACATGCGTCTCGCGCACGCCCTCGGGCAGGGATTGCCCGTCGACCGCGAAACCGTGGTTCATCGAGGTGATCTCGACCTTGCCGGTGTCGTAATCCTTGACCGGGTGGTTGGCGCCGTGATGGCCGTGGCTCATCTTGACGGTGGTTGCGCCAAGCGCCAGCGCAAGCATCTGGTGGCCAAGGCAAATGCCAAAGACCGGCAGATCGGTCTTGTCCAGAACCTCGCGGATCATCGGCACGGCATAGGCGCCCGTCGCCGCCGGATCGCCGGGACCGTTGGAGAGGAAGACGCCATCGGGCTCATGGGCCATGATGTCGTCATAGGTCGCGGTGGCGGGCAGAACGGTGACATCGCAGCCCGCAGAGGCGAGGCAGCGCAGGATGTTGCGTTTCGCGCCATAGTCCACGGCGACGACCTTGTGCTTGGCTTCGGTCTGGAGCGCGTAGCCGTCGGGCCATGCCCACCGCATCTCATTCCAGCGATAGGTCTGGGCGCAGGTCACGTCCTTGGCCAGATCCATCCCTTCGAGCCCGGCAAAGTCGCGCGCGGCGGCGACCAGCGCTTCGATGTCGAAGTTGCCATCCGGGTCGTGGGCGAGGGCGGCGTGCGGCGCACCTTGCTGGCGGATTGCGCGGGTCAAGCGGCGGGTGTCGACACCGCCGATGGCGATGCGTCCGCGCGACGCCAGCCAATCCGACAGCGGCTGAATGTTGCGCCAGCTGCTGGGCGTGGTGGGCATCCATTTGACGACCATGCCCGCGGCGACCGGATCGCCGGTCTCATCGTCTTCGGGGTTGGTGCCGACATTGCCGATATGCGGGAAGGTGAAGGTCACGATCTGGCCCGCATAGGACGGGTCGGTCATGATCTCTTGGTAGCCGGTCATCGCGGTGTTGAAGCACAACTCCGCCACGGTCTGGCCGGTCGCGCCAAACCCCATGCCGTAGAAAATCGATCCATCCGCAAGGGCAAGGCAGGCGGTTGGGCGTGGGCGAGCAGGCGCGGACATGGGGCAGTCTCCGGGCAGAAAAGGGGCGGGTAAACGGGTGGCAACCTAATCCCGCGCGGGCGCGGGGTCAATAGGCGGAGGGAAATGAGATATCGTTTCAGAACAGGGGGTTACCTATGGTCGCCCCCCATTGCTCCGCGCGGAGAGAGCAGGTAAGCTGCGACCCTTGGATTTAGCGAAACACAGGAAACCACCATGTCATTGCGGATGCGCATCTCGGATGCTTTGAAACAGGCCATGAAAGACAAGGCGGCGGACCGGCTTTCGACGCTGCGGCTGATCAATGCCGCGATCAAGGACAAGGACATCGCCGCCCGGGCCAATGGCAAGGATGAAGGCGTGTCGGATGCCGAGGTGCTGGGCATCCTCAGCAAAATGGCCAAACAGCGTCAGGAATCGGCGCGCGCCTATGAAGAGGGCGGGCGGCTGGACTTGGCGGAGCGTGAGCGCGAAGAGGTCGAGGTGATCGAAGAATTCCTGCCAAGGCAGCTCAGCGTCACCGAAACCGCCGCCGCCGTGGATAAGGCCGTGGCCGATGTCGGCGCGACTTCGATCCGCGACATGGGCAAGGTCATGGGGCTGTTGAAAGAGCGCTATACCGGCCAGATGGATTTTGGCGCGGTGGGCCCGGTTATCAAAGACCGCCTGAGCTGAGCCGCGCCTGAGTTAAGAACCAGAGGGCTGGGCCGCAAGGTCTGGCCCTTTTTAGTGTCTGGCCCTTTTCAGTTCCGCAGATGACGCGCCAGATCGTCGTAGAGCGCGATGCGCTCTTCTTCGCTAAGAAAAGCACCGATCTCAACCTCGCGGCCCTCGCCGCGTAAGGTGACGTAATGCGGCACGGGGCCGTCATCGTCGTATTTCTTCACTTGGGTCCAGTAGCGGTTACAGTCCCAATCCTTGACCTCGCCCTTGGCGGTGGTGTGCACCAGCCGCGCCGTGGTGTCGTCGAGGGTCAGCACCTCTTCGATCTGGCGGGCGCGGTGATTGTGTTGCAAGGCCCAATAGACCGCCCCCAAGGCCAGAAGCACGAAGGGCAGCAGCCCCCAGAGCAGGGCGGTGCCGAGCATGGCGAAAAGCGGAATCATCGCCAGCGTAAATGTGGCCAGCATAAAGGCCGCAAAACCGCGCGCGGGCAGGGATTGATGCGGCCAAAGGCGCATCTGCTGCGGAGTGGCGCGGGGCGGGGTGGTCCATTCGTAGGGCATGGGATCGCTCAGGCTCAGTCAAAAGCCAAAATAGCGGTGGGCCGGGCAATGGCAATGCGGCGCGGAGCCGCGGGAGGGGTCAATCGCCCAGCAAATCCCAGCGGTTTCCGAAAGGATCGCGAAAAACGGCCACTTTGCCATAGGGCTCATGACGCGGTTCTTCTTCGAAGGTCACCCCCGCAGCGGTCAGACGGTCGAATTCCGCCGCGAAATCCTTAACCTTCAAGAACAGCCAAACACGGCCCGCACCCTGATTGCCGATGGCGGCGCGCTGCGCCTCTCCGTCCGCCCGGGCCAGAACGAACCCCGTCTCAGCGCCCGGCGGGGTGACGCGGACCCAGCGTTTGCGGCCCTGATCGACATCTTCGGTCAGTTCGAACCCCATGACGCCGCAGTAAAAGGCGATGCCGGCGTCATAGTCGGGGACGATCAGGGTTATCGCAGAGAGATGCATCGGCTCGCTCCTTGTGGGGGCGCGGCAAGGGGCCGCGCCCGGGGTGATTTACTCTAACTCGACGAGCAGGTCCTTCGCATCGATCTGGCCACCGGCCTGCACATGCACGGCCTTTACCACCGCATCGCGTTCCGCGTGGAGGCCCGTCTCCATCTTCATCGCTTCGATGGTCAAAATTAGGTCGCCCGCCTTGACCGGCTGGCCCGCCTTCACCCCGACGGAGGCCACGACCCCCGGCATCGGCGCGCCGATGTGATCGGGGTTGCCCGTCTCGGCCTTGGGGCGCTGCACGGTGGCATCCTTGACCAACCGGTTCGCCACGCGGATCACCCGCGGTTGGCCGTTGAGTTCAAAGAAGACCTTCACCTCGCCATCTTCTCCGGCCTCGGATTCGGCCTGAAGACGGATTTCCAAGGTCTTGCCGGGGTCGATCTCGGCCGAGATCTCCGCCCCCGGCTCCATGCCGTAGAAGAAGGTATGCGTGGGCAGGGTGCGCACCGGGCCATAGACGCGGTGGCGGCCCATGTAGTCGAGGAACACCTTGGGATACATCAGATAGCCGCAGAGGTCTTCGTCGTCGATCTGCAGGCCGTCCAACTGCTCGGAAAGCTCTTTGCGCACGGCCTCTAGATCGACGGGCGCCAGATGTTTGCCGGGGCGTTCGGTGTTCGGCGTCTCGCCTTTCAGCACCTTCTTGACGATGCCCGCTGGGAAGCCATTCGGCGGCTGGCCGAGGTTGCCGCGCATCATGTCGATCACGCTGTCGGGGAAGGAGACATCGACATTCGGGTCTTCGACCTGCGCCCGGGTCAGCCCTTGGGAGACCATCATTAGCGCCATGTCGCCCACCACTTTAGACGAGGGCGTGACCTTCACGATATCGCCAAACATCTGGTTCACATCCGCATAGGTGCGCGCCACTTCGGGCCAGCGGTCTTCCAGCCCCATAGAGGCGGCCTGCGCCTTGAGGTTCGTGAACTGGCCGCCGGGCATTTCGTGCAGGTAAACCTCGGAGGAGGGCGCCTGCATCCCGGTCTCGAAGGCGGCATAATGGCCGCGCACTTCTTCCCAGTAATCAGAGATTTCGCGCACGGCTTTCATGTCGATCCCGGTGTCGCGGTCGGTATGTTGCAGGGCCGAAACCACTGTGCCGAGCGTCGCCTGAGACGTGTTGCCCGAAAGCGCATCCATCGCGCAGTCGACCGCATCAACACCCGCCTCAGAGGCGGCGAGGATGGTGGCCGTGGCACTGCCCGCCGTGTCATGGGTGTGGAAATGGATCGGCAGACCAACTTCGGATTTCAACGCCTTGACGAGCGCGCGGGCTTGGGCGGGTTTCAACAGGCCTGCCATGTCTTTCAGCCCCAGCACATGAGCGCCGGCGGCTTTCAGTTCCTTGCCCATATTGACGTAATACTGAAGGTCGTATTTCGCCCGGTCCGGGTCAAAGATGTCGCCCGTGTAGCAGATCGTGCCCTCGCAAATCTTGCCGGATTCGACGACCGCATCCATCGCCACGCGCATGTTCTCAACCCAGTTGAGACTGTCGAACACGCGGAACACGTCGACGCCGGTATTGGCCGCCGTAGCCACGAATTTCTGCACCACATTGTCGGGGTAATTGGTATAGCCCACCCCGTTGGAGGCGCGCAGCAGCATCTGGGTCATCACATTGGGCAGGGACGCGCGCAGGTCGCGCAGGCGCTGCCACGGGCATTCCTGCAAGAAGCGATAGGCCACATCGAAAGTCGCCCCGCCCCAGCATTCGACCGAGAAGAGCTGCGGCAGATTGGCGGCATAGGCGGGGGCCACCTTGATCATATCAAGGCTGCGCATCCGCGTGGCCAAGAGCGACTGATGCGCGTCGCGCATGGTGGTGTCGGTGATGAGCAGTTGCCGCTGTTGGCCCATCCACTCGGCCACCGCCTCGGGGCCCTTTTGTTCCAAAAGGTTACGCGTGCCCATCTGCGGCTCGCCGCGCAGCACGGGCGGCTTCGGGTCGCGCACATGGGCGGCGGGTAGGGCATGGCCCTTGGTCTCTGGATGGCCGTTGACGGTAATGTCGGCGATATAGGTCAGCACCTTGGTCGCACGGTCGCGACGTTGCTCGAACTGGAACAGCTCGGGCGTCTCGTCGATGAATTTGGTGGTGTATTCGTTGCTTAGAAACGTCGGGTGTTTCAGCAGGTTCTCGACGAAGGCGATGTTGGTGCTGACCCCGCGCACCCGGAACTCGCGCAGGGCGCGGTCCATCCGGGCGATGGCCATCTCGGGCGTCGGCGCCTTGGCGGTGACCTTGGTCAGCAGGCTGTCGTAATAGCGCGTGATGACCCCGCCCGCGTAAGCCGTGCCGCCATCGAGCCGGATGCCCATGCCGGTGGCCGAGCGGTAGGCGGTGATGCGGCCATAGTCGGGGATGAAATTGTTCTGCGGGTCTTCGGTGGTGACGCGGGTTTGCAGGGCGTGGCCGGTGAGGGTGATGTCCTCTTGCCGCGCCTTGCCCGTCGCCTCGGCCAGCGGTTTGCCCTCGGCGATGAGGATCTGCGCGCGGACGATGTCGATGCCGGTGACTTCTTCGGTGACGGTATGTTCGACCTGTACGCGGGGGTTTACCTCGATGAAGTAGAAATTCCCGGTTTCCATATCCATCAGGAATTCGACGGTGCCCGCGCATTCATAGTTCACATGGGCGCAGATTTTGCGGCCCAATTCGCAGATTTCGGCGCGTTGCTCCTCGCTCAGATAGGGGGCGGGGGCGCGTTCGACGACCTTTTGGTTGCGGCGCTGGACCGAGCAGTCGCGTTCGTACAGATGGTAAATGTCGCCCTGTTTATCGCCGAGGATCTGCACTTCGACATGGCGGGCGCGCAGGATCATCTTCTCCAGATAGCCCTCGCCATTGCCGAAAGCGGCTTCGGCCTCGCGGCGCCCTTCGCGGACTTTTTCTTCCAGTTCCTTTTCGGACATGATCGGCCGCATCCCGCGCCCGCCGCCGCCCCAAGAGGCTTTGAGCATCAGGGGGTAGCCGACCTCGGCCGCCTCGGCGCGGATCGCGTCCATGTCTTCGCCCAGCACTTCGGTAGCGGGGATGACCGGCACGCCCGCCTCCATCGCGACACGGCGGGCAGAGGCTTTGTCCCCCAAGGCGCGCATCGTCTCGGCCCGCGGGCCGATGAAGGTGATGCCGTTCTTCTCGCAGGCATCGACGAATTCCGGGTTTTCCGACAGCAGGCCATAGCCCGGATGGATGGCATCGGCGCCCGCCGCCTTGGCCACGCGGATCATCTCGTCAATGCTGAGATAGGCCGCGACGGGGCCGAGACCTTCACCGATGCGATAGGCCTCATCCGCTTTGAAACGGTGCAGGCCCAGCTTGTCCTCTTCGGCGTAGACCGCGACCGTTTTCTTGCCCATCTCATTGGCGGCGCGCATGATGCGGATCGCGATCTCACCACGGTTCGCGATCAGGATCTTTTTAAAATCGGTCACTGGCTGGTCTCCCCTGCTGGTTTTGAAGGCAGCTTAGGGATGCTGCAGTGCAGCGCAAGAGGGCTGTGGCCGTCTTTGTCACATTTCTGCAAGCTTTCCGGTCAGAGCGGCGACAGATCAAAGGGGGCGGGGAGGTCGCGCAGGTTCCGCGCGCCCAGCTGTCCCATATTGGCGGTCAGGTCGCGGGCAAGCACATCGATCAGGTGATCGACCCCGCGCGGCCCGAGCGCTGCGAGGGCAAAGTGGAAGGCCCGGCCCAGCATGACGAAATCCGCGCCGAGCGCGAAGGCACGCAGGATATCAAGGCCCGATTCCACGCCGCTGTCAAAGATGACCGGCAATCTCGTGGCGGCACGAATGGCGGGCAGCGCCTCTGCGCTGGCGGGGGCCGCGTCGAACTGGCGGCCCGCGTGGTTCGAGACCCAGATCGCATCGGCCCCGGCTTTTTCCATCTTCGTGGCGTCTTCGGGGCGCAGCACGCCCTTGATTACCAGCGGTCCCTGCCAGTGGTCGCGCAGCCAATGCAAATAGTCCCAATCGGGCGCGGTGCGCAGCAGATAGCCCACATGCGCGGTCGGCGGCAGGTTTGCGGTGGCCGTGCCTTCGGTGTATTTGTCGAGCATTTTCATATGCGGCAGCCCCCGGCGGGCCATGCCCATTGCCCAAGCCGGGCGCATCGCGACCTGCGCCAGCAGCCGCGGGGTCAATTTGGGCGGGCTGGTCAGGCCAGAACGGGTCTGCCGCTCACGGCGCGAGGCGACTGGCACGTCGACGGTCAGGACCAAAGTCGTGAAACCCGCAGCCTTGGCCCGCGCCAGCATATCGGTTCGAATTTCCGGGTCGCGCGGCGGGTAGAGTTGGAACCAACCATGCGCGCCCAAATGGGGCGCTACATCTTCCGGGCAGGTTGCGGCCACGGTGGACAGGCCGAAGGGGATGCCGGCGCGATCCGCCGCGCGGGCAAGATGGGCTTCGGCATCGGGCCAGATCAGGCCGGACATGCCCAAGGGGGACATGCCGAAGGGCAGGGGGAGCTTTTGCCCCATCAGATCAACGCTGAGGTCAGGTGTGAATTCGCCGTGCAACACCGAGGGCATCAGCCCAACGCGGTCTAGCGCCGCGCGGTTGCGGTGTTTGGTGGCCTCCGTCCCGGTGGCGGAATCAAGGTATTCCCAAACGAATCTCGGCAGGCGCGACTGCGCGCGGCTGCGAAGGTCCGAAAGGGCGGGGTAGATTGCATGTAGGTCCATGGCGGCATTTGCGCCAAAGGGTTACGGATTGTCCAGATGGTGCGGCTGCGTCGGAAATCGGTTGAGAGTGCTGCCGTCTTGGTCGGGCGCCGGAGCCCTACTGACGGAACGCCGAGCGGGCGAGGGGGGCGGCCTCGCTTACCTTGCGGCCCGGCGGTGTCGGTAGGTTGTCGGCCATATCCACAAGGGCCGCGATGGCTGCTTCGATTTCGTCGCCTTCGCTGGCGGCGGCGCCTTCCATGTCGATCAGATGAACGGTCGGATTGGCCTCAGCGTCCAGCCGTTCCTGCGCGATCGAGCGTAGCTCTTGCATGGTGCTGTCGATGGCGCGGCAGAGCCCGGCCAGCATCCCCGCCGATCCGGTAAGCTTCGCCGGATCGATCAGCCCCTTTTCGGCGGCATCCAGCACCGTCGAGATTTGTTCAAGTTTGAACGAAGATGTCGCCGCGAAATAGCGCACATCTTCAAACGCGAGGGTATCGCGGTTGTCCCGTTGCACCCGTTCCACCACGATGGCGCTGCCCACCACCCGGTCGAGGCCACGGTAGGATTGCACATGATGCAACGTGGTGTCCCAAATGAGCGGCCCGTGTGGCATATGCAGCATCTCGCGATAGCGGATTTGCCCCGCGTTTGAGACGCAGCGCGCATAGCGTTCATTGACCGCCTCGGCCTCTTCATGGGGCATGAAACTGTGCAGGGGGCGGTTTATCACCTCACTCATCACCATGCCGCTATGCGCCTCATGGGCGGTGTTGAGGGCCAAAAGTTCGAAATGCCCGCTGTCCGCGTTCAATTCGGCAATGAACATCGGCAGCTTGAACCGGTCAATCTCTCGGCGCAGGACCGAAGTATCATCGTTTCTGAACATGAGCGGTTCCTCTCGTTTATCGTTATGGCAGCACATTGCCGCCAAAGCATTATCAACGGGTAAAGATTTCCCCCGCATTTTAAATTCACCCGGTTTTGCCCGCAGCGGCGCAAAATCGGGACTTGTATATCTTTCGAAAGAACATTTGAGGAACGTCTCTTTATCTCGTACCCCGGACGCGCTAGATTACGGGCATGAGTGATTTTGACGAAATGGACGCCTTTGAGGGCGCCTCCCTGTCCGCCCGCGCCATGGCCGCGCGTCCGCAGCCTTATCTGGAGGGGTTGAACCCCGCCCAACGGGCCGCGGTCGAGACTTTGGATGGCCCCGTGCTGATGCTTGCCGGGGCGGGCACCGGCAAGACGCGGGCGTTGACGGCGCGAATCGTGCATCTGCTTAACACCGGGCGCGCGCGCCCGCATGAGGTTCTGGCGGTCACCTTCACCAACAAGGCCGCGCGGGAAATGAAAACCCGCGTGGGCCAGATGCTGGGCCAGCAGGTTGAGGGGATGCCATGGCTCGGCACCTTTCACGCGATCTGCGTCAAGTTGCTGCGGCGGCATGCGGAATTGGTGGGACTGAAAAGCAATTTCACGATTCTCGATACGGATGACCAGCTGCGCCTGCTCAAACAATTGGTCGCCGCCGAAGGGATCGACGACAAGCGCTGGCCCGCGCGGATGCTGGCGGGGATCATCGACGGCTGGAAGAACCGTGCGCTGACCCCGGACAAGATCCCGAGCGCGGATGCCGGGGCATACAACCACCGCGGGCCGGAGATTTACGCGCAATATCAACGCCGTCTGATCGAATTGAACGCGACTGATTTCGGCGATCTGCTGCTCCATATGGTGACGATTTTCCAGGCGCACCCGGATGTGTTGGCGCAGTATCAGCGTTGGTTCAAATACATCCTCGTCGACGAATATCAGGATACCAACGTGGCTCAATATCTGTGGCTGCGGCTCTTGGCGCAGGGGCACAAGAACATCTGCTGCGTGGGTGACGACGACCAGTCGATCTATGGCTGGCGCGGGGCCGAAGTGGGCAACATCCTGCGGTTTGAAACGGATTTCCCCGGCGCCCATGTGGTCAAGCTTGAGCAGAATTACCGCTCCACCCCCCATATCCTCGCCGCCGCCTCGGGCGTGATTGCGGGCAATGAGGGGCGTTTGGGCAAGACTCTCTGGACCGAAGAGACCGAGGGCGAAAAGGTCCGCCTGATTGGCCATTGGGATGGCGAGGAAGAGGCGCGTTGGATCGGGGATGAGATCGAATCCGCGCAGCGCGGCACGAGGGGGCTCGACCCATTCTCGCTTGACGATATGGCGATTCTCGTCCGGGCGAGCCACCAGATGCGCGCTTTTGAAGACCGGTTTTTGACCATCGGCCTGCCTTATAAGGTGATTGGCGGCCCGCGATTCTATGAGCGTTTGGAAATCCGCGACGCCATGGCCTATTTCCGCGTGGTCACCAGCCCCGATGATGATCTCGCTTTCGAGCGGATCGTGAACACGCCCAAGCGGGGTTTGGGCGAGAAGGCGCAGCAGAAAATCCAGCGCACGGCGCGGGATCATGGGGTGAACCTTGTCGAAGGCGCGCGAATCCTTCTCGCCCATGGCGGGATCAGCGGCAAAGGGGCGGCGCAACTGCGGCTTTTGATCGACGGGATCGACCGTTGGTCATCCATGCTACAAGGCCCGCGGATCGAGATCAGCGAGGACGACTCGGTGCTCGATGATGGTGCCGCGCCGCTGCGGGTGGATTACGGCCCGCCTGAAGTGTCTCATGTCGAACTGGCCGAGATGATTCTCGACGAAAGCGGCTATACCGGCATGTGGCAGAATGACAAAACGCCCGAAGCGCCGGGGCGGCTGGAAAACCTCAAGGAACTCGTCAAAGCATTGGAAGGGTTCGAGAACCTGCAAGGCTTCCTCGAACATGTCAGCCTGATCATGGATAATGAGCAGGAGGGCGATGGCGAGAAGGTCTCGATCATGACGCTGCACGCGGCCAAGGGTTTGGAATTCCCCATGGTTTTCCTGCCGGGCTGGGAAGACGGGCTGTTCCCCTCGCAGCGTTCGATGGATGAAAGCGGGATGAAAGGGCTCGAAGAGGAGCGGCGGCTGGCCTATGTCGGCATCACCCGGGCGGAGCAGATTTGCACCATCTCTTTCGCCGCCAATCGCCGGGTCTTTGGCCAATGGCAAAATGCGATGCCGTCGCGTTTCATTGATGAGCTGCCCGAAGAACACGTGGATGTGCTGACCCCGCCGGGGCTTTACGGCGGCGGTTTTGGCGCGGCTATGCCGCAATCGGATCTACATGACCGTGCCGCAAGCGCGAATGTCTATAATTCACCGGGCTGGAAGCGCCTGCAATCGCGCAGCGGGGCGCGGGGCACCAGCCAGCCGCGCGAAAGCCGCAATGTGACGATCGACATGCAAGCGGTCGCCGCCTTTGAGATGGGCGAGCGCGTTTTCCATGATAAATTCGGCTATGGCGAAGTGATTGGCATCGAAGGTGACAAGATGGAAGTCGCCTTTGAGAAGGCCGGGACCAAAAAGGTCGTCTCGCGTTTCTTGACCGGCGGGAAAGACGTTCCCTTCTAAAAGCGTATCCTGGGGCGGGCTGCCAAAAGCCTGCCTGAACAAGACCTTACAAACAAAAACGACGACACCTTGGGAGGAAGGTGCCGCCGTTTCTATGTCGGCCCGAAGCGTCGAGGGAGGGTCGGCTTCGGGTCTCCTTGCGGGGTCCGCCTCATTCAGGGAGGAGGAAAGTGACGCGCACCCCGGCTTTCAGACGGCAGAACAGGGAGGGGTTCTGACGTCCGATCTCTATTTCTGCTTAGCCGCGGGAAGATTCCCATGCGACGCGGCGCAGTTCGGAACGGCTTAGACCAAGGTCGGCCAGTTCGCGGTTGCTCAACGCGCTCAGGCCGTCGAAAGTTTCACGGTACAGACGGTGCTGTTTGTAGCGGGTTGCCAGTGCTTCGAATGCGCCGCCAATACGGGCGAAGACGGAAGTTGTGTTTGCGGTGGTTGTGTTCATGTAAGCCATTTCGGCGCCTCTTTTTTCATCTGTGGATCATCTCGTTGCCTGCTATTTACGCCCTTTCTGCATTTGCACAACGGGCATAAAGTCAATGCCGCTATGCAGAAAGCGCATAGGTTCTGAATGTCGCAACCTGTTGATAAGAAAAGGTTTTGGCTGCGCAGTGAAAGGGCGCAGGGTCATAAAACTGTCATATATGGGGAGGGGGGAAAGGGGGCGACGACATCTGGGAGGAGGTAGATGTCGCCGCCAATAACAGACACATCCGGGAGGAGGATGGACGCGTCTGGTCTTTCCAAACTTGCCTGCATCCGGGAGGAGGAGTGGATGCATCCAAGTCTTGGTAAAATCAGACACATTCGGGAGGAGGAAGAATGTGTCTGGTCTTTCCGAAAGCGGGGCGCTTGGCCCTGCCTATGAACTTAAGTTAGCGCTAATTGCTGCGCATGCACAATATTTCTTTTTGCAATGCTGCTATGCGGCAAAAACATGGTACCCCTGCGTAATCCTTGGGCATTGCGCCTCTTCCCTATGCAAAAAGGGCCGTCCCCTTGCGCTTGGCGCAGAACCTGCCATTTCAGAAGCCGTAGTAGAGGAGAATTTGCGCATGTCTGTGACCAAAGCAGAAGTCGAAGCGGCGCTGGCGCGGGTGCAACTGCCCGACGGCAAGAGCCTGCTGTCCCATGATCTGGTCCGCGCGCTGGTGGTCGAAGGCGATAAGGTGCGATTCGTCATCGAAGCGCCCAATGCCGATGTGGCGCGGCAGATGGCACCGTTGCGCGACGCGGCAGAGCAGGTGGTTCGCGATCTGCCGGGGGTGGGTGATGTATCGGTCGCGCTGACCGCGCATGGCCCCGCACCGAAAGCGCCCAGTCTCAAGGTCGGCGGGCATCCCAAGCCGCAAGAGGGGCCGATGAAACCCAGCGGCGTGAAGCGCATCCTCGCCATCGGCTCTGGCAAGGGCGGTGTGGGTAAATCCACCGTCAGTTCCAACCTTGCCGTGGCGCTTGCGCGGGCCGGGCGCAAGGTGGGACTTCTGGACGCCGATATCTATGGTCCCAGCCAGCCGCGCATGATGGGGGTTAATAAGCGCCCGGCGAGCCCCGATGGTAAGACGATCATTCCCTTGCAGGCCCATGGCGTGACCATGATGTCGATCGGCTTCATGTTGGAAGAGGGCAAGGCCGTCGTCTGGCGTGGGCCGATGCTGATGGGCGCGCTGCAGCAGATGCTAGGGCAGGTGGAATGGGGTGAGCTGGACGTGCTGCTCGTCGATCTGCCACCCGGCACCGGCGATGTGCAGCTGACGCTTTGCACCAAGTCCGAGCTTTCGGGCGCCATCGTGGTCAGCACGCCGCAGGACGTGGCCTTGATCGACGCGCGCAAGGCGCTCGACATGTTCGCCACATTAAAAACCCCGGTGCTGGGATTGATCGAGAATATGTCGACATTCGTCTGCCCCGATTGTGGCTCTCAGCATGAGATCTTTGGCCAAGGCGGTGTGGCGGCGGAGGCCGAGAAGATGGGCGTGCCGCTTTTGGGCAGCCTGCCGATTGATCTCGATACCCGTTTGGCCGGGGACAGCGGCACACCGGTCGCCGCGGGCGAGGGGCCGATGGCCGATGCCTATGCCCGGCTCGCAAAGGGCTTGATCAAGGGTGGCATGGCCTGATGGGGGCGGCGCGGGCGGTTACCCCAGCTCGCGCCCTTCGATCAGGTGGCCGTAAAGTGTGGTCAGCATCGAGACGAAAACCAGCCCCTCTATAAGATAGAGCAGGGAATCCAGCATGAGCCGCAGGCCGGGGTCGGCGGGCAGCAACATGCTGGCGATCACGCCGAGTAGCGTGTTCACCACCGCCAGCAATACGGCCAGCGCCCAAAGCGTACCGGCCAAAGGCTCGGTCGCGCGCCAGCTGTCGCGGACCGACATGACGTGGCCCAGAGCGGCGGCGGGCAGCACGAGGCTGAGCCGCAGCGCCAGCCAAAGAAAGGCCACCCCCGCCACCAGCCCGATCAACAGCAGTGCCGCCGGGCTCGACCCGGTCAGCCCGCCCAGAAGTAGCATGGCAAGGCCGATGGGAATGGCCGCGAGAAACTGCACGAAACCCAAAACGATGGCCCGCCAGACATAGGCCCAGAACAGCCCCATGCCCGGACGCAGGGCGCTCCCGTCGTGATCAAGCAAGACATAGCGGTGCCAGAGGATGGCCATCAGCACATAGCCAAGAATGCCCGCCAGCCCGCAGGCGATCAGGATCAAGAGTTGATCCGTGGGCGGCGGTGCGGCGTTGTCGATCACCTGATCCATCGCCCCAAGCGCATCTCCCGCCAGCAGGCCCGCGGCAGCGGCGGCCCCCATCACCCAAAGCACCGCAGGCAGGATTACCCGCAGCGTGGTTGAGGGCGCGTGAAAAAGCATGTTCAGCGCGTGGGTGAATAGAGCCGTGGCTTGGATCATGATGCACTCCCTCCGTTTCGCGCCATTACATGCCGTGCGTGGGCCGAAAGGACAAGATACAGTCGGCCGGAGCTTGCGCGCGGCTGGGAAAGCATGGGCCGCTGGGAGGTCATGGGAAAAGTCGCGGGAATGCATGGGAAGTCTGGGAAATCATGGGCGCCTCTTGCTCTATTGGGGGTCTTGCCCGATTCGCAGCCACGGGAACTGGCGTGCAATTCGAACGCCCTGAGGGCATTCTGCGGAACAGGCAACGAACACGCCCTGTGGATAACTATGTGAGCAAATTTTAGTGGGAAACTGTGGGATATTGTGCAGGTCGCAATTCGTTAACAAGATATAGTGTTTCGGGCTTCAACGATCCCAAATTAAGCCACGCGGCGCCCGAAAAGTTATACCAGATGTTGTTCTCACAGCCTGTGCAAAACAAAATATTGGGCGGAAATCCAAAAAATATCTAGACGCCCATCAATTCCCATGGCATCCCTAATGCATCGGATGAGAACGGGACACGGGGCAGCAAACGACCCCAAAATAAATCAAAACCTAGCAGGTTTCATACAGGCACCTCGCTTTCATCAGACCAAAGAGATCCGGCGCGCGAGCGAGCAGACATCCCCCCAGGTGGCGCGCGCAGTCGGACTTCCCCCGCCAAGCTGCGGGACGTGGGCGGCGGGTTGATCAGTGGCAGCAGATCAACCCGCCGTTTCCATTTCCGGGGCAGGGGATTGAGGCGAATAACGAGTTTAAGCGCAAAGGCGCAAGAGGCAGGGACAACAAGTGAGCCGCAGGTTCAGAGGCGAAAGCCACCACAAGGTCGATACGAAGGGGCGGGTGTCTATCCCAGCCTCTTTTCGGCGTGTGTTGGAGGCTGGCGACCCGAACTGGAAGAACGGCGACAATCCCGAGCTGGTCATCGTCTATGGCGACCAGCGCCGCAACTACCTTGAATGCTACACCATGGAAGCCATCGAAGAGGTTGACGCCAAGATCGACCGCATGCCGCGGGGCTCCATGCAGCGCAAGGCGCTTCAGCGTCTGTTCCACGGCCAGTCTTTCCCCACGACGGTAGATGAGACAGGCCGTTTGGTGCTGCCCGCCAAGCTGCGCAACAAGATCGAACTCAACGGCGAGGCGTTCTTTATCGCCGCCGGTGACACCTTCCAAATCTGGAAGCCCGAAACCTACGAGACCGAGGAAGAGGCATGGCAGCAGGAACTGCCCGACGATGTCGATCCGCTCTCGTTCCTTGATGGTGATATGGAGATCTGAGGGAATGGTTGCTGCCTCTGACCCTTCCGCCCCTCACACCCCCGTTCTGCTGCGCCCGATCCTATCTGCCGTGGCGCCCGTAGAGGGGGTCTGGCTGGATGGCACCTTTGGCGCGGGCGGCTACACCCGTGGCTTGCTTGAGGCCGGAGCCGCGCGTGTGGTGGCCGTCGACCGCGATCCGCTGGCCTTTGAGATGGCGGCGGCATGGGCCGGGGACTATGGCGATCGGATCACCATGCAACAGGGCGTCTTCTCGCGCATGGATGAATATGCCCAAGACCTCGACGGCGTGGTGTTGGACCTCGGCGTTTCTTCTATGCAACTCGATCAAGCGGAACGCGGCTTTTCTTTCATGAAAGATGGCCCGCTCGACATGCGGATGAGCCAAGATGGCCCCTCGGCTGCCGATCTGGTCAATGAGGCCGAGGAAGAGGTGATCGCCAATATCCTCTTTCAATACGGTGAAGAGCGCGCCTCGCGCCGGATCGCCAAGGCCATTGTCCGTGCCCGCGAAGAGGCGCCGATCACCACCACGTTGGAATTGGCAAAGCTGGTCGAAGGCTGCCTGCCGCGCTCCAAGCCCGGCCAGAGCCATCCGGCAACCCGCAGCTTCCAAGCGCTGCGCATCGCGGTGAACAATGAATATGGCGAGCTCTTTCAGGGGCTTATGGCCGCCGAGCGGGCGTTGAAGCCGGGCGGGAAGCTGGCGGTGGTGACCTTTCATTCGGTCGAGGACCGGATGGTCAAACGCTTCCTCACCGCGCGGGCCGGGGCCGGGGGCAATGCCAACCGTTTCGCCCCCGCGCTTGAGCAGGCGCCGCCGCAGTTCACGCTGAAATCCCGCAAGGCGATTGGCCCTGACGCGCAGGAATTGGAAGAGAACCCGCGCAGCCGGTCGGCCAAGCTGCGGGTCGCCACGCGCACCGATGCGCCCAGTGGTGAGATTGACGCGAAAACCATCGGCATGCCGATGGTCAGGGGGATCTGAGTGATGCGCACGGTGATGTATATCCTCACCACCATTGCCGTGGTTGGATTGGCCTTCTGGGCCTACCGCGAGAATTACGCGACCCAGCAGGCGCTGAGCGATGCCGACAGGCTGCATGCCAATATCCGCGCGGCTCATGCCCGTCTGGCCGTGCTGCGTGCCGAATGGGCTTTTCAAAACCGCCCGGACCGGCTGCGCGATCTGGCGGATCTGAACTTTGACCGTCTGGGCCTGCTGCCGCTGCATCCCGGCCAGTTCGGTCAGGTCGATCAAGTCGCCTATCCGCCCCAGCCCTTGCTGCCGATCACCGATCCTGTGGATGTCTCGACGATGAATTACGAGGCGCTGAACGGTCTTTCCGAGGAGAAGGTTGAATGATCCGCACCCCGCTGCGCCCGCTGGCCCGCATCCTCGAGGCCCGCGAGAAGGGGGAAAACCCCGATGCGATCGAACGTGAGAACAAGCGTATCCGCCATGAGCAGATGCGTGACAAGGCGCGGATGCGCGCCGAGGGGCGGCTTCTGGTGCTGGGGGTCTGTTTTCTTTGTGCCTTTACCGTGATTGGCGGACGCATGGGGCTGCTGGCGATGTCGGAACCGTCTGAGCCGCGCGGCCACGCGCCGGGGGCCGTGATCTCGGCCTCGCGCGCGGATATTACGGACCGGAACGGCAACCTTCTGGCCACCAATTTCGAGACCCACGCGCTCTATGCGCAGCCGCGCCACATGATCGACCCGGAGATGGCCGCGAAAAAGCTGGTCAAAATCTTTCCTGACCTGAAAGAAGAGCGTCTGATCAAGGATTTCACAGGCAAGCGCAAGTTCCTGTGGATCAAGAAGAAAATCAGCCCCGAACAGATGCAGGCCGTGCATGATATCGGCGATCCGGGGCTTTTGTTCGCGCCGCGCGACATGCGTCTTTACCCCAACGGCTCGCTTGCAGCCCATGTGCTGGGCGGGGCGAGCTATGGCAAGGAAGGCGTCCATGCCGCGGAGGTGATCGGTGTGGCGGGGGCCGAGAAGTATTTCGACGACTATCTGCGCGACCCGGCCAATGGCAACAAACCGCTAGAGCTGTCGCTCGACCTCACCGTGCAGGCCGCGGCGGAGCGGGTGCTTTATGGCGGCATGAAGCTGATGAACGCCAAAGGGGCCACCAGCATTCTGATGGATGTGCACACGGGCGAGGTGATCTCGGTCGCCTCGCTGCCGGACTTCGACCCCAACAACCGGCCCCGGCCTTTGACCCAAGGCGATGCCTCCGACAGCCCGCTGTTCAACCGCGCGGTACAGGGGGTCTATGAACTGGGCTCGACCTTCAAGATCTTCGCCGCTGCACAGGCGGTGGAACTGGGGTTGTTCAATGCCGACACGATCATCGACACCTCCGGCCCGATGAAGGTGGGCGGCTTCCGCATCGGCGAATTCCGCAACAAGAACTACGGCAAGCTGAGCGTTGCCGACATCATCGTGCATTCCTCGAACCGGGGCACGGGCCGCATGGCGCTGGAAATCGGTATCGAACGGCAGCAGGAGTTCCTCAAAAGCCTCGGTTTCTTTGAGCCGACCCCCTTTGAGATCGTCGAAGCCTCGGGCGGCAAGCCGCTCTTGCCGAGCCGTTGGACTGAATTGTCCAGCGTGACGATCTCCTACGGCCACGGGCTGTCGAGCACGCCGATGCACCTTGCCGCAGGCTATGCCGCCATCGCCAATGGCGGGCGGGCGGTAAAGCCCACGCTGCTGAAGCAATCCGCCCCCCAACTCGGCCCCCGCGTCATGTCCGAAGGAACCGCCGCGCAGGCGCGGATGATGCTGCGCAAGGTGGTGACCGATGGCACGGCCAGCTTTGCCGAGGTGCCGGGCTATCAGATCGCGGGCAAGACAGGCACCGCCGACAAGCCCAAGCCCACGGGCGGCTATTACGACGACAAGGTGATCAATACTTTCGCCAGCATATTTCCGATCAACGATCCGAAATATGTGCTGATCGTCACGCTGGACGAACCGGTTGAGACCTCGGGCCCGAAACCGCGCCGCACTGCGGGGTGGACCGCCGTGCCCGTGGCTGCCGAGATGGTGCGCCGCATCGCACCTCTGCTGGGGCTGCGCCCCGCTGTTGAACCGGTGAACGACGCTGTGCTAACGCTGACCAGCAGCAACTGAAAAGACATCTCTATGACCGACCGGGCCGTACCCCTTTCCTCTCTCGGGCTGACCGCGCGGGCGGGGGCCAACCCTATGATCACCGGCATCGCGGTCGACAGCCGTGAGGTGCGCGCGGGCACGCTCTTTGCGGCTCTGCCCGGCAGCCGTGTGCATGGGGCAGAGTTCATTCAATACGCCCTGCGCATGGGCGCGGCGGCGGTGCTGACCGATGCGGCGGGCGCCAAACTCGCCGCCGAGGAACTGGCGGGCTCGGATGCCGCGCTGGTGGTTTCCGACCTCCCGCGCGAGGCACTGGCGCGGACTGCGGCGCTGTGGTTCGGCGGCCAGCCCGCCACGATGATCGCGGTCACGGGCACCAATGGGAAAACCTCGGTCTCGACCTTCGTGCGTCAGATTTGGGTTGAGATGGGATTGCCTGCCGTGAACCTTGGCACCACCGGGGTCGAAGGCGCATGGGCCGCCCCCTTGGCCCATACTACGCCCGAGCCGATCACCCTGCACCGCACGCTGGCCGAGGCGGCGGCGAATGGCATCACCCATGCCGCGATGGAAGCGTCGAGCCATGGGCTCGACCAGCGGCGGCTGGATGGGGTGACGCTCAAGGCGGCGGGCTTTACCAACTTCACCCAAGACCATCTGGACTATCACGAGACATTCGAGGCCTATTTCGCCGCCAAAGCCGCGCTTTTCGCCCGTGTCCTGCCCGAGGATGGCACGGCTGTGGTCAATATCGACGATGAAAAAGGCGTCGACATCGCGGCCATCGCCCGCGCGCGGGGCTGTGAGGTGATCACCATAGGCCGCGACGGGGGCGATCTGCATCTGCAAGGCCAGCGGTTCGATGCCACGGGTCAAGACCTGCGCTTTAGCTGGCGCGGCAAGACCTATCAAAAGCGGCTCAATCTGATCGGCGGTTTTCAGGGCGATAACGTTTTGCTGGCCGCAGGGTTGGTCATTGCCTGCGGCGCCGACCCGCAAGAGGTCTTCGACACGCTGCCGCATCTCACCACCGTGCGGGGCCGGATGCAGCTTGCCGCCACCCGCGACAATGGCGCGGCGGTTTTCGTCGATTACGCCCATACGCCCGATGCGGTGGCCACCGCACTCGCCGCTATGCGCCCGCATGTCATGGGCCGGCTTGTCGCCATCGTCGGCGCGGGCGGTGATAGGGACCGGGTCAAGCGCCCCTTGATGGGGCAGGCGGCGGCGCAACATGCGGATATGGTCATCGTCACCGATGACAACCCGCGCAGCGAAGATCCGGCGAGCATCCGTGCCGCCGTGCTAGACGGCGCACCCGAGGCTTGGGAAGTCGGCGACCGCGCCGAAGCCATCCTGCGCGGGGTGGATGCGCTAGAGCCGGGCGACGCGCTGCTCATCGCGGGCAAGGGGCATGAGACCGGGCAGACCGTGGGCGACGACGTGCTGCCTTTCGACGATGTGGAACAGGCCAGCGTGGCCGTGGCGGCACTGGACGGGAGATTGGCATGAGCCTTTGGACAGCGAGCGAAGCGGCGGAGGCCACGGGCGGGGAGGCGCAGGGCGATTGGGCTTGCAACGGTGTTTCCATCGACACACGGACCTTGCAGCCCGGCGATCTCTTCGTCGCACTCAAGGCCGCGCGGGACGGGCATGAATTTGTGGCCCAAGCGCTCGACAAAGGGGCCGCTGCCGCGCTCGTGACCCATATCCCCGAAGGCGTGGCCACGGATGCGCCGCTGCTGATCGTTGAGGATGTGCAGCAGGCGCTCGAAGCGCTTGGCCGGGCAGGGCGCGCCCGCCTCGGCCCGCAGGCAAAGGTGGCGGCGGTGACCGGCAGCGTCGGCAAGACCTCGACCAAGGAAATGCTGCTGGCGATCTTTGGCGATCAAGGCCGGGCCCATGCCAGCGTCGACAGCTATAACAACCACTGGGGCGTGCCGCTGACACTGGCGCGGATGCCGCGCGATACCGATTACGCGGTGATCGAGATCGGCATGAACCACCCCGGAGAGATTGCGCCCCTCGCCAAACAGGCGCGGCCCGATGCGGCGATGGTCACGAATGTCGCCGCCGTCCACCTCGAAGCCTTCAAGGATGTCGCCGCCATTGCGGTGGAAAAAGCCAGCATCTTTGACGGGATGGAGCCGGGCGGCGTGGCGGTGATCAACGCCGACCACGCGCATAGCGATATCGTCTTGGCCAAAGCGCTGGAGCGCGGCCTGCGCGAGACGACCTTTGGTCAGGCAGGGCATCACTACAAGCTGGGCGAGGTCAAGGTTCAGGGCGATGCCACCGTGGCACAGGCCGAGGTCGAAGGCGCGCCGCTGATCTTCAAGATCGCCACGCCGGGGCGGCATTTCGCGATGAACGCGCTTGGCGCACTGGCAGTGGCCGAGGCGCTTGGCGCGGATCGGGCGCTGGCCGTGCAATCGCTGGGCCGCTGGTCGCCCTATGCCGGGCGCGGGGTGCGCGAGCGCATCCAGCTCGATCCCATAGACACCTATCTTGCGCTGGAATTGATCGACGACAGCTATAACGCCAACCCGACCTCCATGGCCGCCGCGCTTGAGGTGCTGGCCGCCTCGGAAGTCACCCATGACATTGGGCGCGTCAGCAAGGGGCGGCGGATTGCCTTTGTCGGCGATATGAAAGAACTCGGCCCCGAGGCCGTGGCGCTGCACGCCGGTCTCGCCGATCTGGAAGCCACCCGCGCGCTTGACGTGGTGCATTGCGTCGGACCGTTGATGAAAGCCTTTTACGACAATCTGCCCGAACATCAGCGCGGTGATTGGACGGAAACCGCCGAAGAGATGTTGCAAGGACTCCGCGCAAGGCTCGATTCCGGCGATGTCGTGCTGATCAAAGGGTCGCTTTCGATGAAGCTGGGCGGTATTGTTGACGCCATCCGCAAAATGGGCCATCCGGTCCCGACCGCCTGATCGGCGATTCACCCCACATGATGAGTTAGGACGCGATATATGCTCTATTGGTTGACGCTGCTGTCGGATGGCGGCGATTTTTTTAACCTGTTTCGCTATATCACCTTCCGCGCGGGCGGGGCGTTTCTGACGGCATTGGTGTTCGGCTTTATCTTCGGCAAACCGCTGATCGAAGTGCTGCGCAAGCGGCAGGGCAAGGGCCAGCCGATCCGCGATGACGGCCCTGAGGGGCATTTCGCCAAGGCGGGCACGCCCACCATGGGCGGGCTGCTGATCGTGGGGGCCTTGCTGACCTCGACCCTGCTTTGGGCGCGGCTCGACAATCCTTTCGTCTGGTTGGTGCTTTTCGTCACCATGAGTTTCGCCGCCATCGGCTATGCCGACGACCACGCCAAGGTCAGCAAGCAAAACACCGATGGCGTGCCGGGTAAGCTGCGGCTTTTGCTAGGCTTTCTGATCGCGGGCATCGCGGGCTATTGGGCCGCGCAATACCATCCGGCAGAGTTGCAGTACCAGCTTGCGCTGCCGGTGTTCAAAGACACGCTGATCAACCTCGGGGTGCTCTTCGTGCCTTTCGCCATCATCGTGATCGTCGGCTCCGCCAATGCGGTAAACCTGACCGACGGTTTGGATGGTCTGGCCATCATGCCGGTGATGATCGCCGCCGGAGCGCTTGGCGTCATCGCCTATGCCGTGGGGCGGGTCGACTTCACCGATTATCTTGACGTGCATTACGTTCCGGGCACGGGCGAGATCCTGATCTTCACCGCCGGTCTCTTCGGTGGCGGCCTCGGGTTCCTGTGGTACAACGCGCCGCCCGCCGCCGTCTTCATGGGCGACACCGGCTCGCTTGCGCTTGGCGGGGCCTTGGGCGCCATCGCCGTGGCCACCAAGCACGAGCTGGTGCTGGCGGTCGT
This sequence comes from Sulfitobacter sp. 1A12779, assembly GCF_043557315.1. Lineage (NCBI taxonomy): Bacteria > Pseudomonadati > Pseudomonadota > Alphaproteobacteria > Rhodobacterales > Roseobacteraceae > Sulfitobacter > Sulfitobacter sp. 1A12779. The sequence goes on from NZ_JBIFFU010000002.1 coordinate 375,257, forward strand.
TGGCGGGCTCTTCGTGGTCGAGGCGCTCTCGGTCATCGTGCAGGTGCTCTACTTCAAGCGCACCGGCAAGCGCGTCTTCCTGATGGCGCCGATCCACCATCATTACGAGAAAAAGGGCTGGGCCGAGCCGCAGATCGTGATCCGCTTCTGGATCATCTCACTTATCCTCGCCCTGCTGGGTCTGGCGACGCTGAAGGTGCGCTAAGCCCTTAAAAGATCGACCAATCCATGTGACGCGCCAAAAGGGCCAGTGCTTCGGTGCCCTTTTGGCTGTTGCCATAGCGGTTGAGCCCCGGGGACCAGACCGCGATGCTGGCCCGCCCCGGCACGATGGCAAGGATGCCGCCGCCCACACCGGACTTGCCCGGCAGGCCCACGCGATAGGCGAAATCGCCCGATCCGTCGTAATGCCCGCAGGTCAGCATCAGCGCGTTGAGCCGTCGGATGCGGCTGGGGGCCACCAAGCGCGGCACGTCGGGGGCTTCGATTAGGAAACGGCCCGCCATCGCCAGTTGCTCCACCGTCATCTCCATCGCGCAATGGTGGAAATAGGTGCCAAGCGTCCGGTCCGGCGCGTTGATGAGGTTCCCGTAGCTCGCCAGAAAATGCGCCAGCGCAAAGTTGCGGTGGCCGAAATCGGTCTCTGACGCGGCGACGGTGTCATTGATGTGGATGTCGTCCGTCCCCGCCGCTTCGCGCACGAAACGCAGGATCTCGGCCAGCGCCTCGCGCGGCTCGCGGTTGCCCAAGACTTCGTCCGTGGTGACGATCGCGCCTGCGTTGATGAAGGGATTGCGCGGGCGCCCCTGTTCCTGCTCCAACTGCACGATGGAGTTGAAGGCCCGGCCCGAAGGCTCCCGCCCCACGCGGTGCCAGAGCTGGTCGCCCGAGCGGCCAAGGGCAATGGCCAGCGTAAAGACTTTGGTGATGGACTGGACCGAAAAGGGCACCTGCGTGTCGCCCGCCACATGACATTTGCCATCCGCGGTCACCACGGCGATGCCGAATTGCGCCGGGTCCACCTTGGCCAGTTGCGGAATATAGGCCGCCACATCGCCCCAGTGGTTATCCTCGCGCATCATGGCATTGAGGCGCGGCAACACATCGTCAAGGTCAGGTTTGGCGGGGCTGGACATCTTCGGCGGCCTCTGGCTTGTGATGGGCGCATCATGCCCCCATTCTGGGGTCAACGGGTAGCAGGGGATTGCAGATGATTCCAGTACAGGGCTTGGAAGGCGCACGCGTGGCGGTGCTGGGATTGGGCCGCTCGGGCCTGAGTGCGGCGCGCGCGTTGCAAGCGGGCGGGGCCAAGGTCAGCTGCTGGGACGACAACCCCGCCGCACGAGCACGGGCCGAGCGGGAAGGCTTCGCCTGTGTCGATCTCAACGCCCCCGGTGCCTTGGACAAGATCGCCCGGCTGATCGTCAGCCCCGGCATCCCGCATCTCTACCCCGCGCCGAACCCGGTGGTGGCGGCGGCGCTTGCCGCAGGGGTGCCGGTGGATAATGACATCGGCCTTTTCTTCCAAAGCTTCGCCACGCTGGCATGGGATCATTATGACGTGGCCCCGCGGGTGGTGGCGGTAACCGGCTCGAACGGGAAATCGACGACTTCGGCGCTGATCCACCACATCCTTGAGCATGTCGGGCGGCCTTGCCAATTGGCGGGCAACATTGGGCGCGGTGTGTTGGACCTTGATCCCGCCGTGGATGGGGAGGTCGTGGTGCTGGAGCTTAGCAGCTACCAGACCGAACTGGCGCGCGCGCTGACGCCGGATGTGGCGGTTTTCACCAATCTCAGCCCCGACCATCTGGACCGTCATGCGGGGATGGGGGGCTACTATGCCGCGAAGCGTCGCCTCTTTGCCGAAGGTGGCCCGGACCGCGCGGTGATCGGCGTGGATGAGGCCGAGGGCCGCTTCCTTGCCGGGCAACTCAGCGAGGGGCCGAGCGACGACCGGGTGATCCGCATCAGCGCCGAGACCAAGCTTGCGGGGCCCGGCTGGCATGTCTTTGCCCGAAAGGGTTTCTTGAGCGAATATCGGCGCGGCAAGCAGGTCGGCGCAATCGACCTGCGCAACATCCAAGGGCTGCCGGGCGCGCATAACCACCAGAACGCCTGCGCCGCCTATGCCGCCTGCCGGGCGCTTGGCCTTGCCCCGCGGGTGATCGAGGCGGCGTTTCACAGTTTCGGTGGCCTTCCGCACCGCAGCCAGACCGTGGCCGAGGCGCATGGCGTCCGCTACGTCAATGACAGCAAGGCCACCAATGTCGACAGCGCGGCCAAGGCGCTGGCAGCGTTCAAGAATATCCGCTGGATCTGCGGCGGGCTTGAGAAAGAGGGCGGTCTGAATGGGTTGGCAGAGGCGCAAGGATCGGTCCGCAAAGCCTATGTGATCGGGCGCGAAGCCGCGCATTTCGCCATGCAACTCACCGCTGAGACCGAAGTCTGCGGCACGATGGAAGAGGCCGTGGCGCGGGCGGCGGCAGAGGCCGAAGAGGGCGATGTGGTCCTGCTGGCCCCGGCGGCAGCGAGTTTCGATCAATACGACAGTTTCGAGCGCCGCGGCGAGGATTTCGTGGCGCAGGTACAGAAGGTGCTGGCGGAGTAGGGCGGTGCCTAGCCCGCAATCGCCCTTGCCGCCGCCATGCCCGAAGACCACGCCCACTGAAAGTTATAGCCGCCGAGCCAACCGGTCACATCCACGGCCTCGCCGATGAAATAGAGCCCCGGCACCTCTTTCGCCGCCATGGTCTTGGAGGATAGCCCGTCGGTATCGACCCCGCCCAGAGTGACCTCTGCCGTGCGATATCCTTCGGTGCCGCCGGGGTGGAACTGCCAGTTCTCGATGCCTGTGATGAATGCGGAAAGCCGCGCGTCGGACCAATCCGCCAGATTGCCCGACAGGTCGAACGTCTGCCCCAAATGCTCCACCAGCCGCGCGGGCAGATGTTGGGCGAGCACGGTGGTGAAGTTCCGCCGCCCCGCGCGTTGCCGCTGGTCGCGAAGCGCGTCCAGAAGGGTGCCTTCGGGGGCGAGGTTCACGGTGATCGGCTCGCCTTCGCGCCAGTAGGAGGAGGCCTGCAAGACGGCGGGGCCAGAGAGGCCGCGATGGGTGAAGAGCAGTGCCTCGTCAAACGCGGCCTCTCCGGCGGTGATACGCGCCGGGGTGGCCACACCGGCCAGCGGCGCGAAGCGGCCTTCGGCAAAGGTAAAGGGCACCAGCCCGGCCCGCGTATCGGTAACGCTCAGCCCAAATTGGCGCGCGATGTCATAGGCGACCCCGGTCGCGCCCATCTTGGGGATCGACTTGCCCCCGGTGGCGATCACGAGGTTTCGGGCGGTGACTTTCACCAACTTATCAGGCGTTTGCAGGTCGAAGCTGAACTGCCCATCGACCTTCGCGAAATTGCTGGCACTGCTCTTCAGTTGCAGATCGACCCCGGCCTGCTGCATCAAGCCGCGCAGCATGGCGATGATCTCTTTCGCGCTGGTGTCGCAGAAAAGCTGGCCGAGGGTTTTCTCATGCCACGCGATGCCGTGACGGTCGACCAACTCAATGAAATCCCACTGCGTGTAGCGGGCCAAAGCGGATTTGGCGAAATGCGGGTTCTGGCTGAGAAATGCCTGCGGTTCGCAATACATATTGGTGAAGTTGCAGCGCCCGCCACCCGAGATGCGGATCTTCTCGCCCGGGGCTTTGGCATGGTCCACCACCAGCACCCGCCCGCCCGCATGGGCAGCGCACATCATGCCTGCGGCACCGGCTCCGATAATGGCTGTATCGACTTGCATGGGCGCGCTCTGCCTCAATGTGCCGCCCCGGTCAAGAAGACGTGAGACCGGTTGCCGCTTTGCCAAGGCGCCATAGCTGGGGTGCAACGCAACTGACGAAAGGAGCAGAGAATGACCAAACTGGCCGCAGAACAGGATTTTCCGAAAATGGATGTGGCCAAGCTCGGCGGCGGCACGCTGACCTTGGGCCAGCCACAAGAGGGGCGCGATTGGCAGTTGGTGGTGGTCTACCGCGGCCTGCACTGCCCGATTTGCAAAAAGTATCTCGCGCAATTGGAAAAGCTGCAAAGCCAGTTCCATGAGATCGGCGTCGATGTGATTGCTGTCTCCGGCGACCCCGAAGAGAAGGCCAAGGCCATGGCCGAGGAAGACAGCCTGACCCTGCCCATCGGCTATGACCTCAGCCTCGACCAGATGGCGGAACTGGGGCTCTACATCTCTGACCCGCGCAGCCCGCAGGAGACCGACCGGCCCTTCGCCGAACCTGCGACCTTCGTCATCAACGACGAAGGCAAGGTGCAGATCATCGACATTTCCAACGCGCCCTTCGCGCGGCCCGAGTTGGAAGGTCTGCTGAACGGCCTCAAATTCGTCCGCGACAAGGGCTACCCGGTGCGCGGCACCCATAAGGCCGCCTGATTGCGTGCGACCTGAAAGGGCGAGCTGATCGCCCGGCGGCGGGGCTTGGCAAAGCCCCGCTGACCCCGCCCGCCTTAGCGGGGTGAAATGCACTAGCTTCATATGACAATTCGGGCTATTCTGCCCGGATGAGACCCCGCAAAGGGGCCGTTGAGGCAGTTAAGGCAGATACCCATGACAGAGATGGTCTATGGCGCGGTCCCGGTGCGGGATGGTGAACCGATCCTTCCAAAATGGTGGCGCACGGTCGACCGTTGGGCTTTGTCCTGCGTGTTGATCCTTTTTGCCGTCGGCATGCTTTTGGGGCTGGCCGCATCCCCGCCCTTGGCCGCGAAAAACGGCTTTGACGCTTTCCACTATGTGCAGCGGCAGGCGTTCTTCGGCGGATTGGCGCTGATCGCGATGCTGCTGACCTCGATGATGTCCCCGGTGCTGGTGCGGCGTCTGGCAGTGCTGGGCTTTGTGGTGGCCTTCGTGGCGCTGGCGCTGTTGCCTTTCTTCGGCACTGATTTCGGCAAAGGGGCGACGCGCTGGTATTCGCTGGGTTTCGCCTCGTTCCAGCCCTCCGAATTTCTGAAACCCGGTTTCATGGTCGCCGCCGCATGGATGATGGCCGCCGCGACCGAGATCAACGGCCCTCCGGGTAAATCATGGTCCTTCGCGCTTTGTATCTCTATCGTTCTGATGCTGGCGATGCAGCCCGACTTCGGACAGGCCTGCCTTGTGCTGTTTGGCTGGGGCGTGATGTATTTCGTCGCCGGCGCGCCGATGGTGCTGTTGGTCGGCATGGCGGGGCTTGTCGTTCTGGCGGGCACATTCGCCTATTCCAATTCCGAGCACTTCGCGCGGCGGATCGACGGCTTTCTCAGCGTCGATGTCGATCCGACCACCCAGCTTGGCTATGCCACAAATGCCATCCGCGAGGGCGGGTTGTTCGGCGTAGGCGTGGGCGAGGGCGAGGTGAAATGGTCGCTGCCTGACGCGCATACCGACTTCATCATCGCCGTCGCCGCCGAGGAATATGGCCTGATCATGGTCGTCTGCATTATCGCCCTATATACTGTCGTGGTCGTCCGGTCGCTGCTGCGTCTGGTGCGCGAGCGTGACCCCTTCATCCGGCTGGCCGGAACCGGGCTGGCCTGCACATTCGGAGTACAGGCAATGATCAACATGGGTGTGGCAGTGCGGCTTTTGCCCGCCAAGGGCATGACCCTGCCTTTCGTGAGCTACGGCGGCTCTTCGGTGATCGCCAGCGGCATCGCCGTGGGCATGCTGTTGGCCTTTACCCGGACCCGCCCGCAGGGTGAGATCAGCGACATTCTGGGCCGGGGCCGCCGCTGATGGCCGCCCCACTGTTGATCATCGCCGCCGGGGGGACCGGTGGGCATATGTTTCCCGCGCAGGCCTTGGCCGAGGTGATGTTGAAGCGCGGCTGGCGGGTGAAGCTCAGCACCGATGCGCGCGGCGCGCGCTATACCGGCGGCTTTCCCGAAGCGGTTGAGATTACCCAGATCAGCAGCGCCACCTTTGCCCGGGGGGGGGTGGTGGTCAAGGCGCTGGTGCCCTTCCGCATCGCCGCCGGTGTGGTCCGCTCGGGGCTGAATATGCTGCGCGACCGGCCTTCGGTCGTGGTGGGCTTTGGCGGTTACCCGTCGATCCCCGCGCTCGGCGCCGCTTGGGCGCTGCGCATGCCCCGGATGATCCACGAGCAGAACGGCATTCTGGGCCGCGTGAATGAGATTTTTGCCAAACGGGTCCACGCCGTGGCCTGTGGCATCTGGCCCACCAAGCTGCCCGAGGGCGTGCAGGGCTGGCATGTGGGCAATCCCGTTCGCGCCGCCGTGCTGGACCGCGCCGGTGCCGCCTATATCCCGCCGGGTGACTACCCGATGGAGGTCTTGGTGATGGGCGGCAGCCAAGGCGCGCGCATCCTTTCGGACGTGGTGCCCCCGGCACTTGCGGCCCTGCCGATGAACATGATCCGCAACATCCGTGTCAGCCATCAGGCCCGCGACGAAGACGGCCAGCGGGTGGCGGACTACTACGCCGAATCCGGGATCAGCGCCGATGTGCGGCCCTTCTTTGATGATGTGCCCCGCCGCATGTCCGAGGCGCAGCTGGTGATCAGCCGCTCCGGTGCCTCCAGCGTGGCCGACCTGTCGGTGATCGGGCGTCCGTCGATCCTGATCCCCTTTGCCGCCGCGGCGGGGGATCACCAAAGCGCCAATGCCCGCGGCTTGGTCGAAGCCGGGGCCGCGATCATGGTGCCCGAACGCAAAGCCAATCCAGATATCATGACCGACCAGATCCTCGCCGTGCTTGAGATGCCCGAAGGGGCAATGCAGATGGCGCGCGCCGCGCTTTCGGTCGGCAAACCCGACGCGGCCGAGACATTGGCCGATATGGTTGAGCAGCTTGCCGCCCAAGGCACGCTCACCCCCGCAGAAGAGGAACACCCGCAATGAACGCCGCCGCCACAAAACTGCCGACCGATGTCGGCCCGATCCATTTCGTCGGCATCGGCGGCATCGGCATGTCCGGCATCGCCGAAGTGCTCTTGAACCACGGCTACAAGGTGCAGGGGTCGGACCTCAAAACCACCAAGATCACCGTGCGGCTGGCCGAATTGGGTGGGCGCATCTTCGAGGGGCAGGCGGCTGAGAATATCGAAGGCGCGGCCGTGGTCGTGATCTCTTCGGCGATCAAGCCGGGCAATGCCGAATTGGACGAGGCGCGCCGCCGTGGCCTGCCGGTCGTCCGCCGGGCCGAGATGCTGGCCGAGCTGATGCGGCTCAAGTCCAACATCGCCGTAGCGGGGACCCATGGCAAGACGACGACCACCACGCTGGTCGCAGAACTGCTGGTCGCGGGCGGCATTGACCCCACGGTCGTCAACGGCGGCATCATCCATGCCTATGGCTCCAACGCGCGGATGGGGCAGGGCGACTGGATGGTGGTCGAGGCGGATGAGAGCGACGGCAGTTTCAACCGTTTGCCCGCCACCATCGCCATCGTCACCAATATCGACCCCGAGCATATGGAGCATTGGGGCGACTTCGACACGCTGCGGCAGGGGTTTTTGAACTTCGTCTCAAACATCCCCTTCTACGGGCTGGCGGTCTGTTGCACCGATCACCCGGAAGTGCAGTCGCTTGTGGGCAAGCTTACCGACCGCCGGGTGATGACCTATGGGTTCAACGCGCAGGCCGATGTCCGCGCCGTGGGGCTGCATTATAAAGACGGGGTGGCGCATTTCGACGTGCATCTTCAGTCCGAAGACAAGGTGATCGAAAACTGCGCCCTGCCGATGCCCGGCGATCACAACGTATCAAACGCGCTGGCGGCGGTGACCGTGGCGCGGCATCTTGGGATGAAGCTTGAGCAAATCCGCGACGCTTTGGGCAGCTTTGGCGGGGTGAACCGCCGCTTTACCCGCGTGGGCGAGGTGGACGGCGTGACCATCATCGACGACTATGGCCACCACCCGGTTGAGATTGCCGCCGTGCTGAAAGCCGCGCGGCAGGCCAGCGCGGGCCGCGTGATCGCCGTGCACCAGCCGCACCGCTATTCCCGTCTGTCGCATCACTTTGACGAGTTCTGCGCCTGTTTCAACGATGCCGATGTGGTGGGCATTGCCGATGTCTATGCCGCGGGCGAAGAGCCCATTCCCGGTGCGGACCGTGACGGGCTGGTCGCGGGATTGATCCAGCACGGCCATCGCCATGCCTATGCGGTCGAGGATGCCGAGGCGCTGACCCAACTGGTCCTGCGCGAGGCGCGCCCGGGCGATATGGTGGTCTGCCTTGGGGCGGGTACGATCAGCGGCTGGGCCAATGACTTGCCCGAGGCGCTGCGCGCGGCCAAGGGGGCGGCTGCGTGACCCTCGTCTGGCTGTCGATCCTCTGGGTCTTCGCCGCCGTGACCGTGGCCATGCTGCCGCTGCGCTCTCAATACCTGCCGGGGGTGGTTCTGCTGATTGCCGCGCCCTTGCTGATCATCGCCATCGGTGTGACCCAGTCTTGGGCCTATGCGCTTTTGGCGCTGCTGGCGTTCCTGTCGATGTTCCGCAACCCGTTGCGCTATCTCTTGGCGCGGCTGCGGGGCCAAGAGCCGGAGCTGCCGAAATGAGCCTGTCTCTCATCCTTGCCTGTTTCTGGTTCGTGATCGCGAATATCCTTGCCATGACGCCGAGCAAGGATTCCCACTGGCGCAGCGCCTATCTGCTGATCGCCGTGGGAATACCGATTGTGGGTTTCGTCACCGCTCAGCACGGCCCGTGGCTGGGCCTGTTGGTGCTGGCGGGGGGCTGTTCGGTGCTGCGCTGGCCCGTGGTCTATTTCGTGCGCTGGCTGCGCCGCGGGGCAGGCCGGGTCAAAGGCCCGGCGGAATGACCCTGACGCCGACCCTCGTGGCGCTGCTGTCGGTCTTTGCGGTCTGGATGATCGCCTGTATCTGGACCGGTTTTCGCGCCCGTGTGCTGTGGTTTTTTCTCGTGCTGGCGACAGGCTTTGCGCTCAACGCCACATGGATGGTTTTCGGGCTGGATGCGCGGGTGTTCGAGCCGCATGCGCTTTTGGCGCAGCTTTCCGTCCTATTCTATGCCGTGGGCGGTTTCGGGCTGGGCTGGCTTGCGGGGCGAGTGGCCAAACGCTGGCGCGAGAGCCGCGTCGATTCGCCGTCTTCTTGATGGTTTGCCCTGCCGTGCAAATGCGCTAAGTCCGGCGCCATGATTAAGCTGAATATCCCCGACCTGCGCGGCAGGCTGACCCCAAATCGCGCCCTGAGCGACCTGACATGGCTCCGCGTCGGCGGCCCTGCGGATTACCTGTTCCAACCCGCCGATGTGGAGGACCTGTGCCTTTTCATGCGGCGTTTGCCGCAAGGGGTGACGGTTTTCCCCATGGGGGTGGGCAGCAATCTCATCGTGCGCGATGGCGGGCTGCGGGCGGTGGTGATCCGGCTGGGCCGTGGTTTCAACGGGATCGAGGTCGACGGCGATCAGGTGACGGCGGGGGCCGCAGCGCTCGATGCCCATGTGGCACGCAAGGCGGCGGATGCGGGGCTGGATCTGACCTTTCTGCGCACCATTCCCGGCAGCATCGGCGGCGCGTTGCGCATGAATGCGGGTTGTTACGGCAGCTACACGGCGGATCACTTCGTCTCGGCTCAGGCTGTGACCCGCGCGGGCGAGGTGGTGACCCTGACGGCAGATGACCTCAACTTCCGCTATCGGCAGAGCGATCTGTCGCCCGGCGCGGTGCTGATCGGGGCGACCTTTGCGCCGCCCAAAGGCGAGCCGGAGGAGCTGCACGCCCGGATGGAGCAGCAGCTTGCCAAACGGGATGAGAGCCAGCCCACGAAAGACCGCAGCGCCGGATCCACTTTCCGCAACCCGGCGGGCTTCTCTTCGACCGGGAAGGCGGATGATGTGCATGATCTGAAGGCGTGGAAAGTGATCGACGACGCCGGGATGCGCGGGGCCACCGTAGGCGGCGCGCAGATGAGCCCGAAACACTCAAACTTCCTGATCAACACCGGCGGCGCCACGGCCCATGATCTTGAGACATTGGGCGAAGAGGTGCGAAAAAAGGTTTACGCTTCAAGCGGTATAAGGCTAGAATGGGAAATTAAGCGCGTCGGTGAGAAATTGGGCGATCCGGCGCCGCAAAGCTAAGCCGCGGCGCAGCAGCTAAGCCACGGCAGAAGCAAAGAAAACAACGATAGGGGCCGCAAACGGTCCGAGGCGAAGAGGCACTTTGGTGGGTAAGTCGAGCGGACAGACCCCGACAGTGGCGGTATTGATGGGTGGCCCCTCGGCCGAGCGTGAGGTGTCCCTGTCCAGTGGGCGTGCATGCGCCGCTGCCTTGCGGGAACATGGTGGATATAACGTGATCGAGGTCGAAGCCGACCGCGATCTTCCAGCTGTTCTGGCCGATCTCAACCCCTATGCCGTTCTGAATTGCCTGCATGGCCGTTGGGGCGAGGATGGCTGTGTGCAGGGGCTGCTAGAGTGGCTCAAGCTGCCCTACACCCATTCCGGCGTGCTGGCCTCGGCGCTTGCGATGGACAAGCAGCGCTCCAAGGATGTGTTCCGCCACGCGGGGCTGCCTGTGTTGGAAAGCGTCATCGCGCCCAAGGCCGATGTGATGGCCGCCCATGTCATGGCGCCGCCCTATGTGGTCAAACCCAACAACGAAGGCTCTTCGGTTGGGGTCTACCTCGTGGCCGAGGAAAACAACGGCCCGCCGCAACTGTCCGAAGACATGCCCGCCGAGGTGATGGTTGAGACTTTCGCGCCGGGGCGTGAGCTGACCACCACCGTGATGGGCGACCGGGCGTTGGCGGTGACGGATATCATCACCACCGGCTGGTATGACTATGACGCGAAATACAAGCCCGGCGGTTCGCGCCATGTGGTGCCCGCCGATCTGCCGCAAGAGATTACCGATCTGTGTTTCGACTATGCCCGCCGCGCCCATGCGGCGCTTGGCTGCAAGGGCATCAGCCGCACCGATTTTCGCTGGGACGAGGCGCGCGGCCCCGAGGGGCTGATCCTGTTGGAGACCAACACCCAGCCCGGCATGACCGCCACTTCGCTCTCGCCTGAGCAGGCCGCCGCCTGCGGCATTTCTTTCCCTGAGCTTTGCGCCTGGATGGTGGAGGACGCTACATGCGATCGCTGATCCGCCGCCGCCCGGAAATGGTCAAGGCCGATCCCGCCCCATCGCGGTGGTCATGGCGCATGCAGCGGTTGATGCTGACGCCGGGTTTCCGCTTTGCCCTGCGCGTGGGGCTGCCCTTCACGCTGAGCCTGCTGGCGGGCACGATCTATATGGCGGACGAAGAGCGGCGCGGCACCGTGGTGCAGGCCATCGCCGATGTCCGCGCCAGCATCGAAGAGCGGCCTGAGTTCATGGTCAAACTCATGGCCATCGACGGGGCGAGCGATATGCTCTCGACCGAAATCCGCACCGCGCTGCCGCTGGAATTTCCGCTGTCCTCCTTCGATCTCGACCTGCCGCAAATCCGTGAGAAGATCACCGATATCGACGGGGTGAAACAGGCCAATGTGCGCATCCGCCCCGGCGGCGTGCTGCAAATCGACGTGACCCCGCGCGTGCCTGTGGCCGTCTGGCGCAGTGAAACGGGGCTGGCGCTGGTGGACAATACCGGTGCCCATGTGGCACGGATCGAGGCGCGGCGCGATCATGCCGAACTGCCGCTGATCGCCGGGGCAGGGGCCGACAAAGCGGTGCCCGAGGCGCTCAAGCTGATCGGGGCCGCGAATGTCTTGGGCGACCGGCTGCGCGGTTTGGTCCGCGTCGGCCAGCGCCGCTGGGACGTGGTGCTGGACCGCGATCAAACGATCATGTTGCCCGTAGAAAACGCGCTGCAAGCGCTGGAACGGGTGATCGCGCTGGAAGGCGCGCAAGAGGTTCTTACGCGGGATGTGGCGCGTGTGGACATGCGGTTGGCGGCAAGACCGACCCTTAGAATGAACGAAGATGCCACCCGCGAATGGTGGCACATCAGGCAGCTTTCCGGCCAGTAAGATGGCCATTGGAATCGGGACAGTAACGAAATGATGGACCTATACGACAGTCAGCGTTCGATGCGGCACATGCGCAAATTGGCGATCCAACGCGGGGTGGTCGCCATTTTGGATGTGGGCAGCTCCAAGATCGCCTGTCTGGTGCTGCGCTTTGACGGTGCGGGGCTTGATAGCGACAGCGGCGACATCGGGTCCTTGGCCGGGCAGTCGGGGTTCCGGGTTATCGGGGCGGCGACCACCCGCTCACGCGGGGTCCGCTTTGGTGAGATTTGCGCCATGGGCGAGACTGAGCGCGCGATCCGCACCGCGCTTCAGGCCGCGCAGAAAATGGCTGGTATTCGCGTCGATCACGTCATCGCCTGTTTCTCGGGCGGGGAGCCGCGCAGCTATGGGCTCGACGCCTCGGTCGAGTTGGAGGGGCAGTCGGTCTCGGAGCAAGACGTGGCGCGGGTGCTGGCGGGCTGCGACGTGCCGGAATATGGCGAGGGCCGCGAGGTGCTGCACGCCCAGCCGGTGAACTTCGCGCTGGATCACCGCAGCGGTTTGGCCGACCCGCGCGGCCAGCTGGGCAACAGCCTGTCGGTGGATATGCATATGCTGACCGTTGACGCCGATACGGTGCAGCATCTGGCCCATTGCATCAAACGCTGTGATCTGGAACTTGCGGGGATCGCCTCCTCCTCCTACGCCTCGGGCATCTCGGCGCTGGTTGAGGATGAGCAGGAGCTAGGTGCCGCCTGTATCGACTTTGGCGGTGGCACCACCGGCCTGTCGATCTTTATCAAGAAACATATGATCTATGCCGATACGGTGCGGATGGGCGGGGATCACGTTACCTCCGACATCTCCATGGGTCTGCAAGTGCCGATGGCCAATGCCGAGCGGATCAAGACCTTCTACGGCGGGGTGCATGCCACCGGTATGGACGACCGCGACATGATCGAGATCGGCGGCGAGACCGGCGATTACGAACACGACCGCCGCACCGCCAGCCGGGCGGAGTTGATCGGCATCATGCGCCCCCGGGTCGAAGAGATCCTCGAAGAGGTCCGCGTTCGGCTGGATGCCGCCGGTTTCGACCACTTGCCAAGCCAACAAATTGTGCTTACCGGGGCGGGCAGTCAGATACCGGGCCTTGACGGGCTGGCCAGCAAGATCCTTGGCCAGCAGGTTCGTCTGGGACGCCCGCTGCGCGTGCATGGGCTGCCGCAGGCCGCGACGGGGCCGGGCTTTGCCTCTGCCGTGGGGCTTGCGCTTTTCGCGGCGCATCCGCAGGACGAATGGTGGGATTTTGACATTCCCGCCGATCGCTACCCGTCCCGCTCGCTCAAACGCGCGGTGAAATGGTTTAGAGACAACTGGTGACCCCAATATCGGGTGAGAAGCCCGAGATAAGGCGGAAACTGGCAAGTTTCTGCCCATATTTAGCGTCAAAACGATGTTTTTTAGGTGACGATGCGGCCCTAGCCCGGTAGGGTCGGGTAAATTTGGTCGAAAAACTCCCGCAGAACGCGGATAACTGGACAGGCGGACAGCACATGACACTCAACCTTTCAATGCCAGGACATGATGATCTGAAACCCCGTATCACCGTCTTCGGTGTTGGCGGGGCAGGCGGCAACGCGGTCAACAACATGATCGAAAAGCAACTTGACGGTGTTGATTTCGTCGTGGCCAACACCGACGCACAGGCGCTGCAACAGGCGCAGGCCGAGAACCGCGTGCAGCTGGGTATCAAAGTGACCGAAGGTCTGGGCGCGGGCGCGCGTGCCTCTGTGGGTGCTGCCGCTGCCGAAGAGAGCATTGAGCAGATCGTCGACCACCTTGCTGGCGCGCATATGTGCTTTATCACCGCTGGCATGGGCGGCGGCACCGGCACCGGGGCGGCTCCGATCATCGCGCAGGCCGCGCGTGAACTGGGCGTGCTGACCGTCGGCGTCGTGACCAAGCCCTTCCAATTCGAAGGCGCCAAGCGCATGCGTCAGGCCGAAGACGGTGTTGAGACGCTGCAAAAGGTCGTCGACACGCTGATCATCATTCCGAACCAGAACCTCTTCCGTCTGGCAAACGAAAAGACCACCTTCACCGAAGCCTTCTCGCTTGCCGATGACGTGCTGTACCAAGGTGTGAAGGGCGTGACCGACCTGATGGTCCGTCCGGGCCTCATCAACCTCGACTTCGCCGATGTCCGCGCCGTGATGGACGAGATGGGCAAGGCGATGATGGGAACAGGCGAGGCCGAGGGCGAAGATCGCGCCATCCAAGCCGCCGAGAAGGCCATCGCCAACCCGCTGCTGGACGAAATCAGCCTGCGCGGTGCCAAGGGCGTGCTCATCAACATCACCGGCGGTCAGGACCTTACCCTGTTCGAACTCGACGAAGCGGCCAACCGCATTCGCGAGGAAGTGGACCCCGAAGCGAACATCATCGTCGGCTCCACGCTGGACGAAAGCCTTGGTGGCCTGATGCGCGTCAGCGTTGTCGCCACCGGCATCGACGCCACTGATGTGAACACCGAAATCCCGGTCCCGCGCCGCTCCATGAGCCAGCCTTTGCGTCAGAACGTATCGGTTGACGATGTGGCGCAGGTGTCCGCCGCGCAGGCGCCGGTCGCTGCCTCCGTGGCTGCCGAAGCGCCGCAGGAAGTTGAGCAGGCGGCTCTGTTCCAAGACCTCCAGCCGACACAGCGCGAGCAGGACCAGTATGAGGACGAGAACGTTGTCGAAGATGACGACGGTCTGCCCGCACCGGCCTACCAGCCTGAGGTCGCCGCATTCGAGCCGCGTCAGGAAGAGAACATCGAAGCTGAGCCCGAAGCCTTCGTCGCACCGCGTGCGCCGACCCCCGGCACACCGTCCCCCGAAGCGCTGGCCCGCCTGCGCGCCGCCGCACAGAAGGCCGCGCCCGAGCAGCACCGTCAGGCCCAGCAGCAGCAGGGTGAACAGGGCGACAAGAGCCGTTTCGGCATCAACTCCCTGATCAACCGGATGACCGGCCACGCCGAAGGCGAGGCGCAAGCCCGCCCCGCGCGTCAGCAGCCGCCGGTGCAAACCCGCGCCTCTGCCGCCGCGCCGCAGCCGCAGGAAAACAACGATCCCGATCAAGAACGCATCGAAATCCCTGCGTTCCTGCGCCGTCAGGCCAACTGAACTGATCACGATAGATGACGAAAGGGTCGCCTTAGGGCGGCCCTTTTTCTTTTTAGAACAGCGCCTTGCCCCCGAGTAAGCGCAGCCGCGCTCAAATGTTGCAGTGATGTTTCAGACCGTTGCAAAGATTGAGTTGAGCAAAACGAACCCGCCCCTTAATCCAGAGTTTAACACACAAGAAGATGTTCGAAGCTTGAGGATGACCCGGTGCAGACAACGATCAAATCAGCGGTAAGTTTTACTGGCACAGGCCTGCACTCCGGTCTGCCTGCGACGGTGACACTGCGCCCGGCGTCGGCCCATCACGGCATCTGGTTTTCGCGCAGCGATGTGGCGGTCGGTGACCGTCTGATCCCCGCCCGCTGGGACGCGGTGAACCGCTCGCCGCTCTGCACCAAGCTGGAAAACCCCACCGGCCTGTCGATCTCGACCGTCGAGCATCTGATGGCCGCCGTGGCGGGCTGTGGCATCCACAACCTTTTGATTGAGATCGACGGCCCCGAAGTGCCGATCCTTGATGGCTCCTCCGTGCCTTTCGTGCGCGGGATCATGCAGCGCGGTCTGCGCCAGCTTGCAGCCCCCGTGATGGCCTTCGAAGTGCTGAAAACCGTCACCGTGCAGGATGGCGACGCGGTTGCGACCATCTCGCCCGCCGATACGCTGCGCATCGACTTTGAGATCGACTTTGCTGATGCCGCCATCGGCCAGCAGCGCAAGTCGCTGGTGATGAACAACGGCTCCTTCGCGCGTGAACTCTGCGACAGCCGCACCTTTTGCCGTCAGGCGGATGTCGAGGCGATGCAGGCCAATGGTCTGGCGCTTGGTGGCGAAGCGGGTGAGAACGCGGTGGTTTTCGACGGCGATGCCGTCGTCAGCCCCGGCGGCCTGCGCCACGCGGATGAGCCTGTGCGCCACAAGATGCTCGACGCGCTCGGCGATCTGGCGCTGGCCGGGGCGCCGCTGTTGGGCCATTACGAAGGCAAACGCGCGGGCCATTCGCTGACCAACACGCTGCTGCGCGCGCTCTTTGCTACGCCGGATGCCGTGCGTCTGGTGGCCTGCGATGCGGCGCAAACGGCGCGGCTGCCCGGCTCCGGTCTGATCTGGGACGAAATCCCGCAGGTTGCCTGATCCCGGGGTGGGGGAACGGCACCGGGAAGCGCAGGGCGCTTAGGCGGCGAAGTGCCATTGAACGCCCTGCCAATGCCTTGTATTCACTAAGCCGAAGTGACAAGCCTGACCCAGCGATGCGCCGCCGCGCAGCCGCCTGCGGACGGGGGCGGAATGGGCGTTTTGCAACGCAGTTTATTGTGCTAGTCACATGCGCAAGAGGGTCAAAGACCATGGGTTGGACGATGCAAGGGGTGCGGGCATGACGGTAGCGGGATCGCGCAAGCGGACGATCAGTGCGGTGCTTCTGGTCGCGACATTGGCGGCCTGCGGCGGTGGTGACGGACGCTCTGACGGGAACTTCTTCAACCCGCAGGAAATTCCGCTTGAAACCTATTCGGCCGAGCAGATTTTCGAGCGCGGCGAATATGAGCTGACCAACAACAACCCCGGCGAAGCGGCATTCTATTTCGCCGAGATCGAGCGTCTCTATCCCTATTCCGAATGGGCCAAACGCGCCCTGATCATGCAGGCTTTCGCCTATCACAAGGATCAGGACTATCCCAACAGCCGCTCCGCCGCGCAGCGTTTCATTGATTTCTACCCCGCCGATGACGATGCCGCCTATGCGCAGTACCTCTTGGCGCTGAGCTATTACGATCAGATCGACGAAGTGGGCCGCGACCAAGGGCTGACCTTCCAAGCGCTGCAATCCTTGCGCGCCGTGATCGAAGGCTACCCGGACAGCGAATATGCCCGCTCCGCGATCCTGAAATTCGACCTCGCCTTCGACCATCTGGCGGGCAAGGAGATGGAGATTGGCCGCTACTACCTGCGCCGCGATCACTATACCGCCGCGATCAATCGCTTCCGTGTCGTGGTCGAGGATTTCCAGACCACCACCCACACCGCCGAAGCGCTGCACCGTCTGGTCGAAGCCTATCTTTCGCTCGGCCTGAACCATGAGGCGCAGACGGCGGGGGCCATCCTTGGCCACAACTACCGGGGCTCCGAGTGGTATGAGGACAGCTATAAACTGCTGACCGGGCGCGGCCTTGAGCCTGCCTTCTACAAAGACAATTGGCTGGGTGCAGCCTATCGCCAGACCATCAAGGGCGAGTGGCTTTAAGGGGGGTGGGATCGCCCACCCGACGGTTCTAGATGCTGCGCGGACTTGATATTTCAGACATGCTGATCATCGACCGGCTGGAGCTTGGCTTCCAGCCGGGGCTGAACGTGCTGACCGGTGAGACGGGCGCGGGCAAGTCCATCCTTTTGGATTCGCTCGGCTTCGTTCTGGGCTGGCGCGGGCGTGCCGATCTGGTGCGCCAAGGGGCAGAACAGGGTGAGGTGACCGCTTGGTTCGATCTGCCGCCCGGCCACCCGGCCCATGCGGTGCTGGAAGAGGCGGGATTGCCCGCTGGTGACGAATTGATCCTGCGCCGCATCAATACCTCCGACGGGCGCAAGACCGCGTGGGTCAATGACCGCCGCTGTTCGGGTGAGGTGCTGCGCCGCCTGTCGGAGACATTGGTGGAACTGCACGGCCAGCATGATGACCGCGGCCTGCTCAACCCGCGGGGCCACCGTGCCATTTTGGACGATTACGCCGGGAATGCCCGTGCGATTGCCAAGCTGCGCGAGGCGTGGAATGCCCTCGGGGCGGCCCGCAAAGCCGCTGCCGCCGCTGCCGCCGAACGCGAGGCCATCGCCGCTGAGGAAGAGTTCCTGCGCCACGCCGTGGCCGAGTTGGACAAGCTCGACCCCGAAGCGGGGGAGGAGGCCACCCTCGACACCCGCCGCCGCCAGATGCAGGGGGCCGAGAAAATCCGCCGTGATGTAGTCAACGCCTATGAGTTAATGGGGCAAGGCGGCGCAGAGACCGCCATGGGCGACGCGCTGCGCTGGCTCGACGGGGTGGCCGACAAGGCCGAAGGCGCGCTGGAAGGCCCGCTCGCCGCGCTCAACCGCGCCATGGTGGAACTGGACGAGGCGATGTCCGGCGTGGCCGATGCGATCGACGGCATGTCGTTCGACCCCTATGAGTTGGAAGCCTGCGAAGAGCGGCTTTTCGCGATCCGCGGTTTGGCGCGCAAACATGACGTGCAGCCCGATGAGCTGGCCGGTTTTGCCGATACGCTGCGCGCCAAGCTCGACGCGCTCGATGCGGGCGAAGCGGCGCAGGAGGGGCTGGAGAAAGCCGTTCGCGATGCGCAGGCGCTTTACGACGAACGGGCCACCGCGCTGACCGAGAAGCGTCGCAAGGCCGCGGCCAAGCTCGACAAATCCGTGGCGGCAGAGCTTGCCCCGCTCAAGATGGAACGCGCAGTGTTCCAGACGCAATTGACCGAAGAACCCGCAGGCCCCGAGGGGCGCGATGCGGTCTCCTTCACCGTCGCCACAAACCCCGGCGCGCCTGCCGGGCCCTTGGGCAAAATCGCCTCGGGCGGGGAGCTGAGCCGGTTCCTCTTGGCGCTGAAGGTTTGCCTGACCCAGACCCAATCCGGCCTCACCCTGATCTTTGACGAGATCGACCGTGGGGTAGGGGGCGCCACTGCCGATGCCGTGGGCCGCCGCCTGAAGGCATTGGCCGCCGAAGGGCAGGTCTTGGTCGTCACCCATTCGCCGCAGGTCGCCGCCCTTGGTGCGCATCACTGGCGCGTGGCGAAGTCGGTGACCAAGGGCATGACCACCTCCACCGTCACCCCCCTTGCCGCCGAAGAGCGCATTGATGAAGTCGCCCGAATGCTCGCGGGCGATACGATCACAGATGCGGCCCGCGCGGCGGCTGAGGCATTGCTCAACGGGCAACAGGGCGCGATGACTTCTTAAATGGCGGTTTTACCCAAGGTCAGCTTGCCCTAGACAGAAAGGGTTTAACTGGTCTTAGTCCCATGCCCCCGCAAGATAACGCATTCTTTTCCCAACAACTTCAGCAGGCGCTTGGCGGCTGCAAACAGGGCTGGACGGTGCTGCGCACCCGCGGGCCGGGGAAGGTGACATTTTGGTTTATCGCGCTGCTGGTGGGCATCGCTGCGGGCTTTGCCGCCCTGTTCTTCCGCAAGGGGATCAACTGGTTGCAGGCCACGCTTTACGGCACGGACGATGTGCAATTCCTGCACAGCTTCCTTGCCGGGCTGCCGTGGTATTGGGTGGTGCTGATTCCGACCTTGGGCGGGTTGCTTGTGGGGCTGATCCTGCACCGCTTCACCCGCGACGGGCGCGCGCGCAGCGTCGGCGATGTGATCCTCGGCGCTGCCATGCACGACGGTCGGGTCGAGACGCGGGCCGGGGTGGCCTCGGCGTTGGCCTCGCTCATCACCCTGTCCACGGGCGGCTCATCGGGCCGCGAAGGGCCGGTGGTGCATCTGGCCGCCGTGATCTCGACCAAGGTCAGCCGATTCATCAAGGCCGATGGGATCACCGGGCGAGATCTGTTGGGCTGCGCCGTGGCGGCGGCGGTCTCGGCCAGCTTCAACGCGCCCATCGCTGGTGCGCTCTTCGCCCTCGAAGTCGTGCTGCGCCACTTTGCAGTCCACGCCTTTGCCCCCATCGTCATCGCCTCCGCTGCGGGCACGGTCATTAACCGGCTGGAGTTCGGCGGGCTCACGGAATTCGTCCTGCCCGGCCTTGGCGACGTGCAGTTCTACGCCGAACTGCCCGCCTTTCTGCTTTTGGGGCTGACCTGCGGTCTGGTCTCGGTCGTGCTGATGCGCGCGATCTTCTGGGCCGAGGATTTCGGCAACTATCTGCAAGCACGCACCGGTCTTGCCCGCTGGCTGCGCCCGGCAGTGGCGGGGGCGATCCTTGGCGTCATCGCGCTCTGGTTTCCCCATATCATAGGCGTGGGCTATGAGACGACCTCGCGCGCGCTGGTCGGCGAACTAGTTCTGCATGAGGCGATCATCTTTGCCGTGCTCAAGGTCGCCGCCGTGGCGATCACGCTTGGCGGGCGCATGGGCGGCGGGGTGTTCTCGCCCTCGCTGATGCTGGGCGCCCTGACCGGCCTTGGCTTCGGGATCATCGCCACCGGTGTCTTCCCCGAGATTTCGGGCTCGTCCTCGCTCTATGCTCTGGCGGGGATGGGCGCGGTGGCCGCCGCCGTGCTGGGCGCGCCGATTTCAACCACGCTCATCGTGTTCGAGATGACAGGCGACTGGCAGACCGGTCTGGCGGTGATGGTCGCCGTCAGCATGTCGACGGCGCTGGCCTCCCGGCTGGTCGACCGGTCCTTCTTCCTCACCCAGATGGAGCGGCGCGGCATCCATCTGGCCGCCGGTCCGCAGGCCTATCTGCTCTCGATGTTCATGGTGGGCCGCATCATGCGCCGCCCCGATGATGAAGACGCGGCTTCGGAAGACGCCTGTTGGGATTTGATCGACAAGGGCACCTATATCGACGGCAGCGCCACGCTAGAGGCCGCTCTGCCGCTGTTCGACCAGACCCATTCCAATTTCATCCCGGTGGTCACCCTCAGCGCGGATGCGCCGCCCGAATTGCTGGGCGCGCTGTTCCATGTCGATGCGCTGAAAGCCTATAACCGCGCCCTCGCCGCTACGGCGGCAGAGGAGCATTCCTGAGCCGCGTTCAGATCCGTTCGATGGCGATTTCTTCCATCGGCGTGAAGGCCACATAGCCCTTGATCTCGCCCACATTCGCCTTCGGGTCTTCATAAGACCACACGGCGTCCTGCAAGGTGCGGCTCTTCGTCACCACCGAGAAATAGGTCGCATCGCCCTTATGCGGGCAATGGCTGGTCTTATCCGTGCCATCAAGGAAAGCCATGGCGATGTCGCCACGCGGGAAATAGATCACCGGCGGATAGTCCCCCTCGCGCAGTTCCAGCGCGCCCGTGGATTCGCCCAATACGGCCCCGCCAGCGCGGACAACCCATGTGCCCTCAGCCGGAGTAATCTTGATATGGTCGGCCATGCCGTACCCCCCTTTACTTAAATCGGACGCTCACAGGGGCGCCGTTGCCGCATCCAACCACAGTTTTGTAACAGGTGATACCCGCGGCCCGATCTTTTCCGCCACGTCGCGGTGATAGGCGTTCAGCCAGTCCCGCGCCTCGGGGCTGAGCGCCGCCACATCAATCAAACGCCGATCAATCGGCACCAGCGTCAGCGTGCGCCAATCAAGCATCTTGCGATGGGCATCACCGCCCGGCAGGGCGGGGGCCTCTTGCACCACCAACAGGTTCTCGATCCGAATGCCAAAGGCCCCCTCGCGGTAGTAACCCGGCTCATTGCTGAGGATCATACCCGGCTCCAACGGCACATGGCTCATCCGGCTCAGCCGCTGCGGCCCCTCATGGACCGACAGATAGGCGCCAACCCCATGGCCCAAACCGTGATCGAAATCCTGCCCCGCCATCCAAAGCGGCAAACGGCCCAGCATCTCGATATCCCGGCCCGCAAGCCCGCGCGGCCAGCGCAGGCGGCTCATGGCAATCATCCCCGAAAGCACCCGCGTGAAGGCCGCGCGCGCCTCCTGATCGGGGCTGCCGATGGCGATGGTGCGGGTGACATCGGTGGTGCCGTCCAGATACTGACCGCCGCTGTCGAGCACCAAAAGATGCCCCTCCTGCAAGACAGTATCGGTCTCTTCATTCACCCGGTAATGGATGATCGCCCCATTCGCCCCAGTGCCCGAGATCGTCTCGAAACTGATGTCGCGCAGCGCAGGGTCCCGGCGGCGCAGACCTTCCAACTGCTCCACCACCTGCGTCTCGGTGACCGTGCCGGGCGCCTGCGCATCCAGCCAGGCGAGCAGCTCGACCATCGCGGCACCATCGCGCAAATGCGCCTCAGCCGCCCCGGCAATCTCGGCGTCATTCTTGCAGGCTTTGGGCAAGGCGCAGGGGTCTTCATCAGCCTGCGCCCGATCCCCCAGCAAATCCGCGAACAACAGCGGGGCCGACTGCCGATCAAGCCGCACCGGCCCCTCGAGCGCGCGCAGGTAATCGGGCAACCCCTCAGGACCCCGCTGCACCACCTCTGGCCCCAGATGGTCCTCCACATCCACGAGCTTCTCAGCCGCCATGAAAAGATCGACCCGCGCATCGTCATGCAACACGGCAAAACCATGCGCGACCGGGTTGCGCGGAATGTCCTGCCCGCGAATGTTCAGCAACCAGTTGTGGCTGTCGGGCAGGGTGATCAATGCCGCCTTCTGCCCTGCCGCGCGCAAATGCGCGGCCAAACGCCGGCGCTTGGCCTCATGGCTTTCCCCGGCAAAACGCTCAGGATGCGCCGCCACCTTGCCCATCGGGGCCTCGGGCTGGTCTTCCCAAATACGGTCGACCATATTCGAGACGCGCCGCAACTCGATGCCAGACCCCGCCAAGGCCTCAAACAAAAGATCCATCTGCGCGGGCGTATGCAGCATCGGATCGAAACCAACCACGCCGCCCGTGGGCAATTGATCCTTCAACCAATCGGCCAAAGACACCTCGGGCCAAGGCACCGGGGTAAAGACATCCGCAACCTGCGCTTTGACCTGTGTCCGATAGCGACCGTCGATGAAAACCCCGGCCACATCGCGCAGCGCCGCACAGAACCCGGCAGAGCCGGTGAACCCCGTCAACCAAGCCAGCCGATCATCCCGCGGAGCGACATACTCACCCTGATGCGCATCGGCGCGCGGTACGAGAAACCCGTCCAACCCCGCCGCCTGCAACTCCGCCCGCAGCGCCGCCAAACGCGGGGGACCCTGTTCCGGACGCGCGGTGACCTCGAAACTCTGGAACACGCGGCCCCTCCTTCATCCTTTTTCAAATACCGACCCGACGGTTCAGCCCACGCGCCGCATGCCCATGACACGCGCCCGTTTCCGCGGATCGCTGTCAAACAGCGCTGCAAGCTGTTCCGTCATCGCCCCGGCAAGCTGATCCACATCCGTGATCGTGACGGCGCGGTCGTAATAACGCGTCACATCATGGCCGATGCCAATGGCCAAAAGCTCGACCGCGCGGCGTTTTTCGACCATGGCGATCACATCGCGCAGGTGTTTTTCCAGATAGTTGGCCGGGTTCACCGACAGGGTGCTGTCATCCACCGGTGCGCCGTCGGAAATCACCATGAGGATCTTGCGCGCCTCATGCCGGGCGAGCATCCGCCGGTGGGCCCATTCCAGCGCCTCACCGTCGATGTTCTCTTTCAGCAGACCCTCTTTCATCATCAAACCCAAGTGGTCGCGCGTCCGGCGCCATGGGGCGTCGGCGCTTTTGTAGATGATGTGGCGCAGGTCGTTCAGCCGTCCGGGCTGGGCGGGGCGGCCATCGTTCAGCCAAGCCTCACGCGCCTGCCCACCCTTCCACGCGCGGGTGGTAAAGCCGAGGATCTCGACCTTGACGTTGCAGCGCTCCAGCGTGCGGGCCAGGACGTCGGCGCAGATCGCAGCGATGGAGATCGGGCGGCCCCGCATGGAGCCGGAGTTGTCCAAGAGCAGCGTCACAACAGTGTCGCGGAACTCGGTGTCCTTTTCGATCTTGAAGCTGAGCGGCGTGGTTGGATTGGCCACCACCCGCGCCAGACGCCCCGCGTCCAACGTGCCCTCTTCAAGGTCGAATTCCCACGAGCGGTTTTGCTGCGCTTGCAAGCGGCGTTGCAACTTATTCGCCAGACGGCCCACAGCGCCTTTCAGCGGCTCGAGCTGCTGGTCCAGATAGGCGCGCAGGCGTTCCAATTCGATTGGCTCGGCCAGTTCCTCGGCCCCGATCACCTCGTCATGCTCGCCCTGATAGACACGGTATTCCGGGTCGGCGTCCGAGACGGGCGGCGGCGGCGGCGGGTCCATCGGCGCGTCGCCCTCGGGCATCTCCGCCTCGTCGCCCAACTCCTGATCGGCCTCGTCATCCATCGAGACCTGCGCCTGACTTTCGTCCTGCTGCTTCTCTTGGCTGTTCTCGGGGGTGCCTTCGGCCTCTTCCTCGTCCTGATCGTCTTGGCCGGTGCTGTCGGGATCCTGCTCTTCTTCGGTGCCCTCTTCGGCCTGATCCTCTTGATCCTCGTCTTGGCTGTCGGGATCGTCGCCCAACTGATCTCCATAGCCGAGGTCCGAGATCATCTTGCGTGCCAGCCGCGCGAAATCCGCCTGATCGGCAAGGCTGCCGTCGATCCCTTCGAGCGTGCCGCCCGCCTGATCTTCGATAAAGCCGCGCCAGAGTTCCATGGCGTTCTCGGCCCCTGCGGGCAGGTCCCGTCCGGTGGCCAGATGGCGCACCATATAGCCCGCCGCGACCGAGAGCGGCACGTCGCTGGCCTGTTTGGCCTGATCGTAGCCCCGGCGCAGGGCTTCATGCTTGATCTTGACGTCGATGTTGCCGGCGGTGCCGGGCATGTCGCGTGCGCCCATGGCCTCGCAACGCGCGGTCTCCATCGCCTCATAAAGCTCGCGCGCCAAGTCGCCTTGCGGCGCATAGCGGGCGTGGGTCGCGGCATCGTGGTAGCGGCGGTTCAGCGCCAGCGCATCGGCTGTGCCGCGCGCCAGCAGCACCTCTTCGCGGGTCATCCGGCGGCTCACTTGTGGCAGGCGCATTGCATCGCCCGAAAGCCCCGAGGGGTCGACCGAGTAGCTGACCGTCAGTTCGGCGTCATCAGCCATGACCTTGGTCGCCTCGGCCAGCGCCTTTTTGAACGCGTCAGCGGGGTTGTCGCTTTGTTTACTCATGCCGGTCCCCTTGTCTGTCAGGCAGGCGCGCGTCTGGGAAGGGCAGGGCGCCTTTGCGTGCCGAAACGCGTCCTGCAGGGCGGCGGGCGAACCCGCCGGGGCGGCTTAGCCCAAGCTCAGGCTGGCCGCGCTTTCGGGCAGTTCCTCGTCGAACAAACGCTGATAGAACTCGGCCACGGTCTGGCGCTCAAGTTCGTCGCATTTGTTGAGGAAGGAAAGCCGGAAAGCATAGCCCACATTGCGGAAGATCTCGGCGTTCTGCGCCCAAGCGATCACGGTACGCGGGCTCATCACGGTCGAAAGCTCGCCATTCATGAAGGCGGTGCGGGTGAGATCGGCCACGGTCACCATCTGCTTGAGGGTCTTGCGGCCCTTCTCAGTGTTGTAATGCGGGTTCTTGGCCAGCACGATCGCGGTCTCGGCGTCGATGCTGAGGTAATTCAACGTGGCGACAAGGCTCCAACGGTCCATCTGCGCTTGGTTGATCTGCTGGGTGCCGTGGTAGAGGCCGGTGGTGTCGCCCAAGCCCACGGTGTTGGCCGTGGCGAAAAGACGGAAATAGGGGTGCGGGGTGATGATCTCGTTCTGATCCATCAGCGTAAGCTTGCCGTCATGTTCCAGCACGCGCTGGATCACGAACATCACATCGGCGCGGCCCGCGTCGTATTCATCAAAGACAATCGCGGTCGGGTTGCGCAGGGCCCAAGGCAGGATGCCCTCGTGGAATTCGGTGACCTGTTTGCCGTCGCGCAGCTTGATCGCGTCTTTGCCGATGAGGTCGATCCGGCTGATGTGGCTGTCGAGGTTGACGCGCACGGTGGGCCAGTTCAGCAGGGCGGCGACCTGTTCGATATGGGTCGATTTGCCCGTGCCGTGGTAGCCTTGGATCATGACGCGGCGGTTGTGGCTAAAGCCTGCAAGGATCGCCAGCGTGGTGTCGGGATCGAACTTATAGGTGCTGTCGATATCCGGCACGCGGCTGGTGCGCTGCGGGAAACCCTTGACGACCATATCGGTGTCGATGCCAAAGACATCGCGCACCGAGACCTCTTCGGTGGGTTTCATGTCATGTTCCAGTGCACCGTCGGCCATCGCTCGTCATCCTTTTCCTTAGGCGCGCGGTCGGGGCCGCGCGCGTATCTGGTGCAACATATCGTGCATATCCGCAAGGGGAAGGGGGCAACTGGCATTATCCGCAACCGGCCGCTGGTCCGGTCGCGGGATCAGTCCTTGAAATTGCGGCTGCCCTTGATCTGGTCCCATGCCCAAACGACCAGCTGCAACTGCTCTTCCTGACTGCGGTCGCCGCCGTTCATATCGGGGTGCAGCACCTTGATCAGCGCTTTGTAGGCTTTGCGGACCTCGGGCTTTGTCCAAGTGTCCTTGGCCTCGAGAATCTCGATCGCGCGGCGTTCGGTGGGCGGCAGGCGGCGGCCCGCTTGCTGGCCCTTGCCGGGGTTCTGGGTGGCGTTCTTGCCCAAAACCTGATGCGGGTCTTCGATGCCAAGACGGGCCCATGCGCGCTGCTCGGGGTCGCCCAGTGGTTTGGTGCTGCGCTCCCAGACCTTGTCCTTGGACATCTGCGCGTTCATCTCGGCCTCGGTGGTGCCGTCAAAGAAGCTCCACTTCGCGTTATATTCGCGCACGTGTTTCTGGCAGAACCAGAAGTAGTCATCCAGCACATCGGGCGCTTTGGGCGCGCGGAACTTGCCCGGCTCGTCGCAGCCTTCGTGGTCGCAAATCCGGGTCGAGGTTTCCGACGCACCGGACATGCCGCGGCGGCCGCGGGGGTTTTTCTTTTTGGAGGACGACACGGACATGTCGAATCCGAAGGGATCAGGTTTTGGCATGTGGATAGACCTTTCCGACTCAGGCCGGTCACCATATACCCTGCGTCGCAGGATTGAAGGGGGCCGGGGGTAAAAACATGTCCACAACACAAGAGATTTCGGATCGGCTGGAAGCCGCTTTTGCGCCGCGTGAACTGGAAGTGGTGGATGACAGCGAAAGCCATCGCGGTCATGCCGGATTTCAGGAGGGGGGCGAAAGCCACTTTAACGTGCGCATCCGGTCAGAGCGTTTCAAGGGCCAGAACCGGCTGGCGCGGCACCGGGCGGTGCACAGCGCGTTGGGACCGGACCTGATGGGGCGCATTCACGCGCTGGCGCTTGACCTGGACGAATAAGCGCCGCGTCAGGGCTTTGTTTTATCGTCGTCTTCGTCGCTGCCCTGCGGCGAAGCTTCATCCGCTGAGGGGCCGGACAGAAACGCAGGCGGCGTCGCCGCTTTGGCGGGTTTCTCTTTCGCGGGCGCGTCATCCTCGGGCGTGATGGAGGCGGGCGCATCGGCCTGAAGCGCGGTGTCTTCGCCTTCGATCGTGGCGGCCAAGGCAGGCGTTGCGGCAGCAGTGGCGGGCGGCAGCAGATCGCCATCCTCCTGCTGGCCCGCGGCGGTCGCCAAGCGGCGGAACACCAGCACATTGCGCCATTCCGTGGTGGTCGAAGTCAGGCCCGACCGCTCTTGCGAAGGCAAGGTCTCGGCCCGCTGGTATTCCCAGCCCTCGGCGGCCTGTTCGTTCAGGCATTCTTCCAAGGTTTTGGCGAAACGCGCTTCGGGGGCTTTCAGACCTTTGGCTTTCTGCCCTTTGCTGGGGGCGGGAAGGATCTTGTATTCGTAGCGCATAGGGGCCTCGGCTGGGTTGGCGACATAAGCCGCATCAGGTGAGTTTCAGGCGGATTTGCGGCGGATGCCGATGCTGCGACCGGCCTGCGCCGGTTTGGGCAGTTTGGCATGGCTGCGGCGCATCGCGTCAAGACGGGTCAGGATGTGGTCCGGCATGGGGGCCACACGCGGGCCGGACTGGTCCACATGCAGCGTCAGCCCCTCGGCGGTGGCGGCAAGCCAGCCGTCGACGTGCCACAGTTCCTGAAAGCTGTGAAACCGCTTCTCGTCATGGTCAAGCAATTGGAAGGTGGTATAGACGCGGTCACCCTCATGCAGTTCGCGCAGGTAGCAGACGTGGAATTCAGCCACATAGGTGGTGCAACCCCTGCGTTGATACTCCGGCCCCAGACCGATTTCGCCATAGGCTTGGTCAACGCCCTGATCGAACAGGACGTTGTAATAGGCCATGTTCAAATGGCCGTTGAAATCGATCCATTCGGGGAGAACCGTCATCTCGCCCGAACGGAAGGGGGCCGGGGCGTCGCTCATTGCTGGGCGAGCTTGCGCGACACGATTTCGTTGACGGCCTTGGGGTTGGCCTTGCCGCCCGTGGCCTTCATCACCTGACCGACGAACCAGCCCGCCAGCTTCGGGTTCTGCTGGGCCTTTTCGACCTGCGCGGGGTTGGCGGCGATGATCTCGTCCACTGCCGTCTCAATGGCGCCCGTGTCGGTCACCTGCTTGAGGCCCTCAGTCTCGACGATCTCTTCCGGCTCGCGACCGGTTGTATAGGCGATTTCAAAGACTTCCTTGGCGATCTTGCCGGAAATCGCATCCGAGGCGATCAGATCGACAATGCTGCCCAATTGCGCCGGGGTGACGGGGCTTTCGGTGATGCCCTTGTCGTCTTTCTTGAGGCGGCCGAAAAGCTCGTTGATGACCCAGTTCGCGGCCATCTTGCCATCTCGGCCCTTCGCCACGGCCTCAAAATAGCCCGCGCTATCGAGATCGGCGGTCAGCACGGAAGCGTCATAGTCTGACAGGCCGAAGTCATTGATGAAGCGGGATTTCTTCTCGTCCGGCAGTTCCGGCAGGTTGGCTTTGATGTCGTCCACCCATGCCTGTTCGATTTCCAGCGGCAGCAGGTCGGGATCGGGGAAATAGCGGTAGTCATGCGCCTCTTCCTTGGAGCGCATGGAGCGTGTTTCCTGCTTGTCGGGGTCGAAAAGGCGCGTTTCCTGCACGACTTCGCCACCAGCTTCGACAATCGCGATCTGGCGTTTGGCTTCGACTTCGATGGCCTGCTGGATAAAGCGCATGGAGTTCATGTTCTTGATCTCGCAACGTGTGCCGAGATGCGAGAAGTCCTGCGTTTCCTGATACTTCTCATATTGACCCACACGGCAAACCGAGACGTTGACGTCCGCGCGCATGGCGCCCGACTGCATGTCGCCGTTGCAGGTGCCAAGGTAGCGCATGATCTGGCGCAGCTTGGCGAGATAGGCGGCGGCCTCCTCCGGCCCGCGAATGTCGGGGCGGGAGACGATCTCCATCAGGCAGACGCCGGTGCGGTTCAGGTCGACGAAGGACATGTTCGGGTCCATGTCGTGGATCGACTTGCCCGCGTCCTGTTCCATGTGGATCCGCTCGATCCGCACCAGCCGCGCGGTGCCGTCGCCCAGTTCCACCAGCACTTCGCCTTCGCCCACGATGGGCTCATAAAGCTGGCTGATCTGGTAGCCCTGCGGCAGGTCGGGGTAGAAGTAGTTCTTGCGGTCGAAGGCGGACTTCAGGTTGATCTCGGCCTTCAGGCCCAGACCGGTGCGCACCGCCTGTTCGACGCAATACTCGTTGATCACCGGCAGCATCCCGGGCATCGCGGCATCGACAAAGGCCACGTTGCTGTTGGGCTCGGCGCCGAATTTGGTCGAGGCGCCCGAGAAGAGCTTGGCGTTCGACGCGACCTGCGCGTGCACCTCCATCCCGATGACCAGTTCCCAGTCATGTTTGGCACCGGCAATCACGCGCGGTTTCGGGGTGTCGTAACTCAGATCAAGCATCGCGGCCGCCTTCGGTCAATTGGAACTTGGCCGGTCATACTGGAGCGCACCACGCGCTTCAAGAGGCAGGCTTAGCCCGGCACGGCAATCTGGCGGCGGCCTTCGGTGAAAATGACCCGTTTGCCCGCTTCGATCTCACGTTGGAACAGACCCGTGATGATGCGCATGGCCTCGTCCCGGCCCGAGGCGGCGAAGCGCCGGGCCGAGCGGACGCGCAGGTTGTTGTCAAAGCCGCGCGCGGCATGGGCCCAGAGCATCGGGTGCAGTTCCGTCATGTGGTCGCGCACGATCCAACGCGCGCAGTCGGCGATCTCGGCCCGGACGGCCCCGGCGGCATCCTCTGTCTCTGCCGCCTGACCGATGGCGCTGGCGCAATAGGCCGCCAGCAGGTTGGCGGTATGCGGATCGGGGCGGCGGGCGAGGATGTCGCGCAGCCCTTCGATGAAAAACGGCACATCTAGGTTGGCACAGGCCTGCGCATCGCAGCTGATCGCGTCGAATTGCACCCAAGTATAGCCGCCCGCGCCCCATGTCTCTTGGGTCCGCGCGGCGGTGCGGCGGGCCTCGAGTTCCAACTGGTCATATGAGCCATGCCACCGCGGCAGAAGGTGGTTGCCCATGGCCCGCATGGGGCGCGGGTTTGCGGGGTTCAGGTCGATGAGCCGCGCGTAGCGGTCTGCCACGGCGCGGGCGTCACCGCCGGTTCCCCCAAGCAGGGCACAGTGCGTCGCCGCGAGCAGGGGCGAGGCGGCTGTGTCCTTGTCGAATGGCGCGAGGATTTGCTCGGCGCGTTCAAAATGCGCGGCGAAGGCCGCATGGTTGCGGGCGGGCACGTCGCTGTCCCAGCCCGTGCCGCGCCACGCCCAGCCGATGTCCATATGCGCCTGCGCCACGATGGCGGCGATCATGGCGCTCCCGGCGTGATCGGCCAGCACATGTTCCAGCGCTTCGATCCCAGCCATCAGGGGCGCGTCACTCGCCGGTTTGCCGTCGTAAAGCGCGTGTTCCGCGGCGAGAATCACATCCGCCCGCGCGCCAAAGGCCATGAGCTCGGCCACCGGCATGGCGCCCGGTGTCATCTCGCGGTTCTTGTCGGCCTGCTGCAAAAGCTCTGCCATCTCCTCCCAACGTTCTTGGCGCACCAACCATTGCGCGCGGTACTGGTGACGGTCGCGTTGCATCTCTTCGGCGGTGGGGTCGGGGCATGAAATGCGCAGCAGCGCGTCGCGCGGTGCACGGCGGCGCAGGAGCGGCATTTCCAGCGGCTCGAACTCGGGCGCTTGGGGTGCGGGCTTGGCAAAGAACCCTTGCAAGGCGGACGGGATCATATGCGAGAGTTTCTTCATCTGGGGCCGGTCCTGCCTGCTGTTTGTCGATGATTTAGGTTTGACCGGGCAATGGGGCGGAACCGTGTCCGGCGTGCGGAGCTTTCGGGAAAATTCTGCAGCGCAGTCGGGCAGGCGGGGGCGATCCTTCGCGACAATCCGGCGGCGCGGCGGGCGCTGTTTCCCGATCAGAGGAAATCTGCCGATCCCGCGCCCTTGCCGCGCTTGCCAAGCGCGTTTTGGGGCGGTCTTATGCGCGCCATGAAACCTGCCATGATCGCCCTCTTGCTCTGCGCCGGCCCCACCATGATTTGGGCCGAATTGCCCAAACAGCCCGCCCCGGTGGTGGAGGTGGATAATGTGGTGCAGACCGCCGCCACGTCTTTGTCCTTCCCTGATGAGGTCGAGGCCGAGGACGAACCGCCCGCGCTTGAGACCGCGCCCTTTACCACAACGCTGCGCCCGCCCGCGCGTCCGGGCAACCTGCCGCGCACGCGCTGGCAGCATATGCGGGGGCATTCGCTTTGGACCCGCGCGGCGATCTCGGCGCTGAAATCCCATGGCAAGCCCTTGGTGGATATGGTGCCCGCCGATGTGGCGGAGTGGTGCCCGGCCTATCCGACGGCATCCAACAGCCAGCGCCGCGCCTTTTGGGTCGGATTCATGTCGGCGCTGGCCAAGCATGAGAGCACCTATCGGTCTTGGGCCGTGGGTGGCGGGGGCCGCTGGTATGGGTTGTTGCAAATCCTGCCGGGCACCGCGCGGGGCTATAAATGCAATGTCGGCAGCGGTGATGCGCTCAAGAACGGCGCCGCGAACCTGAGTTGTGCCGTGCGGATCATGGCGACGACCGTGCCGCGCGACGGGGTGATCGCCGGAAACGGGCGGCGCGGCGTCGGGGCTGATTGGGGGCCGATGCGCAGCGCGTCCAAACGGGCGGATATGTCCCGCTGGCTGCGGCGGCAGTCCTATTGCAAACCGTTGAACGCGACCCGGCCCCGCAGCCGGCCGTAGATCACTAGATCAGCGTGAAATGATGCCGTTCCGTCGTGATGCCGCGCGCCTGAAGCGCGGCTTCCAATGCGCGGTGCGGTGGGGTGGCCTCGAAAGGCAGTTTGATCTTGCGCCCGGTGCGGAGAATGACCGTGGCGCGCACGGACATATCAAGGCGCGTATCGAGCCGCACCCGGTCGACCTGCGCCAGCGCGATTTTTGCATCTCGTTTGCCGGTGAACCACGACAGGCTGTGCTGGTCGAGCGTCAGGCCGCTGGCTGGATTGCTGAAGACCTCCCATAGCGCGGGCAGGGTAAAGAGCCCCAGCACCCCGATGATCCAGCCCGAGGCGTCGAGCCAGAGCCACGCCGCCGCGAGGGCCAGCCAGATTGCGGGCAACAGCAGCAGGGCCGTTCGGCTGCGGGCATGGCGGCGGTAGGTATAGGCCGCCATGCCCTCTGTCTGAATAGGCGTGTCAGGCACCGCGAATGCGGCTGAGCATCTCGGAGGTGTCCCGGCTGAGATCGGGGCTGGCGAGGATGCGGTCGAGTTGGGTCTCGATCATCCCTTGCCGCGCCATGTCGTAGCGCCGCCATGTCTGGAAGGCCGAGCACATCCGCGCCGTTGTCTGCGGGTTGACCGGGTCGAGCTTGATCAGCCAGTCGGCCAGCAGGGCGTAGCCTTTGCCGCTCTCATGGTGGAACCCGGCGTGATGCATGGCAAGGCTGCCAAAGACTGCGCGGAAACGGTTGGGGTTCTTCCAATTGAAATCGGCATGCTGGGTAAGCTTTTGCGCGACCTCTGCGGCCTTCTCCGGCGCGGCTTGCGAGACTTGCAGCCCGAACCATTTGTCCATCACCAGACGGTCATCGCGCCACTGCGCCTCGAAGGCAGCCAGCGCCTTGTCGCCTTGGCCCGCACGCAGCAGGGCGGCGAGGGCGCTGAGCTGTTGGGTCATATTGTCTGCCTGATCGTATTGCGCCTGCGCACGCTCAGGGCCCTGCACGCGGGTGAGCAGGGCGAGGGCCGCATTGGTCAATGCGCGTTTGCCGGATTGCTCGGCATTCGGCTGGTAGGGGGCGTCGACGATGTGCTGGTCGTAAAGCTCACTCAGGGTTGAGGCAAAAGCCTGCGCCATGGCGTCGCGCGTGGCCTCCACCGCCTGATGGATCGCGGCCGGGTCCGGGGTTGTGCCCGTGTCATAGAGGGTGTTGGCCAAATCCGCATGGCTGGGCAGGCCCAGCATCAAGGCACGGTAGGCGGGCTCAAGGGCCTCATCCTCCAACACGGCTCGCAGGGCTTCGAGCCATGCGTCATCCGGCGCGCTGCCTTCGGTGATCGTCGCCAGCAAAGACTGCCGCGCCAAGGTGCGCCCTGCCTCCCACCGGTTGAAGGGATCGCTGTCATGGGCCAGCAGCAGAAGGCGCTCTTCTTTCGAGAGGTCTTGCTCGAGCACCACCGGGGCGGAGAAACCGCGTAGTACGGAGGCCACAGGGCGGGCATCGAGGCCGTCAAAGGTAAAGCTCTGTTCGGCCTCGGTCATCTCCAACACGCGAGAGGGGGCCACTTCGGCCCCATCCGCGCCGATCAGCCCCACGGTGATCGGCAGAACCTGCGGTTTCGGCTCAGGCGTGGCGGTGCTGGGCGGGGTGTGCTGGGTGAAGGTCAGCGTGAAGATGCCTTTGCCTGCATCCCAAGCCTCTACCACCGAAAGACGCGGCGTGCCCGCCTGCGAATACCAGCGTTTGAACTGGGTCAGATCCCGGCCCGTGGTGTCTTCGAAGACCTTCAGCCAATCTTCGATCGTCGCCGCATCGCCGTCGTGACGCTCGAAATAAAGGTTCAGCGCTTTGGCATAGGCGTCATCGCCCACCAAGGTTTTGAGCATGCCGATCACCTCGGCGCCCTTCTCATAGACGGTGGCGGTGTAGAAGTTGTTGATCTCCTGAAAGCTTTCTGGCCGCACCGGATGGGCCAGCGGGCCTTGATCCTCAGCGAACTGACGTGCGCGCAAGTCGATCACATCGCCGATGCGTTTCACCGCCGGAGAGCGCATGTCCGAGGTGAACTGCGCGTCGCGGTAGACGGTCAGCCCTTCCTTGAGACAGAGTTGAAACCAATCGCGACAGGTGATGCGGTTGCCGGTCCAATTGTGGAAATACTCATGAGCGATGATCGCTTCGATCCGCTCGAAATTATCGTCCGTCGAGGTTTCGGGCGAAGCAAGAACGGCGGCGGAGTTGAAGATGTTCAGCCCCTTGTTCTCCATCGCGCCCATGTTGAAGTCATCCACCGCAACGATGTTGAAGATGTCGAGGTCGTATTCACGACGGTAAACCTCTTCGTCCCATTTCATCGAGGCTTTGAGCGCCTCCATCCCAAAGGCGCATTTGCCCTCGTCGCCGGGGCGTACATAGAGGTTCAGATCGACCTCGCGGCCCGACATGGTGGTGAAACGGTCGGAATGGGCGACCAGATCGCCCGCCACCAGCGCGAAAAGATAGGCAGGCTTGGGCCATGGATCATGCCACTCGGCATGGTTCTGCCCCTGCGCGACTGGATTGCCGTTGGACAACAGAACGGGATGCGGGCCGTTGATGGTCACGGTGAAGACGCTCATCACATCGGGCCGGTCGGGGTAATAGGTGATCTTGCGAAAGCCTTCGGCCTCGCATTGGGTGCAATACATGCCGCCCGACATATAGAGCCCTTCGAGAGCGGTGTTGCCCTTTGGGTCGATCTCAACCTCGGCCTCCCAAATGAAGGGGCCGTCGGGCACATCGCAGGTCAGACCGCGTTCCGTCACCTTCGGGATGACCGGCTTGCCGTCAATCTGCGCGGAGATGAGCTTGAGTTGCTCACCATGCAGGAAAAACTCAGCCTCCTGCGCCGCCGGGTTGGGGCGAAAGGCGATGCGGCTTTTGACCCGTGTCTTATGAGGGTCGAGGTCAAAGGTCAGGGCCACCTCATCCACCAGAAAGCCGAAGGGCTGGTAGTCACTGAGATAGATCGTTTGGGGGGTGGCGTCGCGCATTGGGCCTCCAGTCGCGGGAACGTAATTGGTCTGGGAAATGTTATGTCTCCAGAAGGCGGCCTGCAAGCCGAGCTGCCCCAACTTCGAGCAATGAGGTGTATCCATGTCCGCCCCCGACACCGATACCGAAACGCAGAAGAAACGTCATCGCCCCGCTTTGATCGGTATCAAAACCGCGATCATCGCAGGGGCGCTCTTGATGATTGCCGGCATCGTCTACGCGGTGTTGCAGGCCACCGACCCCTCGCCGGAAGGTGAGGTCCAGCCCGTCGATGGCCCGGCGGACGCCGAGCCGGTGATCGCCACCCCGGAGCCGGTTGCCGACTAGCGCCGCTATCGCCTGCCTGCCCCCGCTTGCGCCGCTTTGCCTTTCTGCTAGACCTTTCACAAAGGTATCCAGCGCGGGAGAGGGCGGAGAATGACGGGTAGAATTGACAAGAACGGTTTGCAGGTAGAGCCCGCACTGGTCGACTTCATCGAAGGATCGGCGCTGCCGGGCACCGGTGTAGACGCGGATGGCTTCTGGGCGGGGCTGTCGGACCTAGTGCACGACCTCGGGCCGAAGAACCGTGCGCTTCTTGAAAAACGGGCCGAAATTCAGGCCAAGATTGACGGCTGGCACCGCGCGCGCGCAGGCCAGCCCCATGACGCGGAAAGCTACACCGCCTTCCTGCGTGAGATTGGCTATCTTCTGCCCGAAGGCCCGGCGTTCCAGATTGAGACGCAGAATGTAGACCCCGAAATCGCGCAGGTGCCCGGGCCGCAGCTTGTGGTCCCGATCACCAACGCACGCTTCGCGCTCAACGCCGCCAATGCGCGCTGGGGCAGCCTTTATGACGCATTCTATGGCACCGATGCGCTGGGCGATCTGCCGGTGGGCAAGGGCTATGACGCAGAACGCGGCGCACGGGTGGTGGCACGGGCAAAAGCCTTTTTGGATGACGCCGTGCCGCTCTCGGCCGGCAGCCATGCAGATTTGGCGGGATACCGCGTTGTGGATGGGCACCTAGAAGCTGTGATGGCGCAGGATGCCGCGCCCTGCGGCTTGGCCGATCCGGCGCAGTTCGCGGGCTACCAAGGCGCGGCGGAGGCGCCCGACGCGGTGCTTTTGCGCAACAACGGGTTGCATATCGAGATCAGGATCGACCCAGACCATGCCATCGGCAAGGACGATCCCGCCAGCGTTGCGGATGTGATTATCGAATCCGCGCTTTCGACTATCATGGATTGCGAAGACAGCGTCGCGGCGGTGGATGCCGAAGACAAGGTGCTGGCCTATGGCAACTGGCTGGGGCTGATGAAAGGGGACCTTGCCGAGACCTTTGAAAAAGGCGGCCAGAGCGTCACCCGCCGCATGGCCGAGGACCGTCGCTATACCGCGCCCGATGGGGAAGGGGAGGTCACGCTGAAGGGCCGTTCGCTGATGCTGGTGCGCAATGTCGGCCATCTGATGACCAACCCCGCCGTGGTCGACCGCGAGGTGCGCGAGATTGGCGAAGGGCTGATGGATGCCATGGTGACCACGCTGATCGCCATTCATGACCTCAAACGCGCGGGCGGCAACTCGGTCACCGGCAGCGTCTATGTGGTGAAGCCCAAGATGCACGGGCCCGAGGAAGTGGCCTTTGCCGATGAGATTTTTACCCATGTGGAAAAGACACTCGGCCTGCCGCAATATACCGTGAAGCTCGGCATCATGGATGAAGAGCGCCGCACCAGCGCCAACCTCATGGAATGTATCCGCGCCGCGAAACACCGCGTGGCCTTTATCAATACCGGTTTCCTCGACCGTACGGGGGACGAGATCCATACCAGTATGGAAGTCGGTCCGATGGTGCCCAAGGGCGAGATGAAGAACAGCGCTTGGATCGCCGCCTATGAGGATCGCAACGTCGATATCGGCCTTGCCTGCGGCTTGCAGGGCCGCGCGCAGATCGGCAAGGGCATGTGGGCCATGCCCGACCGTATGGCCGAGATGCTGGAGGCCAAGATCGGCCACCCCCAATCCGGAGCCAATTGCGCATGGGTGCCATCGCCCACCGCGGCTACCCTGCACGCCACACATTACCACAAGGTTAACGTCTTGGCGCGGCAGGAAGAGATCAAAGAGGGCGGCGCACGCGCCACGCTTGATGCGCTGCTGACCATTCCGGTGATGGAAGGCCGCAACCTCAGCACCGAGGAAATCACCCGCGAGATTGAGAACAACGCGCAGGGCATTCTGGGCTATGTGGTCCGCTGGATCGATCAGGGCGTCGGCTGTTCCAAAGTGCCGGACATCAACGATGTGGGCCTGATGGAAGACCGCGCGACCTGCCGCATCTCGGCCCAAGCGCTGGCGAATTGGCTGCATCACGGCGTCATCAGCCGCGAGGAAGTCGAGGCAGCGCTTAAAAAAATGGCAGCCGTGGTGGACCGTCAAAACGCCGAGGATCCCAGCTATCGCCCCATGGCGCCGGGCTTTGACGGGGTGGCCTTTCAGGCCGCCTGCGATCTGGTGCTGAAGGGGCGCGAACAGCCCTCGGGCTATACCGAACCAGTGCTGCATGCGCGCCGGTTGGAGCTGAAGGCGCAGAGCTGAGGTTGAGACCGCGGCGCGAAGCGCCTATGTTCGGGCCATGGTGAATAAGAGGTAACTCATGGCCCGACCCGTCGTTGGTATCATTGGCAATTCCTACCTGCTGAACGATCAATACCCCGTCCACGCGGGCGGGCAGATGAACACCGAAGCGATTGCCGAGGTTTCGGGCTGTCTGCCGCTCATCGTGCCGAGCGATCCGCGCTTTGTCTCGGTCGAGGAATTGCTGGAGGTCTGCGACGGTTTCCTGTTGACCGGCGGGCGCCCCAATGTGCATCCCGAAGAATATGGTGAGCCTGAGACGGAGGCCCATGGTGCCTTTGACCGCGCGCGCGACGCGGTGGCGCTGGCGCTGGTGCGGGCCTGTGTGGCGCGGGGCCAGCCCTTCCTCGGCCTCTGCCGCGGGTTTCAGGAGGTGAACGTCGCCATGGGTGGGTCGCTCTACCCTGAGATTCGCGATCTGCCGGGGCGAATGAACCACCGGATGCCCCCCGATGGCACCATCGAAGAGAAATTCGAATTGCGTCATGACGTGAGCTTTACCGAAGGCGGCGTGTTCCACCGTGTGATGGGCGCGTCCAAAGTGCTGACCAACACGCTGCACGGGCAGGGGATCAAGGAACCCGGCCCGCGCGTGGTGATCGACGGCCACGCAGATGATGGCACGCCCGAGGCGATCTATATCAAAGACGCGCCGGGCTTTACCCTCGCCGTGCAGTGGCATCCCGAGTGGAACGCGGCCAATGACCCCGTCTCGCGCCCGCTGTTTGAACATTTCGGCGCGGCGGTGCGGGCTTGGGCGGCAGATGGGTCGGCCATGCCGGTGATGACCGCCGCGCAGTAGGGCGGGGCGCAGGGCGCGCACGTTCCACTCTCGATGACCGCGCACCGCGCTTCTCGGGGGCGCGGCAGCCTGCATCGCGACGCTGTCGTTCTGTCGATCCCCCGCAACCCCGATCGCGCCGCCAACGGGTGCTTTGCCTCAACGCCTCTCAACTGTGCAGCCCGTTGAGTGGCGTAACAGGTAGGGCCGCGTGGTTCAGCGGCGTCACATCATCATCCAAAACCGCGTCTTCCTCTAGCGGCCCCGCTTTCGCGCCCTGAGACGATGCCGGACCTGAGCAGGCGCGGCGATAGGAACTGTAAGGCCAAGCCTCAGGACGGTCACAATAGCCCGCGTGCACGGGGCTGAGGTGCACCAAGCTGCAATGCCGTTCGAAATCCGCGGGGTCGCGGATCCGATGCTCCCAGAATCGCCGCTGCCAAATCCCTTTCTCGCCCCGTTTGATCTGCCGCAGACTGCGATGCGGGGCCGGGGGGAGATGGCGGGAAAACCGCCCCTTCCACATGCCGATCCGATTGCCGTAATCGGTATCGTCGGGCGGCAGGGTCCAGACCGTATGGAGCACATCCGGCAAGATGGCGATGGCATCGATCCGGAAGGGTTTGCGCGCCAAAGTCTCACGCATCGCTTGGCGCAGGGCCGTGATATGCCGCAGCAGCGCATCATCATCGCGCCGCGCAAGGCGCAGGGTAAAGAAATAGCTGTTCGGGCCATGTGATGAAGGGCTGTCTCTCATGGCCGTGAGCTTGGCCCAGCTTGGTTAAAGCAACCTTAACGGCGCTACATTTGCCCGCCGGCGATTTCGATCGACTGGCCGTTGATGCTTTCGGACCCTTCGCCAACCAGCCATGCCGCCGCGGCAGCCACTTCCGAAGGCGCGATCAGGCGTTTGTGGCGGTTGGCATTAACCATGACATCGCGGGCCTTTTCCTCGGACAGCCCGGCGCGTTTGGAGATCGCTTGCGTGTTGCGCGCGATGATCTCGGTATCGACGTAACCGGGGCAGAGCGCGTTGAAGGTAAAGGGCTGGCCCATGTAATCTTCGCTGAGCGAGCGGATCAGCCCGATCATCCCGTGTTTCGAGGCCGAGTAGCAAGCCGCCCCCGGCAGGCCGCGCAGCCCGGCCATGGAGGACACGGCGATGACCCGGCCCCAATCGGTCTGGCGCATGGATTTCAGGCTCTCGCGGATGGTGAGAAAGGCCCCGTCGAGATTGGTCGCCATCATGTCGCGCCAAAAATCGAGGTCGGTTTTATGCAGTGACCGGCCTTCGGCCACGCCCGCATTGGCCACGCAGATTTGCACCGGGCCATTGGCCTCAACCGCGCGGGCGATGGTCTCGGTGACCTGCGCCTCGTCGCGCACGTCCATCGCCATGCCGCTGATGCCATTGCCTGACACGGCGTCGAGCACCTCCTGCCGCCGCCCGGTGATGGTGACCTTTGCGCCCTTGGCGGCCAAATCCTGCGCGATGGCCAGCCCTATGCCTGTGCCGCCGCCGGTGATGAATGCGTGTTTGTCTTTCAGTGTCATAATGCCTCCCCTTCGCGGGCAGGGTGGCGCGGCGGGGGCGGCAGTACAATAGGCAGCTTTTGATGACGGGGCGTTATTTGCGGGGCGGCTGGCGCGGCGATAAGCCAAATCTTGCCGCCCGCCGATCACATTTGCGGAAGCCTTACGCCTGACTATTGCAGCGCTCGCCGCCTTGGCGCACTGGTCGGATGGGTAACCTGATGACAGGGCCTTGCCAGAACCATTGGAGTAGTAAAATGAGAAACATAGAATTTTCAGTTCTCGCCCTTTCCGCAGCCCTCGCTTTTGGGGCAACCACAGCGCAGGCGGTCGAAGTGACGGGCGGATCGGTCGGGCTTTCCTATTCCGCATTCGCGGACGACACCGATTTCAGCCGGCTTGGCCTTGATGGGTCGGTAGAGCTTGGCTTTAACCGCAACCTTAGCTTGCAGTTCGACGCCGGTTATAGCGACTTCGACTTTGTCGATGAAGACAGCCATTTGCTGGGCCTGCACGGCATTTACCACTGGGATGCAGCAACCTCTTTCGGGGCCTTCTACACCCGGGAGGAAGCTTTGGGCGGAGATGCGGATATCCTGGGTTTCGAAGCAGGCTATGAAATGCTGGATTGGGACTTCGAAGGCTATCTGGCCCATGTCGATACCGATGCAGGCGACGGTACGCTTGGCGGTATCAAGGCGCGTTATGCGCTGGCGGAAGGCTTTGGCATCAGCGGCTCCTATGATCGGCTAGGCAGCGATGGAGACGACCTGTCGCGTTTTGCCATGCGGCTCGATCGTGAGGTTTCCCCGACCACCAATCTGTTCTTGGAAGTCGGGTCTGCCAAGGTGGACGTGGGCGGCATCAGCGAGTCCGAGCCCTTCGTCGGTCTGGGCGGTGAGATCAACTTCGGCGCGGATCGTGGCACTACCTTTGACCAGCGCGGCTTGGCGCGTCTGATCCCCGGTCTTTGATCGCGACTTAGCCGTCGTTTGACACTTCGGCATGGCCCGCGGGCCATGCCATTGGCGCAGGCTGGAACGGCTGTTCTATCTCTGCGCCGAAAACAGCAAACCGTTCTTCCGATGTCGCGGTGCAGCAATTTTGCACCGTTTCACCCCGCGGTTTGCTTGTACTATTGCTGCGCGCGCGCTATCGCTCTGACTAACAAAGTTGCGCCAGAGCGGCGCGACGGGCCAGCAAAGGGGGAATCTTGGTTTGAAGATCGGGACACCAAAAGAAATATTTGAGGGCGAGAACCGGGTCGCGATGACCCCGGAAAGCGCGCTGCAACTGCAAAAACTCGGGCATAGCTGCGTCATCGAGACGGGCGCCGGGGCGGCTGCGGGCTTTGACGATGCCGCCTATGAAGCCGCGGATGTCGAGGTGGTGCAATCCCCCGCCGCGCTTTACGAGGCCGCCGATGTGGTCGCCAAGGTGCGCCCGCCCTCCGAGGATGAGGTCAAGCACCTGCGCGCAGGCCAGACGCTGATCTCCATGTTCAACCCCGCCGGCAACACCGAGCTGATGGAGGCCGCGGCCGCGAAGGGCGCGACCGTCATGGCGATGGACATGGTGCCGCGCATCAGCCGCGCCCAGAAGATGGACGCGCTTTCGTCCATGGCGAACATCGCGGGCTACCGCGCGGTGATCGAGGCGGGCAACAACTTCGGACGTTTCTTCACCGGTCAGATCACGGCGGCGGGCAAGGTGCCTCCGGCGAAAGTGCTGGTCGTCGGCGCGGGTGTCGCGGGGCTTGCCGCCATTGGTACGTCGACCTCGCTCGGCGCGATCACGCTGGCCTTTGACGTGCGTCCCGAAGTGGCCGAACAGGTCGAATCGATGGGCGCCGAGTTCGTCTATCTCGACTTCGAGGAAGAGCAGCAGGACGGTTCCGCCTCGGGCGGCTATGCCTCTGTTTCCTCTCCCGAATTCCGTGAGGCACAGCTGGCCAAGTTCCGCGAATTGGCGCCGGATGTGGACATCGTCATCACCACGGCGCTGATCCCCAACCGCGAGGCGCCGGAGCTTTGGACCGAGGATATGGTGCAGGCGATGAAGCCCGGCTCGGTGATCGTGGACCTCGCCGCCGAGAAGGGCGGCAACTGCAAGCTCACCAAGATGGACGAGAAGATCGTCACCGACAACGGCGTGACCATCATCGGCTACACCGACTTCCCCTCGCGCATGGCGACGCAGGCCTCCACGCTTTACGCCACCAACATCCGCCACCTGATGGCCGACCTCACGCCCGAGAAGGACGGTGTAATCAACCACGACATGGAAGATGACGTGATCCGCGGCGCCACCATCACCCACGAGAAGGAAGTGACCTTCCCGCCGCCTCCGCCCAAGGTCGCGGCCATCGCGGCGGCGCCGAAGAAGGAAAAGCCGAAGGAAAAGACGCCCGAGGAAAAGCGCGCCGAGGAACTGGCCGCATTCAAGCAGCAGACCAAGAGCCAGGTCACGCTGCTGGTTGTGGGGGCGGCGCTGCTGCTGGGTGTGGGCCTTGTCGCTCCGGCCAGCTTCATGCAGCACTTCATCGTCTTCGTTCTGGCGGTCTTCGTCGGTTTTCAGGTCATCTGGGGCGTGGCGCACAGCCTGCACACGCCGCTGATGGCGGTGACCAACGCGATCTCCTCGATCATCATTCTGGGCGCGCTGATGCAGATCGGCTCGGGCTCTTGGCTGGTGATCCTTCTTGCTGCCCTGTCGGTCTTCATGTGTGGGATCAACATTTTCGGCGGCTTCCTCGTGACACGGCGCATGCTCGCCATGTTCCAGAAATCCTGAAGGAGCGAGCATCATGGAATACGGATTCACGACAGCGGCCTATGTGGTCGCAGCGGTTCTCTTCATCCTGTCGCTCGGCGGTCTGTCGGGG
Organism: Sulfitobacter sp. 1A12779; assembly: GCF_043557315.1. Classification (NCBI taxonomy): domain Bacteria; kingdom Pseudomonadati; phylum Pseudomonadota; class Alphaproteobacteria; order Rhodobacterales; family Roseobacteraceae; genus Sulfitobacter; species Sulfitobacter sp. 1A12779. The sequence continues at coordinate 418,070 of NZ_JBIFFU010000002.1, forward strand.
CAGGAAAGCGCGAAACGCGCGGTATGGTACGGTATCGCCGGCATGGCGCTGGCGGTCATCGCCACGCTGATCGGGCCGGGGGCAGGGCTGTGGCTCCTTTCGCTCATCCTGATCGCCGCCGGTGGGGCCATCGGCTACCAACTGGCCACCCGCGTGCAGATGACGCAGATGCCCGAGCTGGTCGCGGCGATGCACAGCCTCGTGGGCCTCGCCGCCGTCTTCGTGGGCTACAACGCCCATATCGAACTGGGCAACGTGCTGGCGATGGACGATGTGGCGCGCAAGGCGACCGAGGGTTTCGCAGCACTTCTGGCCAAGAAGGACAGCGTTGAGATCGCGATCCTGCGGGTCGAGTTGTTCCTCGGTGTCTTCATTGGTGCCGTGACCTTCACCGGCTCGGTCATCGCCTATGGCAAGCTGGCGGGCCGCGTCAGCTCCGCGGCAACGAAACTACCGGGCGGTCACCTGCTGAACGCCGGGGCCGCAGCGCTCTCGCTGCTCTGCCTGATCTGGTACTTCAACACCGGGGGCTTCCTGCCGCTGTTCATCATGACGCTGGCGGCGCTGTTCATCGGCTATCACCTGATCATGGGCATCGGCGGCGCGGACATGCCGGTGGTTGTCTCGATGCTGAACAGCTACTCGGGCTGGGCCGCGGCGGCGATCGGCTTCTCGCTCGGCAATGATCTTCTGATCGTGGTCGGCGCGCTGGTCGGCTCCTCGGGTGCGATCCTCAGCTACATCATGTGCAAGGCGATGAACCGCAGCTTCATCTCGGTCATCCTCGGCGGCTTCGGCGGCGGCGCTGGCCCGGCGATGGAGGTCGAAGGCGAGCAGGTGGCGATTGAGGCCGACGGTGTGGCGCAGGCGCTCAACGAGGCCGACAGCGTCATCATCATCCCCGGCTACGGCATGGCGGTGGCACAGGCACAGGGCGCAGTCAGCGATCTGGTCAAAAAGCTGCGCGCCAAGGGCAAGAACGTCCGTTTCGCCATCCACCCGGTGGCGGGCCGTCTGCCCGGGCACATGAACGTGCTGCTGGCCGAGGCCAAGGTGCCCTATGACATCGTGATGGAGATGGAGGAGATCAACGACGACTTCCCCGAGACCGACGTCGCCATTGTCATCGGCTCCAACGACATCGTGAACCCCGCGGCACAGGACGATCCCAACAGCCCCATCGCCGGGATGCCGGTGCTGGAATGCTGGAAGGCCAAGACCGTCATCGTCTCCAAGCGGGGGCAGGGCACGGGCTATTCGGGCATCGAGAACCCGCTATTCTTCAAGGAGAATACGCGCATGTTCTACGGTGATGCGAAGGCCAGCCTCGACAAGCTGCTGCCGCTGATCGACTAACGTTTTCTTTCGAAGAAAACTGCCGGAAATTTTTGAAAAATTCCCGGCCCACCCCATGAGCGCCCCGCCGGAAACGGTGGGGCGTTTGCCGTTATGGCCTTGCGGTATACCTCGGTATGCATCAACCCGTTGAAAAGACGTGATTTTTTGCTGTTCATCAGCGGCAATGACGCTATTCTTGACGGGATACACCCAACAGCGGACCCCGTTATGGCCCCGATCAAAGACCACCCGCAGCGGCTTGCCCTTACCGGCGAAATGCACGCGCGCCCGTTTCCGCAGCTTGCCGCGCCCTCTCGGGTTGCCTTTCTGGCGGTGAAACCCGCGCCCGATGCCGTGCCGCAGGCCGAGTTGAACGCGCTGCTAGCCCATTACGGCGCCCCGCGCGCCGATGCGGCGGCCACGCATTATTACGGAGAGATGGGCCGCTTCACCCTGAAATGGGAGCAGCATACCGAGTTCGTCACCTATACGGTCATCGCCCCCTCAGGCCGGAGCTTACCTTTCGCCGCCACGGATTTCGACGCTTTTCCAGAGGATTGGCTGGCCAAGGTGCAGGGGGAGCGGATCACCTCAGCCCTGCTTGCGGTGCTGCCGAAGCCGGAAGCCGACGATGAGATCGCGGCGCATTTGCAAGACTGGTTCGTGCCCGAAAGCCTCGCCGTGGCGGAGGTGCTGGATGGGGCGGCGGTGGTGGCCAGTGACTTTCGGATTGATCCCGCAGGCCATCTGCGCCTCGCGCTTTTCACCGATGCCACGACAGGCCAGCGGCGGATCGGGCGGATCGTGCAGCGGCTCTGCGAGATCGAGACCTATAAGGCGATGTCGATGCTGGGCTTCATGCAGGCGCGCGACATGGCCGGAGCGTTGAACGATCTGGACGGACAGCTATCGACGCTCATGGGAGCGATGCGCAGCGGGGCGGGCACCGCGGCTGAGGAAACGCTGCACGCGCTTTTGGACGTGTCGGTCGCGCTGGAGGCGCTGACGGCGGAGACTGCCTATCGTTTCGCCGCCACGGGCGCCTATGAGGCCATCGTCTATGAACGTATCTCGGCCCTGCGTGAGGCGCGTTTTCTGGGGCGGCAGGGTTTTGGCGAGTTCATGATGCGCCGCTATGCGCCCGCGATGCGCACGGTGAAATCAACCGAGACGCGCTTGCAGACCCTCGCCGCGCGGGCATTGCGGGCCGCGGATCTTCTGCGGACGCGGGTGGATGTGGAACGCTCGGCCCAGAACCAAGCAATCCTTGCCAGTATGGACCGCCGCGCCGATCTGCAACTGCGGCTGCAACACACCGTAGAGGGGCTGTCGGTCGTGGCGATCAGCTATTACGCGGTGTCGCTGGCGGGCTATCTGCTCTACCCGCTGGCCGCGCCATTGGGGGTCAGCAAAGGGCTGCTGACCGCCGCCGTCACTCTGCCGGTTGTGCTTGGCGTGTGGTGGACGCTGCGCCGTCTGCGGCGGAAGATCGGTTGAGCAGCGCCTGCATGGCCAGGCCGCCCAAAGCGATCATCACGATGGCCTCGATGGCTGCGACCGAAAGCGTCGGCACGCCGGAGAGCCCCGCGCCCAAGGTGCAGCCCCCGGCCAGCACGCCGCCCACGCCCATCATGGCGGCCCCGGTCAGGTAGCGCCCGGTCTGGCGAGGGGCTTCAAAGCTCTGCCACTGGAACTCCCGCGCGAAAAGGCTGGCGATCAGCGCACCGACAAAGACGCCGCCCAATAGCCCGGTGCCAAAGCCTGCGGGGATCGAACTGCTGGCGATGGTCCAGAACAGCGTATCGGCGGAGGGGGAGGTGAAGCTGAGGCTCTCCATCGCGATCGGGTCGAATTCATCAAGCAGGATGAACCCGGTGCCCACCCATGCGGCGGGGACCAAGAGACCGATCAGCGCCGCCATCGCCAGTTGCCCCGGACGGTTGCCCGAGCGCAGCGCATAGGCCAGCGCCGCCACGGCGATTACACCCGCCCAGAGCAGCGCACCGCCGGGCAGGGCGGCGAGGCTGACGTTCTCTCCCATATTCACGGTGACAGAGCCGAGCGCCACGCGCAGCGGTGCCAACACGCCCTTCAGCGTCGCATGGGCCACCACGGCAAAGACCAGCACCACCAGCGCCGCACGCAGGTTGCCGCCCCCTGTCAGCACTGTGAGGCGCGAGATGCAGCCGCGTGTCAGCACCATGCCCGCGCCAAAGAGCAGCCCGCCCAGGGCAATCGCCAAAAGCGGCACGTCGCTGGCCATGAAGCGATGCGCGTCAAAACTGATCCAACCCGCGGCCACGGCGGCCTGCGTGCCGATGACCGCCACCGCCAGTGCGGTCAGCCAGATGCCAAGCGCTTGGCGCCGGTCTTCGCCCACGAGGCTGCGGCGAAAGCAAAACCGCGTGCGCTGCGCCAGCACGCCGAACGCCAGCCCGATGAGGGCCGCCAACAGAACGGACGCCTCTTTTGCTGTCGTCTCTTCAAGGCCGAAAGACTCAAACATCGCGAAAACCCTCGAAAACGGAATTATTTCCCATTTGGAGCGGGCGCGGGTCACAATCAAGTGAAAGCGCACAGGGCCGACCCCCAGAGGGGTGAATTAAATTCCGCATTGGTGGGAAAAGGGGCGACGCTGTTCACCCTGCGTCAAGGGGCGCGAAACAATCGGCCCCCGCCACAGGGGGCAGGGGCCGGTCGGTTCTTATTTTGCTCAGCGTCCGCGGATGCGCGGGTCGAGCGCGTCGCGCAGACCGTCGCCGAGGTAGTTCACCGCAAGCACGGTCAGCGAGATGGCGATGCCGGGCAGCATCACCCGCTCGGGGAACTCCTGCATCCGGTCCACGGCATCGGCCAGCTGCTTGCCCCATGTGGGGAAGTCCGACGGGAAGCCGACGCCAAGGAAGCTCAGCGCGCTTTCGGTGATGATCGCCGTGGCGAGGCCCAAGGTCGCCGAGACCATGATGGGCGAGATCACATTGGGCAGCAGGTGGCGGCGGATGATCTTGCCGGGGGTGGTGCCGATGGAGCGCGCGGCGAGGATGAACTCACGCTCTTTCAGCGCCAGAATGTCGCCGCGCACGATCCGCGCCGTCTGCATCCATGAGGTCAGGCTGATGACCGAGACGATGAGGATGAACATGCCGCCCTCGGGGCCGAACTGTGCTCGCAGCGGTTGGCCAAAGAGCGTCACGGCGAGCAGGACCAAAGGCAGGATCGGCAGGCTGAGGATCAGGTCGGTGAACCGCATCAGCCAGAAGTCCATCCGTTTGAAAAAGCCCGAGAGCACGCCGACGGCGGTGCCGATGATCAGCGCGAGCGCCATTGCCATCCAGCCCACGGCCATCGACACGCGCCCGCCAAAGAGCATCTGCGCAAGGATGTCGCGGCCCAACTGGTCGGTGCCGAAGGGATGCGCCCAGCCCGCCTTGGCATCGCCATCCCACAGCAGGGTATAGATTGGCCGCCAGTTCTTGTTGCGGATGTCCAGCTTCTTGGCGTCGATGTCCCACAGATAGGGGCCAAAGATCACGGCCAGCGTGATGAAGATCAGGAAACCGCCGCCAAAAAGCGCGCCTTTGTGCTTGCGGAACTGGTCCCAAACATCGCGCCATTGGCTGCGCGGCGGCTTTTGCGGGCCCTTGTCTTGCAGGGCCTTCATGAACTCGAGGTCGGCTTCGACCGGGCTTGCGGGAATGGGTTGCTCAGTCATAACGGATCCTTGGGTCAAGCAGGCCGTAGAGGATATCTGCGATCAGGTTGAACAGCACGATCAGCACCGCGAAGATGAAGGTCAGGGTCATCACCATCGGCAGGTCGTTGGCGCGCAGCGCGGTCAGCAGCAGTTGGCCGATGCCGTTCACCTTGAAGACGTTCTCGGTGATGATGGCGCCGCCAAAGATCGCGGGCATGCCGAGCGCGATGACGGTGACCACTGGGATCATCGAGTTGCGCAGTACATGCACCATGACCACGACGCTTTCCTTCAGCCCCTTGGCGCGGGCGGTGCGCACGTAGTCTTGGTTGAGGTTGTCGAGCATGGCACCGCGCATGTAGCGGCTGATCTGCGCCGTGGTTTGCAGCGCCAGCACCATCACCGGCATGATCATCTGGAAGAACTGCACCTTGAAGCTCTCCCAATCGTTCACGACATGGGTCGTGTCATAGATCGACGGCAGCCAGCCCAAAGAGACCGAGAAGATCACGATGAGCAGCGGACCGGTGAAGAAGGGCGGGATTGAAAAGCCGATCATGGTGATGAAGGTCCCGGCCTGATCGAAGACCGAATAGTGCCGGTAGGCCGAGTAGATGCCGATGGGGATCGCGATGACGATGCCCACGATATAGGCCAGCCCCACGACCCAGAGGGTCTGCGGCATGCGCTGGATCACGATGTCCATCACCGGCGAGCGGGTCTGCCAAGAGATCACGCGCAGCTTGCCTTCGGAAAGCGCCGTATCGGGCAGCCAGCTGAACAGGGCAGAGCGGTTGGTCAGATAGTCGATGAAAACCTGCGGCTCGATCCAAAAGACCTGCACGAGCCATTTCCAATATTGGATATAGATCGGCTGGCCGAGGCCAAGCGCCTCGCGCATCTTCTCTTTCACCTCGGGCGGGACCGTCAGCGGCACTTGGGCCATCGGGTCGCCGGGGGCGAGTTGCAGCAGCAGGAAAATCACCAGGCTGATAAACAAAAGCGTCGGGATCGACAAAAGAAGTCGTCGGATGGTGAAGGTCAACATGGGCGTCGCCTTTGTAGGTCAGTCTGTGAGGGGGTGGGGGCGAGACGGGGGCGCGCGGATGACGCACACCCCCGAAGGTCAGTGAAGGGAGGCGCGGGCCTGCCGCGCCTCCGTCCTAGATCACTCTTCCATGCGGTACCAATCGGCGGCATTCCACAGCTCGGAGTCCCATGTGTTCAGCACAACGCCACCAAGGGTGTTGGAAGCAGCCGAGACGCGGCCACGGTCCACCAGCGGCAGGATCGAGTAGCTGTCTTTGGTCAGCATGTCGTTCAGCTTCTTGGCCAGTTCGCCACGCTTTTCCATTTCGCCGGTGCGGCCCAGTTCGGCCACCATCGCATCATACTCTTCGTTGCAGAAGCGGTTGATGTTTTCGCCCTGCCACTGTGTCTCGGGGCTGGGGAACTTGGCGCAGGTCCGCTGGGCAAGGTAGCTCTGCGGGTCGGTGCCGTCGAAGTTGTTGGCGTACATTTCAACGTCTGCATAGAAGCGCTGGAACGTGTCGGTCGAACCGGGGTCGCCGCCGAAGAAGACCGAAGAGTCGATGTTGCGCAACTCGGTTTCAACACCGATCTGGCTCCACCAATCCTTGATCAGCGCTTGGAAGTCCTGACGCACGGCGTTGGTCGAGGTCTGGTAGAGCAGGGACAGTTTCTCGCCGTCCTTCTCGCGCACACCGTCGCCATCGCTGTCAACCCAGCCCGCTTCGTCCAAGAGCGCCTTGGCGCCTTCGATGTCTTGGGTCAGACAGTCGGTGTTGTCCGAGGCGTAGAGTTCGGGCGCAGGCACCATGTTGCAGGTCGCGCGGCCCGCTTGGCCGTAGCCCACTTCGACCAGTAGTTCGCGGTCAATCGCCATGGAGAGCGCGCGGCGCACTTTCTCATCGCTCAGGATCGGGTGCGGATGTTTAGCTGTGGCGCGTTCACCTTCGGGAAGGTCTGGCGAGGCATCGGTCATGTTCAGCTCAAGACGCTCAACCAGCGTGCCGAATGCCGACATCGGCTTGCCCTTGCCGCCTTCGGCCATCTTGGCGATGACATCGGGGGCCAGTTGCAGGTTCCAGGCGTAGTCGAACTCACCCGTTTCCATCACGGCACGGCCCGCCGCTGTTGCGTCACCGCCGCCTTTGAAGGTCAGCGTGGCGAAGGCAGGCTTGCTCGGGTCGCGGTAGTTCTCGTTCGCGGCCATGGTGATCACGTCGTTCGGGCGGAACTCGGTGACGGTGAAGGGGCCGGTGCCGATGGGGTTGAAGTTGGCCTCGGTGCACTCAGGCGCTTTGGCGCCGGTACAATCGGCGAACTGTGCCGCCTGAATGATCGGGGATTGGCCGCCCATGAAGGGGCCGTAGGGGTTCGGCATCGGCTCGGAGAAGGTAACTTTGACTGTCTGGTCGTCGACCACGTCAACCGAGGAGACACCTTCGAATTTGGCCAGCTGTGCGCAGCCGCCTTCGGGGTTCATGCAGTAATCGGCGGTGAACTTGACGTCATTGGCGGTGACGGGGGTGCCGTCGGACCACATCAGCCCGTCTTTCAGCTTCCATGTGATGGTCTTGAGGTCTTCGCTCACGCCGCCGTTTTCCAGCGTCGGAATCTCGGTTGCCAGATAGGGCACCAGCGCGCCGTTCTGGTCGTAGCGGCCCAGCGGTTCGAGGATCAGCGAGGAGGCTTCGACGTCCTTCGTGCCGCTCGACAGATAGGGGTTCAGGATCGAAGGCGCCTGCCAATAGATAATCTTTACTTCGCCGTCGCGGCCCCGCTCGCCCTCATGGGCTTCGGCAAAGGCCATAGGGGCAAGCGCCGTCGATGCGACAGCCCCCATCAATAGGGTCTTCAATTTCATATCTTACTCCATGTTGGACACGTGGGCGTGCCGCTTATTGTCGACGGGATGTGCCCCGCCTTGTTGTTGTCGCCCCGGAAAGAACATGAGCTTCGCCAGCTAAACATAACAAAACAAGCAATATTCAACCTGTGATCGAAGCGCTCTTTCCAAACCGCATGGGCTATATCGAAACAGGTTTGCCGGAAATTGCAAGGGCGGACGTGGCGCAATTATGACAAAGCTCGAACTCTGCGCGTGAGGTTTGACAGTCTCGTGACATTCGCCGTAGCGTCGGGCAAAATCTGCGCCAATAAAAACAACAGGGAAACAGATGCTGGATCACACCAATGGGGCGCCAATCGCCCAAATTCAGGGCCTGCGCGTCGAATTTCAAACCAAAGATGGCCCCGTGGTCGGTGTTGAGGATGTCAGTTTCGATATCAATCCCGGTGAGACGGTTTGCGTGGTCGGAGAATCAGGATCAGGCAAATCGGTGTCTTCCCTGTCCCTGATGCGGCTAGTCGAATATGGCGGCGGTGAAATTGCAGGCGGTCGCCTGCTTTTTGAGCGCGGTGAAGAAGGCCAAGTTGATCTCGCGGCCAGCGGCGGCAATCTGATGCGCAAGATTCGCGGCAATGAGATCGGCATGATCTTCCAAGAGCCGATGACCGCGCTGAACCCGGTCTTCACCATCGGCAAGCAGATGACCGAAGGTCTGCGCCTGCATCTGAACATGACCCGCAAAGAGGCTGAGGCCCGCGCGCTGGAGCTGATGAAACAGGTCCGCATCCCCGAGCCGGAGCGGCGTCTCAAGCAGTACCCCCACGAACTTTCAGGCGGCATGCGCCAGCGCGTTGTGATCGCCATGGCGTTGGCCTGCGAGCCGCGCCTCTTGATCGCCGATGAGCCCACCACCGCGCTCGACGTGACCATCCAGGCCGAGATTCTCGCGCTGATGGACCGGCTGAAGTGCGAGACCGGGACGGCGGTGATGTTCATCACCCACGACATGGCCGTGGTGGCGCAGATGGCCGACCGCGTGGTCGTGATGTTCCGCGGCAAGAAGGTCGAGGAAGGCACCGTCGAGGAGATCTTCGAGAACCCGCAGCACCCCTATACCAAGGCGCTTCTGGCCGCCGTGCCGAAGCTAGGCGAGATGACGGGCAAGCCATACCCCGAGCCGATGAAACTCTTGGGCACGCCCGACAAGGAGATCGTGCCGATCAAGGGCCGCGAAGAAGTGCTTCTGTCGGTCAAGAACCTGACCACGCGCTTCCCGGTGCAGGGCGGTTTCCTGCGCCGCACCGTGGCCAATGTTCATGCGGTCGAGGATCTGTCGTTCTCGCTCAACAAGGGCCAGACGCTCAGCCTCGTCGGCGAATCGGGCTGCGGCAAATCCACCGCCGGACGCTCGATCCTGCGGTTGGTAGAGCCGATGTCGGGGGAGGTGAAGCTTGACGGCGTCGACATCATGTCGCTGGACCAATCTGCGCTGCGCACCGCGCGCCTCGACATGCAAATGATCTTCCAAGACCCCTTCGCCTCGCTCAACCCGCAGATGCAGCTAGCCGATCAGGTGGCCGAACCGATCCACAACTTCGGCACGCTCAAGGGCGGGGAGATCAACAAGCGGATCGAGATGCTCTTCGACCGCGTGGAACTGCCGCGCAGCTTCATGCGCCGCTTCCCGCATGAGCTTTCGGGCGGCCAGCGCCAGCGCGTGGCCATCGCCCGCGCGCTTGCGCTGAACCCCAAGCTCATTATCGCGGACGAAGCGGTCTCGGCGCTCGACGTATCTGTGCAGGCGCAGGTCTTGAACCTGATGATGGAGCTTCAGGCCGAGATGGAACTGTCCTTTTTGTTCATCAGCCACGATATGGCCGTGGTCGAACGCGTGAGCCACTACGTCGGCGTCATGTATCTTGGCCGCATCGTCGAGATGGGCTCGCGTCAGCGGGTCTTCGAGAACCCGCAGCACCCCTATACGCAGGCGCTGATGAAGGCCGTGCCGATCGCCGATCCGCGCCGCCGCAAGTCCGAGAAGGACCTGAACTTCAAGCCGATCCCCTCGCCAATCCACCCGGTCAGTTACCGGCCCGAGCCTTCGGTCTACCGTGAGGTGGAGCCGGGGCACCATGTGCTGACCACCGACAGCGGCTATTGAAAGAAGACCCATGACCGAACGCCTGACCCCGCTCGAGTTGATGACCAAGCTCATCAGCTTTCCCACCGTGTCGCGCGACACGAATATCCCGCTGATCGACTGGGTGGCCGACTACCTCGCCTCGCACGGGATCGAGAGCCACCGCTACATCGATCCCGAGCAGCCGAAACATGCGCTTTTTGCCCATGCGGGCCCGTGGGAGGAGGGGGCCGTGGTCCTGTCCGGGCACACGGATGTGGTGCCGGTCGACGGGCAGGCTTGGGACACCGACCCTTTCACCGTGGTTGAGAAGGATGGCCGCTACTACGGGCGTGGCACCTGCGACATGAAGGGCTTTGATGCGCTGGCGATCTGGGCACTGGTCGAGGCGCATTATGCGGAAGTTAAACGCCCGCTGCAGATCGCACTCAGCTTTGACGAGGAGATCGGCTGCACCGGTGCCCCGCCGATGATACAGGCGATGCAGGGCGTGGTGCCCAAGGGCAAGGCGGTGATCGTGGGCGAGCCCTCGACCATGCAGGCGGTGACCGGCCACAAGGGCGGCATCGGCTTCAACACCCATCTCGTGGGGTTCGAGGTGCATTCCTCGCTGCTGCACACCGGGGTCAATGCGATCATGGCGGGTGCGAAGCTGATCGAATGGGCCAATGACGTAAACAGCGACAACATGGCCGCCAAACCGACCGAGACGGCGGCGATGTTCGATCCGCCTTTCACAACCGCCCATGTCGGCGTGATCGAGGGCGGCACGGCCCACAACATCACCGCCAAGGACTGCAAGTTCGCGATGGATTTCCGCGTCGTCCCGGGCGAGGACAAGGACAAATGGGGCACCGCCTACCTCAAGAAGGTGCGCGAGGTCGAAAAGCAGATGCAGGACGTGGTGCCCGAGACCTATATTGAGACCTCGACCCGCTTCGACGTGCCCGCCCTGCAGCCCGAGAAGGACGGCGAGGCCGAGCAGATCGTGCGCCAGATCACCGGTGACAACGCCAGCCACAAAGTGAGCTACGGCACCGAGGCCGGGCAGTTTCAGGAGGCGGGCTATTCCGCCGTGATCTGCGGCCCCGGCGACATCGCGCAGGCGCATCAGCCTAATGAGTTCATCGAGGTGGCGCAATTCGAGGCCGGCCACGACTTCATGCGCCGTCTGCTGACCCGCTTGCAGGGCTGAGCTTTCCCTGACAGACCTGTGGCTGGCCCCGCGCGGGGCCTGTCCTTTTCACGGCCGCCCGGTGCAGCCGCGCGGCGTCAGCCACCGGGGTCCGCATGTCCGCCTTTCCTATCACCCTTGCCACCCCCGCCAGCTACCCGCGCACCCCGCCGCGCGAGAGCGAGGTCGTCGTCATCGGCGGCGGGGTGATCGGCGTCTGCACCGCCTTGTTTCTGGCCCGCGCAGGCAAACAGGTCACGCTCTTGGAAAAAGGCCGCATCGCCGCGGAGCAATCCAGCCGCAATTGGGGCTGGATACGCCAACAGGGGCGCGACCCGGACGAATTGCCGATCATGGTCGAGGCCGCGCGGCTTTGGCGTGAACTGGCGCCTGAACTCGACCGTGACATTGGCTTGCAGCAGGCCGGCGTCACCTATCTGGCGGGGGCCGAGGCCAAGATGCAGGGCTATGCCGACTGGCTGCCGCATGCCAAGACCCATGGCGTCGACAGCCGGTTGATGGACGCGGGCGAAGTCGCCAAGGCGTTCCCGGGGCTGGCCGGAACCTATGCCGGGGCGCTCACCACCCCCTCGGACATGCGGGCCGAGCCTTGGGTCGCCGTGCCCGCTTTGGCGGCGCTGGCGGCGCGCGAGGGTGTGAAGATCATCGAGAATTGCGCGGTGCGCCGCCTCGACCTCGCAGCCGGTCGCGTGGCGGGCGTGGTGAGCGAGGCGGGCGCGATCCGCTGTTCCTCGGTCGTGCTGGCGGGCGGGGCGTGGTCGGCCCTGTTCCTGCGCGCCCATGGTGTCAGCCTGCCGCAGCTTTCGGTGCGCGAAAGCGTGCTGGCCACCAATAAGCTGCCCGAGGTTCACGCCGGGGCCGCCGCCGAGGCGGGGCTAGCCTTCCGTCGCCGCGCCGATGGCGGCTATACGCTCGCCCCCGGCGGGCGGCCCGACCTCTATGTCGGCCCCGATGCCTTCCGCGCGCTGCGGCACTACCTGCCGCAACTGCGCCAAAGCCCCTTCGGCCAACGCCTGCGCGCCGCCGCCCCGCGCGGCTTTCCCGATGCCTGGCGCACGCCCCGGAACTGGGCGGCTGACGCGCACAGCCCCTTTGAGGCGATGCGCATCCTCGACCCCATGCCGGACCACCGCGCCCTGCGCCGGGCGCGCAAACGCTTTGCCGCGCTCTATCCCGATCTGCCGCCCATCACCGCCCGCGCCTCATGGGCCGGCATGATCGACACGATGCCCGATATCGTGCCGGTGGTGGATGCTTGCGCGCAGATCCCCGGCCTTATCATCGGCACCGGCATGTCGGGCCACGGCTTCGGCATCGGGCCGGCCATGGGGCGGGTGCTCTCGGCACTGGTCATGGGCGACGCGCCAGGCCATGATCTGGGCAGATTCCGCGCCGACCGTTTCAGCGATGGGAGTGCCATCCGCCTCGGCCCGACGCTTTGAGATCATTTGCAAAAGGACATTCCATGCCGATCAAAAACCGCTTTGCCGAGACCCACGCCGAGATCACCGCTTGGCGCCGCCATCTGCACCAGCATCCGGAGCTGATGTTCGACCTGCCCGAGACCTCGAAATTCGTCGAGGAGAAGCTGCGCAGCTTCGGCATTACCGACATCACCACCGGCATCGCGCAGACCGGCGTGGTCGCGGTGATCGAGGGGCAGAGCAACACCTCGGGCCGCACCATCGGCCTGCGCGCCGACATGGACGCGCTGCCGATCACCGAGGCGACGGGCCTGCCGCACGCCTCGAAACACCCCGGCAAAATGCATGCCTGCGGCCATGACGGTCATACGGCGATGCTGCTGGGGGCGGCGCAATACCTCGCAGAGACGCGCAATTTCGACGGGCGCGTGGTGCTGATCTTCCAACCCGCCGAGGAGGGCGGCGGCGGCGGCAATGTCATGGTGCAGGAAGGGTTGATGGACTGCTGGGGCATCGATGAGGTCTACGGCATGCACAACATGCCCGGCCACCCGACTGGGCAGTTCGCCATCCGCGAGGGTGCACTGCTGGCGGCGGCGGACGAGTTTGCCATCACGCTGACGGGCCAAGGCGGCCATGCCGCGGCCCCGCATGAGGCGGTGGACACGAACCTCGCCGCCGCGCATGTGATGATCGCGCTGCAATCCATCGCCAGCCGCAACACCGATCCGCTGAAACAGGTCGTCGTCTCGGTCTGCACCCTGCGCAGCGACACCGACAGTCACAACGTCCTGCCGCATAAGGTGCTGTTGCGCGGGACGGTGCGCACGCTGGATTCGGAGGTTCAGGATTTGGCCGAGCGTCGTCTGCACGACCTCACCCGCCTGACGGCGGAGGCACATCAATGCCGGGCCGAGATCGACTACCAGCGCGGCTACCCGGTCACCCGCAACCATGCCGATCAAAGCCGCTTTGCTGCTGAGGCCGCCGACAAGGTCACTCCCGGCACCGATCGCGACACGCCGCCGATCATGGCCGGAGAGGATTTTTCCTATATGCTCAATGCGCGACCGGGTGCCTATATTATGATCGGCAACGGCGAAGGGGCGACGGTCCATCACCCGGAATATGACTTTGACGACGCCGCGATCCCGGCGGGCTGCTCATGGTTCGCGCAGGTGGTTGAGGACCGGCTGGCAAGGGCGTAAGCATGTCGCAGATAAATGCGACTGCATGAAAACAGCGCCCAACCCAACTCCGGAGGATACTTCCTAAATGCCCGTTAAGAACCGATTTGCCGAGCTGCATGACGACATCACCGCATGGCGACGCGATCTGCATGAGAACCCCGAAATCTTGTTCGAGACGCACCGCACCTCGGCCACCGTGGCGGAGAAACTGCGCAGCTTCGGCTGCGATGAGGTGGTCGAGGGCATTGGCCGCACCGGTGTCGTCGGTGTGATTAAGGGCAACTCCACCGCCTCGGGCAAGGTGCTTGGCCTGCGGGCCGATATGGACGCGCTGCCGATTCACGAACAGACCGGGCTGGACTATGCCTCCAAGACCGACGGCGCGATGCATGCCTGCGGCCATGACGGCCACACCGCCATGCTACTGGGGGCGGCGCAGTATCTGGCGGAAACCCGTAACTTCGACGGTACGGTCGTTGTCATCTTCCAGCCCGCCGAAGAGGGCGGCGGCGGCGGTCGTGAGATGTGCGAAGACGGCATGATGGAGCGTTGGGGCATTCAGGAAGTTTACGGCATGCACAACTGGCCGGGCATGCCCACGGGCTCCTTCGGCATCCGCGCAGGTTCGTTCTTTGCCGCGACCGATCAGTTCGACATCACCTTCGAAGGCCGCGGCGGCCATGCCGCCAAGCCGCATGAGACCGTCGACACCACCGTCATGTCGGCGCAGGCCGTGCTGGCGCTGCAGACCATCACCGCACGCAATGCCGACCCGGTGGAGCAGATCGTGGTCTCCGTCACTTCTTTCGAGACCTCCTCGAAAGCCTTCAACGTGATCCCGCAGAAGGTGCAGATCAAAGGCACCGTGCGCACCATGTCCGCCGAGATTCGGGCGCTGGCCGAGAAGCGCATCAACGAGATCTGCAACGGCATCGCAGGCACTTTTGGCGGTAGCGCCGACGTGACCTACCATCGCGGCTACCCGGTCATGGTGAACCACGAGGAGCAGACCGAGTTCGCCGCTGACGTGGCACGCTCGATCTCGGGCCAATGCGAGGAAGCGCCACTGGTGATGGGCGGCGAAGACTTCGCCTTCATGCTGGAAGAGCGTCCGGGCGCTTATATCCTTGTCGGCAACGGCGACACGGCGGCGGTGCACCACCCGGAGTATAACTTCAACGATGAAGCCATTCCGGCGGGTTGTAGCTGGTGGGCAGGCATCGTCGAGCAGCGGATGCCCGCGGCCTGATCTTGCCATTGGTATTGCCTAGAGCGCGCCTCCCTTGGGGGCGCGTTTTGCTTTGGGGGCTAGCCGCGCTCCCAAAGCGCGTTGTAGACGGCTTCGATCCCACCGGCCTCGGCCCGGGCGCTGAAACGCTGTTCGGCCCAGTGGCGCGCGGCCTCGGAGAGGGCGGCTTGATCCTCGCGCTCTAGCAGGGACAGCGCGGCTTGGGCCGCAGCCTCTGCCGCACCCAGTGGCACGACTTTGCCCACGCGACCTCCGTTCGAGAATGCGCCGTAATAGCCCGCATCGCTGCCCACGAAAGGCACGCCCGAGGCCAGCGCTTCGAGCGGGACCATGCCATAGCCCTCGTAGCGCGGCAGTTGCACCACCAGCGACAGGGCGCGCATCAGTTTCGGCAGGTCGGCGGCGGGGTATTCGCCGATGAAAAGCAGCCGATTGGCAAGGCCCGCGGCCTCGACCTGCGCCTTGAGCTTGGTCAAAAACGCCTCATGTTTGCCGCCCGCCCGGCCAATCACCAGCGCCACCGCGCCGGGGCGTTGGGGCAGCAGGCGCAGCATGGCCTCGACGAAAAGGTCGGTGCCTTTCTCGGGCCGGATGCGCCCCACGGTGGCGATGCCATGGGTGCCGCCAAAGCTCAACTGCTCCCAAGCGTTCGCCCGGTTGGTGGCGGGGGAGAAGACATCGGTGTCCACCCCATGCGGCACCACGGCGCGGACATGGGGCACAAACTCCGCCGCGCGCTCGGTCGTGGCAATCACGGCGTCCATCTGCCGGATCAGCCAACGCGGATAGGCCGAATGCAGCCGCTGCGCGGCAGAGGTAAAGACGATCCGGATATTTGCCCCGCGCACATCGCGCAGCCAAAGCGCGCTGCGCATTTCGGTGTTGCGGCGCACATGCCAAATGGCGAAGGGGCGGTCTTGGGGGGGATGTTTGCGGGTGATCCGCCCCGCCGCGACGCGGGTCAGTGGCACCGGGCAGCCGGGCAGGGGCTGGCCCACCAGCGCCAAGTCATGCCGGTCGAGCTGCTGCCGGACCACATTGGCCGCCGTGGCCGAGACCCCGGTGAAATTGCGGTTGTAGTTGGTGACGAAAAGCTCAGGCATCGCTGTCCCCTTGCAGGCGCAGGGCCGTGATCAGGCGCTCGGCAATACTGTCGAGCTTGTCGGTCTGCCCGGCGGCATAGGCCTTGGCCGCGGCCACACCACTTGCAAGGGCGATATCGTTGCGCAGCAGAACCCCCACACGGTCCGCCAAATCCTGCGTGCCCGCCACCAGCCGCGCGGCGCCCTCGGCTTCCATCTCGGCATAGGTCTCGGCAAAATTGGTGACATGGGTGCCCGAGAGCACCATCGCCCCGGCCTGCGCGACCTCATAGGGGTTGTGCCCCCCGATCGGGTGCAGCGACCCGCCCAGAAAGACGATCTCCGACAGCCCGTACCATGTGCCCAACTCGCCCAGAGTGTCGGCCAGATAGACCTGTTCGCGCGGCATGTCGCCCCGTGTTCGACGCCCATGGGTCAGACCGTAGCTGGCGATGAGACCGGCGACTTCGTCACCGCGCTCGGGGTGGCGGGGGGCAAGGATCAGGCACAGCTCGGGGATGCGCTCCAGCAGTTGGCGATGCGCCTCCAAGACCGCTTTTTCCTCGCCCGGGTGGGTTGAGGAGGCGATCCAGACAGGGCGGCCCTCCAAGGCCTCCCGCGCCTCGGCGATGGTCCCGTCGTCCTGCGGCAGGGGGCCTGCCATGGACTTGAGGTTGATCCCCGGCGTGACCCGGTCAGCCGGGGCGTTGATCGTGGCCATGGCCCGGGCCATGGCGTCATTCTGTGTCAGGATCAGGTCGAACACGCCAAAGAGGAACCCCGCCAGCGCGGGCCGTTTCTGCCAGCTTTCGATCGAGCGTTGCGAGAGGCGGGCGTTGATCAGCGCCATCGCCGTGCCCCGTGCATGGGTCCGCCGCAGCATCTGCGGCCAAAGCTCGCTTTCCACGAAGAGCGCCGCATCGGGCCGCCAATGGTCAAGGAAACGCTTCAGCGGACCGGGGGCGTCGAGCGGGGCGAACTGATGCCGTGTGCGCGGGGGCAGGCGGCCGCCCACCAAACGGGCCGAGGTGGCGGTGCCGGAGGTGATGAGGAAATGCGCCTGCGGCAGGGCGTGCCCCATCCGGTCGATCAGCGCCAGAACCGACAGGCTCTCCCCAACCGAGGCTGCGTGAAACCAGATCAACTGCCCCTCGGGGCGCGGTTGGCTGGCATGTCCCAGCTTTTCGTGCGCGCGTTCCGATGAGACTTCGGCGCGGCGCAGTTTGGCCATGGAGCGCCGCCCGGCCACGGGCAAGATCACACGGCTCGCCGCGACCCATGCCCGGTAGAGAAACGGCACAGCCAAAGGCTCAGCCGCCCGTGTGGCTCATGTGGCGGGGCATCTGCCCGTCGACACGCTGCCGCGAATAGTCAAAATCATGGCCCTTGGGCTTGCGGTCGATGGCCGCGCGAATGGCCTCCTGTAGCGGCAGGTCCGTGTCCGGGTGATCGCGCAGAGGCTTGCGCAGGTCGGCCACGTCTTCTTGGCCCAGACACATGAAAATCTCGCCGGTGCAGGTGACCCGCACGCGGTTGCAGCTTTCGCAGAAGTTATGGCTCAGCGGGGTGATGAAGCCGATTTTCTGCCCGGTCTCCTCCAGCCGCACATAGCGCGCGGGGCCCCCCGTACGCTCGGCCAGATCGGTGACGGTGTAATGTTCGGCGTAACGCGCGCGCACGTCGCGCAGCGACCAGTATTGGCCGAAACGATCCTCGTTGCCCAAATCGCCCATCGGCATGACCTCGATCCACGTGAGATCTATGCCCCGCTCGGCGCACCATTCGGTGATATGCAGCAGTTCCGGCTCGTTAAAACCCTTGAGCGCCACAGCGTTGATCTTGATCTTGAGCCCTGCGCGCTGCGCTGCGTCGATCCCGCGCAGCACCTGCGGCAACCGGCCCCAGCGGGTGATATCCGCGAATTTCTGCTCGTCCAGCGTGTCGAGCGAGACATTCACCCGGCGCACCCCGGCGGCATAGAGATCGTCGGCGAAACGCTCCAACTGGCTGCCATTGGTGGTCAGCGTCAGCTCCTTCAGCTTGCCGCTGTCGAGATGCCGTTTCATGCCGTCGAAGAAGGTCATGATGCCGCGCCGGACCAGCGGCTCGCCCCCGGTGATGCGCAGCTTCTCGACGCCGAGGTCGATGAAATTGCTGCACAGGCGGTCGAGCTCCTCCAGCGTCAGCAATTCCTTCTTGGGCAGGAAGGTCATGTTCTCCGACATGCAGTAGACGCAGCGAAAATCGCAGCGGTCGGTGACGGAGACGCGCAGATAGGTGATCGCGCGCATGAAAGGGTCAATGAGGGGTGCTGTCATGCTTCATAGGTAATGCCCCGCCTAACCCGGGGCAAGCGCCATTTGGGCGATTGATAAGGGGGCAGGGCGCGGATAGGCTGCGCGAATGACACGTATAATCTTACCGCTTTTCATCGCCGCCGCCACCGCCGGTTGCAGCAACCTGACGGAACGCCTCGGGATGGATGCCAGCCAGTCTGAGCCTGCATCCGCATCGGTCGAGGCCACGGCTGAGGTCGCAACTCCGAGCGCAACGCCGCCCGCCGCCTCTCCCATCGCCACCGCGGGCAGCAGCGCCGAGGCGCTGGATACCACCACGGCAGCAGAGCGCGAAGCGGCCACCCGCGCGCCCGCCAGTGCCGGTGCCGCCTTGGGGTCGACCGTGGTCAGCTTGGGCAGCGCGACGGAGCCGGGGCTGTGGTTGAAAACGCCTCTGGTCGACGCGGAACAGCCGGGGCGGGTGACCAACCCCGCGACGGGCAAATCCGCCGCCGTGACACTGATCCCGCTGGAGGGGCCCGCAACCGCAGGAAGCCGCATGTCGCTGCCTGCCTTGCGTTTGATCGGGGCGTCGCTGACCGACCTCACAACGGTCGAGGTCTCGACCGAAGGCTAAGGATCAGCTTGCGCCTTCTGCCTTTTTCAGCAGGCGCAGGGCTTCTTTCACCGCGAAAGGTTTCATTGCCTCCCCATGGGCGGCGATGAAAGCGCGGGTGCGGTCAGCGTCGTGTTTCGACAGGTCGCGCAGCCACCAGCCAATTGCTTTTTGAATGAACCAGCGGTGATCCGGCACCATCGTCGCAGCCCAGCCGAGGATACGGTCGCGCGCGGCCAGTTCCTCAGGCTTAGGATTGTTCTGCTTGGTCCAAGGCAGGGTAGAGACGAGTGCCGCGCGCAGCGTCCAAAGGTGATCTGAGGCGACCCAATTTTCCACCTCGTCCAAACGTGTGGGATCGGCCACCAGACGTTTCTGCGCCGCCATGCTGGCATGATCGGCAATCGCCCAACTGTCGAAATCCGCGGTCCAGCTTGCGATCAACGCCCAAGCGGTCTGATCATCGGGGCGCAGCCGCGCTTGGGTGAGCAGTTTTGCCGCCGCCACACGCGCCTCGAAAATGTCGGACTGCCAGAGGGCATCGGCAAGCGCGACGCGGCCCTCGACGTCCAGCGCCGCACGCCACGATTGGGCAAGCTCCGCGATTTGCGGGTTGGACAGACCAAGATAGCCTCGGTCGGCCTTGTGATAGGCGCGCATCTCTTCCGCGCGGGCCGGGTTGGCCTGCGCTTCGAGCTCTTCCAATGCGGTTTCGGGGGTCATTCCACCGTCACCGATTTCGCCAGGTTGCGCGGCTGGTCCACATCCGTGCCCTTCGCCACAGCGGTGTGATAGGCCAGCAACTGCGCCGGAACCGCATAGAGGATCGGCGCCAGCGCATCCGGCACCGGGGGCATCTCGATGCTGAACCAGACGCCGTCATTGGCCTCGGCCTGACCTTTGGCATCGGAGATCAGGATCACCTTGCCCTTGCGCGCCATGACCTCTTGCATGTTGCTGACGGTCTTGTCGAAAAGCGCGTCGCGCGGGGCCATGACGACCACCGGAACATGCTCATCCACCAGCGCGATGGGGCCGTGTTTCAGCTCACCCGATGCATAAGCTTCGGCGTGGATGTAGCTGATTTCCTTGAGCTTCAGCGCGCCTTCGAGGGCGAGGGGGTACATCTGGCCCCGGCCAAGGAACAGCACGTCGCGGGCATGGGAAAGCTTGAGCGCGGCCTCCTGCATCGCGTCGTTTTGTTCAAGCGCGGTGCTGATGATCGCGGGCAGCCCGCGCAGGGCTGAGATGTGATCGGCGAAGGTGTCTGCGCTGATCACCTCGCGGTCCCGCGCGGCTTTGAGCACCAGCGCGAAGAGGACGACCAACTGGCAGGTGAAGGCCTTGGTCGAGGCAACGCCGACTTCGACACCGGCGTAGATCGGCAGCGCCAGATCGCTTTCGCGGGCGATGGAGCTTTCGGGCACGTTGACGACCGACAGGATACGCGCGGCTTTGCCCTCGCAATAGCGCAGGGCGGCGAGCGTGTCGGCAGTCTCACCCGATTGGCTGACGAAGACCGCGAGCGTGCGGGGCGGGATCGGCGGCTCGCGGTAGCGGAATTCCGAGGCGACATCGATTTCGACCGGCAGGCGGGCGATCTGCTCAAACCAGTATTTCGCAGTGAAGCAGGCGTAGGAGGCCGTGCCGCAAGCGACCATGAGGATCCGGTCAAACTGCGTAAAATCAATGTCCTGCGCGCTGATGTTGATCTCACCCTCGGGGGTGAGGTAGTGGCCGATGGCCGCGCCGATCACGCCGGGCTGCTCGGCGATTTCCTTGGACATGAAGTGTTTGTGCCCCGCCTTGTCGATGCGGGTATTGTCGATCTGCACGGATTTGATCGCGCGGTTGGCAAGCGCCCCGTTGCGGTCGGTGACCTCGACCGAGGTCCGGGTGATGACTGCACAATCCCCTTCTTCGAGGTAGGCGATCTGATGGGTGAGCGGGGCAAGCGCTATGGCGTCGCTGCCCACATACATCTCACCCTCGCCATAGCCGATGGCCAAGGGAGAGCCCTTGCGCGCCGCAATCATCAGGTCGTCGTGGCCGTCAAAGAGAAAGGCCAGCGCAAAAGCGCCTTCGAGACGTGCAAGCGTCTGTTTGGCGGCCTCTACTGGGCCTAAGCCCTGCGCCATGTGATGCTGGGTCAGGAGGGCGACGGTCTCGGTATCGGTCTCGGACACGAATTGCGCGCCATGTTCGGCCAGTTCGGCCCGCAGCTCGCGGAAGTTTTCGATGATCCCGTTATGCACTACGGCCACTGGTCCCGCCTGATGCGGGTGGGCATTGGTGACGCTCGGCGCGCCATGGGTGGCCCAACGGGTGTGGCCGATGCCCGACTTGCCCGCCAGCGGCTCATGCACCAGCGCGTCCGAGAGGTTTACCAGCTTGCCCAAGGCGCGACGGCGCTCAAGCTTGCCTTCATTCAGGGTCGCGATGCCCGCGCTGTCATAGCCGCGATATTCCAGCCGCTTGAGGGACTCGACCAAGATCGGCGCGACTTCATGGGTGCCAAGCACCCCAATAATTCCACACATAATTAGCTGCCTCTCTGCAATTTTGCCTTCTTGGCCTTTAAAATTTCGAACATCTTGCGCGCCATACCCGGTTTCTCAACCTGCGGGGCGCGCGACAGGGCCAGCGCCTCGGGTTCTACGTCCGAAGTGATGACCGAGCCTGAGCCGGTCATCGCACCCTCGCCGATGGTCACCGGGGCCACGAGCATGGTGTTCGACCCGATGAAGGCGCCCGCGCCGATGGTGGTGTGATGTTTCATCACCCCGTCATAATTGCAGGTGATCGTGCCCGCGCCGATGTTGCTGCGCGCGCCCACGGTGGCGTCGCCGATATAGCTCAGGTGGTTGACCTTGGCCCCTTCGGCGATCTGCGCGTTCTTCACCTCGACGAAATTGCCGATGCGCACGTCTTCGGCCAGTTCCGCGCCGGGGCGCAACCGGGCGTAGGGGCCGACGACCCCGCCGCGTGAGACATGGCACCCTTCGAGATGCGAGAAGGCGCGGATGGTGCTGCCGGATTCCACGGTGACATTCGGGCCGAAGACGACATTCGGCTCCACCACTGTATCGCGCCCGATGAAAGTGTCGCGCGACAGGAAGACGGTTTCGGGGGCGACCAAGGTCACGCCGTCTTCCATCAACAGATCGCGGGCGCGGGATTGGAACGCGGCCTCGGCCCTCGCCAGATCGGCGCGGGAGTTGACCCCCATGGTCTCGGCCTCGTCGCAGGTGACCACCGTGGCGCTGCGGCCCTCGGCGCGGGCGATGCCGACGATATCGGTGAGGTAGTATTCTTCCGACGCGTTGTCGTTGCCGACCTTGTCGATCAAATCGAAGAGCAGTTCGGATCTACAGGCCACCACGCCGGAGTTGCATAGGGTGATGGCGCGCTCTTCGGCGGAGGCGTCTTTGAATTCGACGATCCGCTCCAAGGCGTCGCCCTGCATCACCAAACGGCCATATCGGGCGGGATCGGCAGCCTCAAACCCCAGAACCACCACATCATGTGTTGCCAGCGCCTCTTGCATCTTCTCAAGCGTCTCGGGCTGGACGAAGGGCGTGTCACCGTAGAGCACCAGTGCCATGCCATCGAACCCGGCCAGCGCCGGGCGGGCCTGTGCCACCGCATGGGCCGTGCCCAATTGCTCGGTCTGTTCGACGACCTGCGCGTCTTCGTCAAAAAGCGTGGCGGCGGCGCGGACCTGATCAGCGCCGTGCCCGGCCACCACGACCGTATGGCGCGGGCCGAGCATTGCGCCCGCGGCCATGGCGTGTTCCAGCATGGGGGCAGAAGCCACGCGGTGCAGTACCTTTGGCAGGTCCGAGTTCATCCGTGTCCCCTTGCCCGCGGCGAGGATGATCAATGCAGTTTCCATGTAAATCTCTTTGTCCTTCAGCTTGCATTCTCTTTACGCGCTTCGCACAAAGGCGCAAGGTTGCGGCCCATCAAACTAGGTTGCGGACTGCAACACGATGCCATTTTGCAAGGCGGGGTTCCGCCCAAGGAGTATCCAGTGAAGACAGTGGTTTTCGATCTCGACGGCACCTTGGCCGATACCTCGGGCGATTTGATCGCTGCCGCCAATGCCTGTTTCCGTGACATGGGCGAGGGCGATGTGCTGGCCCATGCCGAGGATGCGGGCACCGCGCTGCGCGGCGGGCGGGCGATGCTGACCTTGGGGATGCAAAAGCTGGGCCGTGCCGATGACGCGGCGACGATCGACCGCTATTACCCGATGCTCCTCGAAGCCTATGGGCGCGACATCGACACACATACCATCATGTACCCCGGCGCGATGGAGGCTGTGGCCGCGCTCAAAGCCGCGGGCTACCGCGTGGCGATCTGCACCAACAAACCCGAGGCTTTGGCGGAGTTGCTGCTGACCCGTCTTGGCGTGCGGGACGCATTCGGTGCGATGCTGGGGGCCGATACGCTGGCCGTGCGCAAACCTGACCCGGAACACCTGTTCGAAACCGCCCGCCGCGCCGGGGGCGATCCGGCGCAATGCGTGTTGATCGGCGACAGCGACACCGACCGCAAGACCGCCAAAGCCGCAGGGGTTCCTTGCGTGCTGGTGACCTTCGGCCCCTCGGGCGAAGACATGGCCGCGCTGGAGCCCGAAGCGCTGTTGGACGATTTCGCCGACCTGCCGGAGGTCATCGAACGTCTGCTCGGCAAAGCCGCCTGATGGCCGAGCGGTTTACCGGCAGTTTCACGCAGCAAGAGCCGATCCCCGAAGATGCGATCGAGGCGGCAGTGGCGGTGATGCGTCACGGCCGGTTGCACCGCTATAACACAGCCCCGGGGGAGGTGGCCGAGGTTGCCCTGCTGGAGCAGGAATTCGCCGCGATGACGGGGGCGAAATACTGTCTCGCCGTGGCCTCGGGCGGCTATGCCATGGCCACGGCGCTGCGCGCGGTGGGGGTGAAACCGGGCGACCGGGTGCTGACCAATGCCTTCACGCTCGCCCCGGTGCCGGGGGCGATTGCCTCGCTCGGCGCGGTTCCGGTTTTTGTCGACGTGACTGAACGCTTGGTGATCGACCTTGATGACCTCGCCGCCAAGGCGGATCAGGCCGATGTGCTGCTGCTCAGCCATATGCGCGGCCATCTGGTGGACATGGACGCTCTGATGGCGCTTTGCGATGCGCGCGGCATCACGGTGATCGAAGATTGCGCCCATACGATGGGGGCGGCGTGGAACGGCAAGCCATCGGGCTCGCAGGGAAAGATCGGGTGTTTTTCCTGCCAGACCTATAAACATGTGAACGCGGGCGAGGGCGGGCTGCTGATCACCGATGACGCCGAGGCCGCGGCGCGGGCGATCATGCTGTCGGGGTCTTACATGCTCTATGACCGCCACGCCGCCGCGCCGGGGCCGGAGGCTTTTGAGACGATCCGCTATGAGATGCCCAATATCTCGGGCCGGATGGACAACCTGCGCGCCGCGGTCCTGCGCCCGCAATTGCGGCGGCTGCCGGAACAGGTGGCGCGCTGGAATGAGCGCTATCGGGTGATTGAGGCGGGGCTGCGCGAGACGCCGGGGCTCACGGTCATCGACCGGCCCGAGGCGGAGAGCATCGTTGGGTCGTCAATCCAATTCCTGTTGAAGGGCTGGTCGCCGGAGGATGTCGAAGCGGTGTTGGCGCGCTGCGCCGCCCGCGGGGTGGAGTTGAAATGGTTCGGCAGGGCCGAGCCTACGGGCTTCACCAGCCGCTACGACACGTGGCGCTATGCGCGGGCTGAAAAAATGCCCGCCAGCGATGCGGTGCTGGCGGGGCTGATCGACATGCGCGTGCCGCTGACCTTTTCGCTGAAGGATTGCGCCTTGATCGCGCGGATCATCCGGGCCGAGGTCAGCGCCGTTTTTCAAGGGGGCTAGGCTTAGAAGCGGATGGTGCCATGTTTGCCCATGTCGGGCTTTTGGCCGGTCATCTGCGCCTTGCCGATCTCATAGAGGAACTTGAACCCGCCATCGGTCGCCCAAACCTCGGCTTCGGTGAGGTCAAAGCGTATCAATTGCACATCCGGGTCCTGCTTGCCTTCCTCGAACCATGCGCCCGCGATGGCGTTCCAAATCTTGTCCAACTCGGTCGGGTTGGTCACGGCGGAAACATGGCCGTCGATCCGCGCCCAGAGGGATTCGTCCTTGCTGGCGATCAGATATTCGGCGGCGCGTCCTTCGGCGGATTGCGCCAGATCGGTGCCTTTGGCGGTGATGAACCACAGAACGGCGGCGCGGTCGTCTTCGTCGATGTAATGGGTCATTGGGATCGCGCGGGCGGTCTTGGTCATCAGCATCCCGGCGCGGGTGTCGTCCAGACGGTCCCAGAACTCTTTTTTCAGATCATCGCTCATTTGCATCTCGCTTTGTTGTAGTGTTCGCTTGGTCGCAGGGCCAACCCGCCGGGGCGCGGGGCGGTTCCATATCGCGCCGCTTGACGCAAAGCGGGCGGGGCGGTAGGTAATGAACAAGCGTTCAATAAATCGGGGGGAGAAGCCGTGTTCAACGCAAGTATGCAGTTTGATCTGGGGGAGGACGTCGCGGCCATGCGCGAGATGGTGCACCGCTGGGCGCAGGAACGCGTCAAGCCGATGGCCGCCGAGATCGACAG
This sequence comes from Sulfitobacter sp. 1A12779, assembly GCF_043557315.1. NCBI lineage: Bacteria > Pseudomonadati > Pseudomonadota > Alphaproteobacteria > Rhodobacterales > Roseobacteraceae > Sulfitobacter > Sulfitobacter sp. 1A12779. Next base: position 443,783 of record NZ_JBIFFU010000002.1, read on the forward strand.
CAAGAACGAATTCCCCGCCGAGCTTTGGCAGGAAATGGGCGAGTTGGGCCTGCTGGGCATGACCGTCGAGGAAGAGTTCGGCGGCTCGGGGCTGGGCTATGTCGCCCATACCGTCGCGGTGGAAGAGATCGCCCGGGCCTCGGCCTCGGTCTCGCTGTCTTACGGCGCGCATTCCAATCTTTGCGTGAGCCAGATCAAGCTGAACGGCACCCCGGAGCAGAAGGCGCAGTTCCTGCCCAAACTCTGCTCGGGCGAGCATGTCGGCGCGTTGGCCATGTCCGAAGTGGGCGCGGGGAGTGACGTGGTCAGCATGAAGCTGCATGCCGAAAAGCGGAACGACCACTTCCGTCTGAACGGCAACAAGTATTGGATCACCAACGGCCCCGACGCGGAGACGCTGGTGGTCTATGCCAAGACCGACCCGGATGCCGGCTCCAAGGGCATCACCGCCTTTTTGATCGAGAAGTCGATGAAGGGATTCTCGACCTCCAAGCATTTCGACAAGCTCGGCATGCGCGGCTCCAACACTGCGGAACTGATTTTCGAGGATTGCGAAGTGCCCTTCGAGAACATCCTCGGCGAAGAGGGCAAGGGCGTGCGTGTGCTGATGTCGGGCCTCGATTACGAGCGCGTCGTGCTGGCGGGCATCGGCCTTGGCATCATGGCCGCCTGTCTGGACGAGATCATGCCCTACATGGCCGAGCGCAAGCAGTTCGGCCAGCGCATTGGGGATTTCCAGCTGATGCAGGGCAAGATGGCGGATATGTACACCGCGATGAACTCGGCGCGGGCCTATGTCTACAGCGTGGCGCAGGCCTGCGACCGGGGGGACGTGACCCGTCAGGACGCGGCGGCCTGCTGTCTCTATGCCTCCGAACAGGCCATGGTGCAGGCGCATCAGGCGGTGCAGGCGATGGGCGGCGCGGGGTACCTCAGCGACAACCCGGTGGGCCGCATCTTCCGCGACGCCAAGCTGATGGAGATCGGCGCGGGCACGTCCGAGATCCGCCGCATGCTGGTGGGCCGTGAGATGATGGGGGCGATGTGATGCGCGCCCTCCTGCTGGCCTGCGCGTTTCTGGCGGGGCCGGTATCCGCGCAGGACATCACCTATTCCGATGCCGCCACAGCGGACTGTCTGGCCGGGGCCGAAGAGTTCACCGACCAGCGCGCCTGCATCGGCCTGTCGGCCAACCTCTGTATGGAAGGGCCGGGCGGCTATTCGACCGTCGGCATGGGCGGGTGTCTTGATGCTGAGTTGACCTTTTGGGACGGCCTGCTGAACGAGAATTACCGCGCCCGCATGGTGCAGGCGAAATCCGCCGATGAGGAGAATGCCCTCTACCAGCCGCAACTGCCTTCGCAGGCCGAGGCGCTGCGTGACATGCAGCGCGCGTGGATTACCTTCCGCGATGCCGCCTGCGATTATGAACGCAGCCAATGGGGCGGTGGCACAGGTGGCGGGCCTGCAACCTTGGCCTGCCTGATGCAGATGACGGGGGAACAGGCGCTGCGTTTGGGGGCGGCCTATTAACCGCATCTCGCTGTGTCGGCCAAACAGGACGGAGGGATCAGGGTGGAAAACCTGATAGAACTGGAGACAGAAGGCGGTGTCCTGCACCACTTTCTGCCCTGGCTGATCGAGGGGTTCGAGATCCTCGCCGCGGTCATCGACATCGCGGCCATCATTCTGCTGCTGATCGGTGCGGCACGTTTCCTGACCGGGGTGACGATCGCCGAGATCGCCCAGAAGGGGCCAGAGCGCGTCCGCCGCACCAACCGCGAGCGGATCGAACTGGGGCGCTACATCCTTGCCGGGCTGGAGCTTTTCATCGTCTCGGACGTGATCCACACCGCGATCAGCCTGCGGTTTGCGGACCTGCTCTTCCTGCTGATGCTGGTCATCATCCGCTCCATCACCTCCTATTTCCTTGACCGGGAGCTGGAGCAACTGAAGAAGGAACTTGGCCGTGACTGACTATTCCGATCTCAAGGCGCTCTACGTCAATTGCTCGCTCAAGAAGACCCCGGGCGACAGCCACACCCAGCTTCTGATGAACGCCAGCGCCGGCATCATGGAGGCACAGGGCGTGGACGTCGAACACCTCTATCTGCTGGACCACCAAGTGCCGCCGGGCGTCTATCCGGACATGACCGAACACGGCTGGGACCGCGACGACTGGCCCGCGATCTGGGAGAAGGTGCTGGCCGCCGACATTCTGATCATCGGTACGCCTTTGTGGCTGGGCGAGGAGAGTAGTGTCTGCCGCGTGCTGATCGAGCGGCTCTATGCGATGTCGGGCGAGCTCAACGACAAGGGCCAGTCGGTCTTTTACGGCAAGGTCGGCGGCACCGTGGTGACCGGCAACGAGGACGGCATCAAACATGTCGCCATGACCACCGGTTTCGCGATGAACCACCTTGGCTACACGATCCCGCCGCAGGCCGATTGTGGCTGGATTGGCGAGGCCGGGCCGGGGCCGTCTTACGGCGATGAGGTGGACGGCAAGCGCGCGGGTTTCGACAACGAGTTCACGCAGCGCAACACCACGATCATGACATGGAACGCCCTGCATCTGGCACGGATGCTGAAGGACGCGGGCGGCTATCCGCGCGAAGGCAACGACCGCAACGCCTGGGACGCGGGCGCGCGGTTCGATTTCGAAAATCCGGAGTACCGAAGCTGATATGAAGAACGAAGGCGACTGGCCCATCTGGCAGGGCAACATGGCGGCGCAATGCCTCGCCCAGCCCGACGATGCATTGGCGATCATCGACCTCACCGGTCCCGCGCGGCGCGATGTGACCACCGGGGAGCTGCATGCAATGGCCGACGGTCTGGCCCGCGCGCTGAAAAGCCAAGTCGCGCGCGGTGACCGGGTGGGCGTGCTGCTCAGCCAGTCGCCGTGGTGTGCGGCGGCGCATCTGGCGATCTGGAAGATCGGCGCAATCTCGGTGCCGCTGTTCAAACTGTTCAAACGGGACGCGCTGGCCAGCCGCGTGGGTGACGCGGGCTGCGAAATCGTGCTGACCGATGCGGAAGGCGCGGAACTGCTCGGCGATCTTGCAACGGCGTGGATCGCGGCAAAGGCGGGCGTGGACGGCGACGCGGTGGAATTCGCCGAGGTCGGCTCCGAAGATCCCGCCGTGCTGATCTACACCTCCGGCACCACCGGCACGCCGAAAGGCGCGTTGCACGGGCACCGGGTGCTCTCGGGCCATCTGCCGGGCGTGTCGGTGAGCCATGACCATCTGGGGCAGGCGGGCGATTGCCTTTGGACCCCGGCGGATTGGGCGTGGATCGGCGGGCTTTTTGACGTGGCGATGCCCGCGCTGGCGCTCGGCGTGCCGGTGGTGGCGACGCGGATGCCCAAGTTCACCGTCGAGGGCTGCGCCGAGGTGATCGCGAAAGGCGAGGTGCGCAACGTGTTCTTCCCGCCGACCGCCCTGCGGATGCTGAAGGCGGCGGATGTCGCGCTGCCGGGCCTGCGCTCGGTCGCCAGCGGCGGCGAGCCTCTGGGGGCCGAGATGCTGGCATGGGGCCGCGAGGCGTTTGGGCTCGAGATCAACGAGTTCTACGGCCAGACCGAATGCAACATGGTGGCCTCAAGCTGCGGCGTCGATTTCCCCGCGCAGCCCGGCTGTATCGGCAAGCCGGTGCCGGGGTTCGAACTGGCCGTGCTGGACGAAAACGGTCAGCCCACCGATGCCGAGGGCGACGTGGCGGTGCGCAAAGGCGCGCCTTCGATGATGCTGCGCTACTGGAACCGGCCCGAGGAGACGGCGGCCAAGTTCCACGGCGACTGGCTGCTGACCGGCGACCGCGGCATTTGGGAGGGCGACTACCTGCGTTTCGTGGGGCGCGAGGATGACGTTATCACCTCCGCCGGCTACCGCATCGGCCCGGCAGAGATTGAGGATTGCCTGCTCACCCACGCGGCCGTAGCGACCTGCGGCGTGGTCGGCAAACCCGATGCGCTGCGCACCGAGATCGTGAAGGCCTATGTGGTGCTGAAACCGGGTGCGGAGGTCGAAGCAAAGGAACTGCAGGACTGGGTGAAGGACAGGCTCGCCAGCTATTCCTACCCGCGCGAGATCGCCTTCGTGAAAGACCTGCCCATGACCGTCACCGGCAAGGTGATCCGCAAGGAATTGAAGCGTCTGGCGGCGCAAGAGAATGAGGACGTAACATGAAACTGACATCGCAAGCCCTGCCATCCTCGGATGCCTACAAGGCCAACGAGATGGCGCATCTGAAGGCCCTGAGCGAGGTCCGCGAGGCCGCCGAGGCCGCCGCCCTCGGGGGCGGCGAAAAGTCCCGCGCCCGGCACGAAAGCCGTGGCAAGATGCTCCCCCGCGAACGGGTGGCGAACCTTCTGGACCCCGGCAGCCCGTTTCTGGAGATCGGGGCGACGGCGGCGCATGGGCTCTACGACGGTGCAGCACCTTGTGCGGGCGTGATCGCGGGCATCGGACGGGTTCAGGGGCACGAAGTCATGGTGGTCTGCAACGATGCCACCGTGAAAGGCGGCACCTATTACCCGATGACCGTGAAAAAACACCTGCGCGCCCAAGAGATCGCCGAGGCGAACCATTTGCCCTGCATCTATCTGGTGGACTCGGGCGGCGCGAACCTGCCCAACCAAGACGAGGTATTCCCCGACCGCGACCATTTCGGCGCGATCTTCTACAACCAGGCGCGGATGAGCGCCAAGGGCATCGCCCAGATCGCCGTGGTCATGGGCTCCTGCACCGCGGGCGGCGCCTACGTCCCCGCGATGTCGGACGTGACCATCATCGTGAAGGAACAGGGCACGATCTTCCTCGCCGGCCCGCCGCTGGTGAAGGCGGCGACGGGCGAGGTGGTCAGCGCCGAGGACCTCGGCGGCGGCGACGTGCACACGCGGCTCTCGGGCGTGGCCGATTATCTGGCCGAGGACGACGCCCATGCGCTGGCGCTGGCGCGCCGCGCCGTGGGGCAGCTCAACAAGACTAAGCCCCAGACGGTGGACTGGGCCAGCCCCGAGGAACCGGCCTATGACCCCGCCGAGATGCTCGGCGTCGTGCCCGCCGACCTGCGCACGCCCTACGACATCCGCGAGGTGATCATGCGGCTGGTCGACGGCAGCCGCTTCGACGAGTTCAAGGCGCGCTTCGGCGAGACGCTGGTCTGCGGCTTCGCCCATGTCAAAGGCTGCCCCATTGGCATCATCGCCAACAACGGCGTGCTGTTCTCCGAAGCCGCCCAGAAGGGCGCGCATTTCGTGGAACTGTGCAGCCAGCGCAACATTCCGCTGGTCTTCCTGCAGAACATCACCGGCTTCATGGTCGGCCGCAAATACGAGAACGAGGGCATTGCGCGCCACGGCGCCAAGATGGTGACGGCGGTGGCCACAACCAATGTGCCCAAGATCACCATGCTCGTGGGCGGCTCCTTTGGCGCGGGCAACTACGGCATGTCGGGCCGCGCCTATAGACCGCGGTTCCTCTGGACATGGCCCAACAGCCGCATTTCCGTCATGGGCGGCGCGCAGGCGGCGGGGGTTCTGGCCACCGTCAAGCGCGACGCCATGGAACGCGCGGGCGAGACATGGACCGAGGAGGAAGAGACCGCCTTTAAACAGCCCACGATCGACATGTTCGAGGAACAGAGCCACCCGCTCTATGCCTCGGCACGCCTGTGGGACGACGGGATCATTGATCCGCGCAAGAGCCGCGATGTGCTCTACCTGAGCCTCTCGGCCAGCCTGAACGCGCCGATCGAGCCGACGAAATTTGGATTGTTCCGGATGTGATCGGGGCGTGGGACACCGGGGGGACCCCCCCGGAACGCTCGACATATTTGGAGCCAGAAAGAGATGAAAAGGGTAGGGCATGTTTGACACGATCCTGATTGCGAACCGGGGTGAGATTGCTTGCCGGGTGATGGAAACGGCGCAAGCCATGGGGGTGCGCTGCGTGGCAGTGTATTCCGACGCAGATGCGGGCGCGAAACATGTCGCCATGGCGGATGCCGCGGTGCATATCGGCGGCTCAGCGCCGGCGGAGAGTTATCTGAAGGGCGATGTGATCATCCAAGCCGCGCGCGATACCGGGGCGCAGGCGATCCATCCGGGCTACGGGTTTCTCAGCGAGAACCCCGATTTCGTGGAGGCGGTGGAGGCCGCGGGGCTGACCTTCATCGGCCCTTCGGCCAAGGCCATTCGCGCCATGGGTCTCAAGGACGCGGCCAAGGCGCTGATGGTCGAGGCGGGCGTGCCCGTCGTGCCGGGCTATCACGGGGCGGATCAGGACGACGCGTTGCTGGCGGAAGAGGCCGAGAAGATCGGCTACCCGGTGTTGATCAAGGCGGTCGCGGGCGGCGGCGGCAAGGGCATGCGGCTCGTCGAGGAGGCCAAAGGCTTTCAGGCCGCACTGGAGTCTGCGCGCTCCGAGGCCAAGACCGCCTTCGGCAATCCGGACGTGCTGGTCGAGAAATTCGTCACCAAGCCGCGCCATATCGAGGTGCAGGTTTTTGGCGACGGCACCCATGCGGTGCATCTGTTCGAGCGCGACTGCTCGCTCCAGCGCCGCCACCAGAAGGTGATCGAGGAAGCGCCCGCGCCGGGCATGACGGAAGAGATGCGCGAGGCCATGGGCCAAGCGGCGGTGCGCGCGGCCGAGGCCATCGGCTATGCCGGGGCGGGGACGGTGGAATTCATCGTCGACGGTTCGGGCGGGCTGTCGACCGACGGGTTCTTCTTCATGGAGATGAACACGCGGCTTCAGGTGGAGCATCCCGTGACCGAACTGGTGACCGGGGTCGATCTGGTGGAATGGCAGTTGCGCGTCGCCGCGGGCGAAGCCCTGCCGAAGCGACAGGATGAACTGACCATTGACGGCCATGCCTTCGAGGCGCGGCTCTACGCCGAGGACGTGCCGAAGGGTTTCCTGCCCGCCACCGGCACGCTCACGCATTTGTCCTTCACGCCCCAGACCCGCGCCGACAGCGGCGTGCGTGCGGGCGACACGATCAGCCCCTTTTACGACCCGATGATCGCCAAGGTCATCGTGCACGGGCCCACGCGCGACGTGGCGCTCTCGCGCCTGCGCGCGGCGCTGAAGGGGTGTGAAGTCGGCGGCACGGTCACCAACCTCGCCTTCCTCGGGGCGCTGGCGGAGCACGAGGGGTTTGCCAAGGGCGACGTGGATACGGGCCTGATCGCCCGCGACATCGAGGCCCTGACCGCGCAGCCGGAGGTGCCGGGACGGCATTTCGCGCTGGCCGGGATGGCGGCGCTTGGTCTGGACCGGCCGCAGGCGGAGGCCGGGTTCAACCTCTGGTGGCCGCTGCGGCATCAGGTGATGCTGGGCCGCGAGGGCGAGGAGCATCTGCTGAAGGTGCGTGTGCTCTCGGAGGACGTGCAACTTTGGACCGTGGGCGATCACGAGGTCCGGGCCGAGCGCATCGCGGGCCGCTGGAAGATCGACGGCCATATAGCGCCACCGGTCTCGGTCGCGGGCGACGTGGTCACGGTCTTTGATGCCTATGGCATTGCCTTTGACGTGATCGACCCGCTGGCCCGCGCCGCCGCCGCCCATGGCGATGGCAACATCGTCGAGGCGCCGATGCCGGGGTTGGTGCGTGCCATCGACGCCGAGGTCGGCCAGAGCGTCGCCAAGGGCGACCGTCTGGCGGTGCTGGAGGCGATGAAGATGGAACATTCGCTGCTCGCCGCACGCGACGGCGTGGTGGCCGAGGTGTTGGCAGAGGCCGGCGATCAGGTCGAGGCCGGTGCGGCGCTGGTGCGTCTGGAAGCCGAGGAGGGCGCATGATCACGCTGCACCACTGCCCGCAGACCCGCTCGATGCGCACGCTCTGGCTGCTGCATGAGCTGGACGACGTGGAGTTTCAGGTCAAAATGCATGCCTTCGACCGCAGCCTGCGCGACCCGGAATACCTCGTGCTCTCGCCCGCAGGCCGGGTGCCTGCGCTGGAGATCGACGGCGAGCGCATGTTCGAGACCGGGGCGATCACCCAGTACCTCTGCGAGCGCTACAGCCCCGACCGGATGGGCCGCTCGGTGGGTAGCCCGGACCGCATGGCATGGCTGGTCTGGGTGCATTTCGCCGAGACCATCAGCCAGCACACGGCGGCACTGACCCAGCAGCACATCGCCCTGCGCGAGGATCACATGCGCAGCCCCATCGTGATGAAGCTCGAGGCCGCGCGGATCGGCAAATGCTACGACGCGCTGGAGGCGCGGCTCTCGACGCCGCTGGAGAACCGCGACTACCTGCTGACCTCCGGCTTTTCCGCCGCCGACATCTCGGTCGGGCAGGCGGTCTACATGGCGCGGCATTTCGTGAAATTGGATGACCACCCCTCGGTCGCGGCGTGGTATGAACGGATCACGGAGCGCGAGAGCTTCGCACAGGCGCTGCCCGAGGGGGCGAAGCTCTACGAGAAGGATTTCTACGCGCCATGGCCGATTGAATGACCATGGCCCATTCAGGGAAGGAGTGCGGCCAATGAGCCTTGGACCATGTGAGATTTTCGAGGTCGGCCCGCGCGACGGTCTGCAGAACGAGAAACGCGAGATCCCCGTGGCCGAGAAGGTCGCGCTGGTGGACAAGCTGAGCCAAGCAGGCTTTGCCCGCATCGAATGCGCCAGTTTCGTTAGCCCCAAGTGGGTGCCGCAGATGGCCGGTTCGGGCGAGGTGCTGGGGCAGATCTCCCGTGCAGAGGGCGTGCGCTACGCGGCGCTGACGCCCAACATGCGCGGCTATGAGGATGCGGTGGCGGCCCGCGCCGACGAGGTGGCGATCTTCGCCTCCGCCTCCGAAGGGTTCAGCCAGAAGAACATCAACGCCAGCATCGAGGAGGCCTTCGAGCGTTTCGCCCCGATCCTCGAAGAGGCACGGCATGTGGATATCCCGGTGCGCGGCTATGTCTCCTGCGTGGTGGAATGCCCCTATGACGGCAAGGTCGATCCCGGCGAAGTGGCCCGCGTGGCCGACAAGCTCTTCGCCATGGGCTGCTACGAGATCTCATTGGGCGACACGATCGGCGCGGGCACGCCCGACAGCATCGCGCGGATGCTGCTTTCGGTGCGCGACGTGGTCCCGGCGGGGCGGCTCGCGGGGCATTACCATGACACCCACGGGCGGGCGATGGCCAATATCGATGCCTCACTGTCGATGGGTCTGCGGGTCTTCGACGCGGCGGTCGGTGGCTTGGGCGGCTGTCCCTATGCGCCGGGGGCGGCGGGCAATGTCGCCACCGAGGCGGTGAACGAACATCTGATGGCGCTTGGCTACGACACCGGCGTCGATCAGGCGGTGGTGCTGGAGGCCGCCGAAATGGCACGGGCAATGCGAGGCTGACATGGACGAAACTTTGACGATCGAAACCGACGCGCGCGGGGTGGCGACGCTCACCCTCAACCGGCCGGAGAAACACAACGCCATGTCGGCGCAGATGCTGGCCGATTTGACTACGGCGGCGGGCAAGCTGGCCGAGGATGACGCCGTGCGTGTCGTGGTGCTGACCGGCGCGGGCAAATCCTTCTGCGCGGGCGGCGATCTGGGCTGGATGCGCGACCAGCGCGATATGGATGCCGAGACACGCTCGGCGGAGGCGGGCAAGCTCGCCACCATGCTGGGCGCGCTCAACGCGCTGCCGAAGCCGGTGATCGGCAAGCTACAGGGCAACGCTTTTGGCGGTGGCGTCGGCATGGCCTCGGTCTGTGACGTGGCCGTGGGCGTCGATACGCTGAAGATGGGCTTCACCGAGACCCGTCTGGGCATCATCCCGGCCACCATCGGGCCTTATGTGCTGGCACGGATGGGCGAGGGGCGCGCGCGGCGGGTCTTCATGTCGGCGCGTCTGTTCGATGCGGCGGAGGCTGTCGATCTGGGGCTGTTGGCCCGCGCCGTTCCGGCGGATGAACTTGACGCGGCCGTCGAGGCCGAGGTCGTGCCTTACCTCTCCTGCGCGCCGGGGGCGGTGGCGGCGGCCAAGAAGCTGGCGCAGGACTTGGGTGGAATCGCCACGCCCGAGGCGGTGGAAATGTCCATCAACGCTCTCGCGGCGCGTTGGGAAACCGATGAGGCCGCCGAGGGAATCGGTGCCTTCTTTGATAAGCGCAAAGCCGCTTGGGTGGTCTAGCACAAGGCTTTGGCGAAATGGCTCTATTGCGGGCCCGTGGGCGGCATTAACCGGGCTTGGCCCGTTGACCCTACCCACGGGCAGAGTTAAACCCGTTCCAAGTTTGTCTGCGCGGGCTTTTGGCCTTTGCCTCATGCCGCGCACCGCGAAAGGAGCATCCCCTTGGACGACATGCTGCGGGAATACCTGCCCATCCTCGTTTTTCTGGCCGTGGCGATTGGCCTTGGCCTTGTGCTGATCCTCGCCGCTGTGGTCGTGGCCGTGCGCAATCCCGACCCGGAGAAGGTCTCGGCCTATGAATGCGGGTTCAACGCATTCGACGATGCGCGGATGAAGTTTGACGTGCGTTTCTATCTGGTTTCGATCCTCTTCATCATCTTCGACCTCGAAATCGCCTTCCTCTTCCCATGGGCCGTGGCCTTCAAAGAGGTGAGCATGGTGGGCTTTTGGTCAATGATGGTGTTCTTGGGCGTGCTGACGGCGGGCTTCGCCTATGAATGGAAGAAGGGAGCGCTGGAATGGCAGTAAAAGATGACGCACTCGTCACCCCGGTGATGGGCGATGGCCACCAAAGCCCACGGGTGAAATCCGGTGCCTCCGCCCCTGCGGCCTACGGTCAATATGGCGCGGGGCCGGACCCTGAGTTCGCCACCCAGAGCCTGAATGCCGAGTTGCAGGACAAGGGGTTCCTGCTGACTTCGACCGAAGACATCATCAACTGGGCGCGCACGGGCAGCTTGCACTGGATGACCTTCGGTCTGGCCTGCTGCGCGGTAGAAATGATGCACAGCTCCATGCCGCGCTATGACCTTGAGCGTTTCGGCACAGCACCACGCGCCTCTCCGCGTCAGTCGGACCTGATGATCGTCGCGGGCACGCTGACCAACAAGATGGCCCCGGCGCTGCGCAAGGTTTATGACCAGATGCCAGAGCCGCGCTATGTGATCTCGATGGGGTCCTGCGCCAATGGCGGCGGTTACTATCACTACAGCTATTCGGTCGTGCGCGGCTGTGACCGCATCGTGCCGGTCGATGTCTATGTGCCCGGCTGTCCGCCGACCGCGGAAGCACTGCTTTATGGTATCCTCCAGTTGCAGCGTAAAATTCGCCGCACCGGGACGATCGTGCGCTAAGGCAACCGCCTGCGCCGCAAGCGGGGCAGGCAGAAGGACAAAGCGCCAAAGGCGCGGGACAGTGAGATGGCGTTGATCGGCGCGTGGAAGGAAGATTTGCGATGAGCGAACAACTGCAGGAACTTGGGGCCTATATCGAAGCCAAACGCCCCGATTGCGTGCTCGGATGGGATGTCAGCAAGGGTGAGTTGAACATGGATGTGGCACTGGCCAATGTCGCCGGGCTTGTCGAGTTCCTCAAAGGTGACCCGACCTGCCGTTTCTCGACGCTGGTGGACATCACGGCGGTGGATTATCCGGGCCGGGCCAAGCGCTTTGACGTGGTTTACCACTTCCTGTCGATGTACCAGAACCAGCGCATCCGCCTGCGCGCCGCCGCGCGGGAGAAGGACATGGTGCCCTCGATCACCGGCGTGCACCCCAGTGCCGATTGGTTCGAGCGTGAAGTCTTTGACATGTTCGGCATCCTCTTTTCCGGCCACCCGGACCTGCGCCGCATCCTCACGGACTATGGTTTCCGCGGGCACCCGCTGCGCAAGGATTTCCCGACCACGGGCTATACCGAGGTGCGCTATGACGAAGGCGCCAAACGCGTGGTCTATGAGCCCGTGAGCCTCGTTCAGGAATACCGCCAGTTCGACTTCATGTCGCCATGGGAAGGGGCCGATTACATCCTGCCCGGCGACGATAAGTCGGCACCCGACGGTCATGTGAGCAAGGACGCGAAGTAATGGGCGGGTTCGGCTGGCTGATCCTCTCGGCGCTGACCGCCATTCCGATGGTCAAACTGCTGCCGTTCTTCGGCATCAACAAATACTGGGCGGTGGCCTGTCTGATCCCGCTGGGCACAATCGCCCTGCTGTGGTGGATGGGCATGAAGCTGCAAGAACTGGAGAAACGGTAATGGACGGCGACATTCGCACAAAAGCCTTTGACGACGGGTCGACCGACTTTGAGTCCGGCGAGCAGAAGATTCGCAACTTCAACATCAACTTCGGCCCGCAACACCCTGCCGCACACGGGGTTTTGCGCCTGGTGCTTGAGCTTGATGGTGAGGTGGTAGAGCGTTGCGACCCCCATATCGGCCTGCTGCACCGTGGCACCGAAAAGCTGATGGAAAGCCGCACCTACCTGCAAAACCTGCCATATTTCGACCGGCTGGATTATGTGGCCCCGATGAACCAAGAGCACGCTTGGTGTCTGGCCATCGAAAAGCTGACCGACACGGTGGTGCCGCGCCGTGCCTCGCTGATCCGGGTGCTGTTCTCGGAAATCGGGCGCATTCTGAACCACCTTCTGAACATCACCACGCAGGCGCTGGACGTGGGCGCGCTGACGCCGCCGCTCTGGGGCTTTGAAGAGCGTGAGAGCCTGATGATCTTTTACGAACGCGCCTGTGGCGCGCGGCTGCACGCGGCGTACTTCCGCCCCGGCGGCGTCCACCAAGACCTGCCGCCCGCGCTGCTGGACGATATCGAAGCTTGGTGTGAACAGTTCCTCAAAAAGTTCATGGTCGACATTGATGAGCTGCTGACCGAGAACCGCATCTTTAAACAGCGCAACGTCGACATTGGCATCGTGACCGAGGAGGACATCCTCAACTACGGCTTCAGCGGTGTGATGGTGCGCGGGTCGGGCTTTGCTTGGGACCTGCGCCGCGCGCAGCCCTATGAATGCTACGAGGAATTCGACTTCCAGATCCCCGTGGGCAAGAACGGCGACTGCTTTGACCGCTACCTCTGCCGGATGGAAGAGATGCGCCAGTCGACCTACATCATCCAGCAGGCGATCGAGAAGCTGCGCGCCTCTGAGGGGCAGGGCGATGTACTGGCCCGGGGCAAGATCACCCCGCCGTCGCGCACCGCGATGAAGACTGACATGGAAAGCCTGATCCACCACTTCAAGCTTTACACCGAAGGGTTCCACGTCCCCAAGGGCGAGGTTTACTGCGCCGTCGAAGCGCCCAAGGGCGAGTTTGGCGTCTACCTCGTGGCCGATGGCTCCAACAAACCCTATCGCTCCAAAATCCGCGCGCCGGGCTTCTTGCACTTGCAGGCGATGGACCATGTGGCCAGCGGCCACCAGCTTGCCGATGTGGCCGCGATCATCGGCACCATGGACGTCGTCTTTGGAGAGATCGACCGGTGATGCCGCTGGCGTCACCCCGTTTTGAAGAAATTTACGCCGGGGGCATCATTGGCCTCCGCCTGACCATAGGTTCGAACTAATGCTCCGCCGTCTACACCCTGACCAGCCCGACAGTTTTGCCTTCACGCCCGCCAACCAAGAATGGGCCGAAGCGCAGATCACCAAATACCCCGAAGGCCGTCAGGCCAGCGCGATCATCCCGCTTTTGTGGCGCGCGCAGGAGCAAGAGGGCTGGTTGACCCGCCCGGCGATCGAGCATGTCTCGGAAATGCTGGGCATGGCCTATATCCGCGGGCTGGAGGTGGCGACATTCTACTTCATGTTCCAGCTGCAACCCGTTGGTTCCGTGGCACATATCCAAGTTTGCGGCACCACCTCCTGCATGATTTGCGGGGCCGAGGATCTGGTCGCCGTCTGCAAAGAGCGTATCGCCGCCAAGCCGCATGAGTTGTCGGCGGACGGACGTTTTTCTTGGGAAGAGGTCGAATGCCTCGGCGCCTGTTCCAACGCCCCCATGGCGCAGATCGGCAAGGACTATTACGAAGACCTGACCACCGCGCGGCTGAACGAGATCCTTGATGAGTTGAGCGAGGGGCGCGTGCCCGTGCCCGGGCCGCAGAACGGGCGCTATGCCTCTGAGCCTCTGGGCGGGTTGACAAGCCTTACGGATCACGAAAGCGGGCGCACGCAGTATAACGCCAGCGCGCAAGCGGCGGTCGATATCGGCGATACGGTCAAGCGCATCGACGGCACCGAGGTGCCGCTGCTCACCCCATGGCAGCGCAAGCCTGACGCGCCGCAGCCTGAAACCGTGGAAGAGGTCGAAGCCGAAGAGCCGCGTCCCGCCGAGGGCGAAAGCGCCGACAAGACCGGCATCACCGAGCAGGAGGCCGAGGCCGCCTCGAAAAGCAAACCGCGTTCCAAGCGCGACCCCGCGGGTGAAACCGTCGATGCCGCCGAGGCCGAGACCGAGGCCCCCGCGACGCCCGGCCAAAAGCCTGCGCAGTTGGACGGCCCGCGCGAGGGCGAGGCGGATGATCTGAAAAAGATCAAAGGCGTCGGTCCGAAGCTGGAGCAGATGCTCAACGGCATGGGGTTCTACCACTTTGATCAGATCGCCCAATGGGGCCCTGAGGAGGTGGCTTGGGTCGACCAGAACCTCGAAGGGTTCAAAGGCCGCGTCAGCCGCGACAATTGGGTAGAGCAGGCCGCGCGCCTCGCAGAAGAATAAGACGGAGATTAACAACGGGCCAAGGACGGCACCCACACCACCCCGCAGAGCCATAAGCCGCATCGCCCGCATCAAGGGAGAGAAGGACAGTCATGACGGATATTTCGGAACGAGAAGCCTGCACCAAGCGCTGCTGGTGGCTGGGTGCCGGTGTCGGTTTGCTGGTGGCATTCCTGTTGCTGGCTTTCGGCATCTGGGGTCTGTTGATGTCTATTTTGGCCGGTGTGCTGGTGGCGGTGATTGTGGGCTATCTGGCGATGACCCTGCTGTGCAAAGACGTGCCAGCCGCCGCACCGCAAGACAACACTCGCAGCGGGGCGGCAGCATCGGTTGCAGCGGCGCCGACGGCATCGGACAGCGTCTCGCCAGCGGTAGGCACCGTCCCTGCCGGTGACGCGGGCATCGGGGCTGCGCGAAAGGCCAGCGCGCCGGTTGAGCCTGTGGCAGAGACACCGCCGAATGGGCCCGTGGCCGATACGGCTGCCGTTGAAGCTGCGCCGGATGAGGTCGCCGAGGTCGAGGTGGGGGGAGAGGAAGAGCCAGCCGAAACCTCCGAGGAAACAGTGCCGACGCCGCCCGTGGCCGACACAGCCGCCGTTGAAACTGCCCCGGAACAGGTTGTCGAAGCCGAAGAGGCGCCAGCGGTGGTGATCACCCCGGAAGAGACCGTCGAAACCGCGCCCAAGGGGGCGACAGGCGGCGCATCAACCGATGGCAAACCCGCGCTGCTGGAAGGACCGCGTGCGGGTGGGGCGGATGACCTCAAGCGCATTGGCGGCATCGGGCCGAAGCTGGAGCAGACGCTGAATGAATTGGGCATCTTCCATTTCGATCAGGTCGCGGCACTTGAGGGAGAAGAGATCGACTGGGTCGATTCTCGTCTGCGTTTCAAGGGCCGTATCCGGCGCGACGATTGGATCGGTCAGGCCAAGGCACTTGCCAGTGACGGCAAGGCCGAGGGCTGATCGGGGTAAGAGAGAGACATGAGCGAAGCCGAAGACAGAGCGCTTGCCCGCAAGGGCCGCACCGCAGGGCTGGTCATTGCCGTGACCATGTGCTTGTGGCTGGCCATGCAATGGGCCGGCCCGGCGCTTGGCCTGCCGGGGCGTTATGCGCTGCTCTTCGACTTTGCTGCACTGGCCGCGCTTTTCTGGGCGATGGTCGTGATATATCAAATGTGGCAGGCCCGCCGGGCCAGCCGTGAGAACCAAAGGTAGGCATCATGCTTCAGGACAAAGACCGCATTTTTACCAACATCTACGGCATGCATGACCGCACCCTGAAAGGCGCGCAGGCGCGCGGCCATTGGGATGGCACCGCCGGGATCATTCAAAAGGGCCGCGATTGGATCGTCGACCAGATGAAAGCCTCTGGCCTGCGGGGCCGGGGTGGGGCGGGCTTCCCCACGGGGCTCAAGTGGTCCTTCATGCCCAAGGAAAGCGATGGCCGCCCGGCATACCTTGTGGTCAACGCCGACGAATCCGAGCCGGGCACCTGCAAAGACCGTGAGATCATGCGCCACGATCCGCATACGTTGATCGAAGGCTGCCTGATCGCCTCCTTCGCGATGAACGCGCATACCTGCTACATCTACCTGCGCGGCGAGTACATCCGTGAGCGCGAAGCCCTTCAGGCCGCGATTGATGAGGCCTATGAGGCCGGTCTGGTGGGCAAGAACGCCAGCAAATCGGGCTGGGATTTCGATATCTACCTGCACCACGGGGCAGGGGCTTACATTTGCGGCGAAGAAACCGCGCTGCTGGAAAGCCTCGAAGGCAAGAAGGGCATGCCCCGGATGAAACCGCCGTTCCCGGCGGGCGCGGGCCTTTACGGTTGCCCGACCACGGTGAACAACGTCGAATCCATCGCCGTGGTGCCGACCATTCTGCGCCGTGGCCCGGAGTGGTTCGCGGGCTTTGGCCGCGCCAACAACGCGGGCACCAAGCTGTTCGCGATCTCGGGGCACGTGAACAACCCCTGCGTCGTCGAAGAGGCGATGTCGATCTCCTTTGAAGAGCTGATCGAGACCCATTGCGGCGGCATCCGCGGCGGCTGGGACAACCTCAAGGCGGTGATCCCCGGCGGGTCGTCGGTGCCGTTGATCCCCGGCAAGGACATGCGCGACGCGATCATGGATTTCGACTACCTGCGCGAGCAGCGTTCGGGCCTCGGCACCGCGGCGGTGATCGTGATGGACAACTCGACGGACGTGATCAAGGCGATCTGGCGGCTGTCGAAGTTCTACAAACACGAAAGCTGCGGCCAGTGCACGCCCTGCCGCGAAGGCACCGGTTGGATGATGCGGGTGATGGACCGTCTGGTCTCGGGCGATGCCGAGCCGGAAGAGATCGACATGCTGCTCGACGTGACCAAACAGGTCGAGGGCCACACGATCTGCGCGCTTGGCGATGCGGCGGCTTGGCCGATCCAAGGTCTGATCCGCCACTTCCGTGATGAGATTGAAGATCGGATCAAACACAAGCGCACGGGCCGCGTCAGCGCGGTCGCGGCAGAGTGAAACCCTGCGCGGCGGCGGGCCTCACCGGCTTGACGCGTGACGCAGGAGCGGCGATAGCGGGCGCGCGTCAGGCGCGTCCGTCCACAACAGGCGCGGGGCGATCGGCAAGGCCGGGCCATGGCGCAGCGGAGTAGGTCTATGAAATATGCTTTGACGGTTCTGACGCTCAGCGCCCTGCTGGCGGGCTGCGCCAATGATGGTGAGCGGATTGCCTTTGACGGGCAGTATTTCAGCACCAAACTACGCAAGGTCGACGGCCAGCGGGATGTCTTTCAGGTGACAGTCAAGGACGCCGGGAAATCCATCGACGGCGCCCGCGCGGCGGCGCGCTATGAGGCGGTGAAATACTGTGTCGGCAACTACGGCAACTCGAAAATCGACTGGACCTTTGGCCCCGATGCCCCGGCAAGCGCGCTGCGGTTCGATGGCGGGGCGCTGACCTTTCAGGGGCGCTGCCCCCAGTGATCGCATCGGCGGCATATCGCGGGCCTGTGGGTCTTGGGGGCGGTGATATTGAATATCACGGCCTGCAATCTCCATCTGTCAGACGGGCCGTTCCGGTCTGCTGCATGAAGGAGTATTGATATGCGCACCCTGATGATCGCCGTGATGGGCCTGAGCCTGACCGCCGCCACCGTGACACCGGCCGCCGCAAAACCGCCGCTGCGCGAGGTGGCCGCCATCGACGATGCGCTCTTGGACATGGGCGTCGCCGACATCATCCGCAAGAACTGCCCCGACATCAGCGCGCGGATGCTGCGCGCGGTCAAGATGGCTTGGGACTTGAAAGGCAAGGCAGGCGATCTGGGCTACTCCGACGCCGAGATCGACGCCTATATTGATAGTGACGCTGAAAAAGCGCGCATGAGAGCGCGGGGCGCCGCGTTTTTCAAGGCGAAGGGGGTCGATACTTCGGACCCGCAAAGCTATTGTGCGCTTGGACGCGAAGAGATTCAAAAATCGAGCCGGATCGGTTCGTTACTGAAGGCAAAGTGAGCTTATGAGCGATATCCGCAAGATCATCATCGACGGTAAGGAAGTCGAAGTCGAAGGGGCGATGACGCTCATTCAGGCCTGCGAGCAGGTCGGCATCGAAGTGCCGCGCTTCTGTTACCATGAGCGTCTGTCGATCGCGGGCAACTGCCGCATGTGTCTTGTGGAAGTCGTCGGCGGGCCGCCCAAGCCCGCCGCCTCCTGCGCCATGCAGGTGCGCGACCTGCGCCCCGGTCCCGAGGGCCAGCCGCCGGTCGTGAAAACCAACTCGCCCATGGTCAAGAAGGCCCGCGAGGGCGTGATGGAATTCCTGCTTATCAACCACCCGCTGGATTGCCCGATCTGCGACCAGGGCGGTGAGTGCGACCTGCAGGATCAGGCGATGGCCTATGGCGTCGACTTCTCGCGTTACCGCGAGCCCAAGCGCGCGACCGAAGATCTCGATCTCGGCCCGCTGGTCGAAACCCATATGACGCGCTGCATCTCCTGCACCCGCTGCGTGCGCTTCACGACCGAGGTCGCAGGCCAGCACGTCATGGGCCAGACCGGCCGCGGCGAGGATGCGGAGATCACGACCTATCTCGGCGCGCTGATCGACAGCAACCTTTCGGGCAATATCATCGACCTCTGCCCGGTGGGTGCGCTGGTGTCCAAACCCTATGCCTTCACCGCGCGTCCGTGGGAACTCAGCAAGACCGAGAGCATCGACGTGATGGATGCGCTCGGCTCCAACATTCGCGTCGACACCAAGGGCCGCGAAGTCATGCGCTTTTTGCCGCGCAACCACGACGGCGTGAACGAAGAGTGGATTTCCGACAAGACCCGTTTCGTCTGGGACGGTCTGCGCCGCCAGCGTCTCGACACACCTTACATCCGCGAGAACGGCAAGCTGCGCAAAGCCAGCTGGCCCGAGGCGCTGAATGCCGCCGCCGTCGCGATGAAGGGCAAGAAGCTGGGCGGTTTGATCGGCGATCTGGCCCCGGTCGAGGCCGCCTTTGCCCTGAAACAGCTGATCGAAGGGCAGGGCGGTGTCGTCGAATGCCGCACCGATGGCGCGAAACTGCCCGCGGGCAACCGTTTCGGCTATGTTGGCAACGCGCGGATCGAGGATCTGGACAATGCCAAGATGATCCAGCTCATCGGCACCAACCCCGCCGTCGAGGCGCCGGTGCTGAATGCGCGTATTCGCAAGGCGTGGAGCAATGGTGCCGAGATCGGCCTGATCGGCGAAGCGGCTGACCTGACCTATCCGCATCACCATCTGGGCAACGACCGCGCCACGCTCGACAAGCTGATGGACAGCGACTTCGACGAAGTGCTGGAACAGCCTTCGGTGATCGTCGTGGGCCAGGGCGCGCTGCGCGAAGCCGATGGTTCGGCGGTTCTGGCGAAAGCGATGGAACTGGCCGAGAAGACCAAGAGCAAGCTGATGGTTCTGCACACCGCCGCCTCGCGCGTGGGCGCGATGGACATCGGTGCCGTGGCCGAAAACGGTATGGACGACGTGAACGCGGCGGAGGTGATCTACAACCTCGGCGCCGACGAGATCGAGATCGGCGAAGGCCCCTTCGTGATCTACCAAGGCAGCCATGGCGACCGCGGCGCACACCGTGCCGACATCATCCTGCCGGGGGCGGCCTATACCGAGGAGCCGGGGCTTTTCGTCAACACCGAAGGCCGTCCGCAACTGGCGCTGCGCGCAGGCTTTGCACCGGGGCAGGCGAAAGAGAACTGGGCGATTCTTCGGGCACTTTCGGCTGAGATGGGCGCGCAACTGGGCTATGATTCCATCGCTGAGCTACGCCGTAAGCTGGTCGAGGCCGTGCCGCATCTGGCGAATGTCGATGAGGTGCCGGAAAACGAATGGAACGCGCTGCCTGCAGGCAAGCTGGGCGATGCGTCTTTCGCGCCTGCGGTGCGTGACTTCTATCTCTCCAACCCGATCGCGCGGGCCAGCCAGTTGATGGCGGAACTGTCGGCACTGGCCGCCGCGCGCCGGGCCGAGCCGATGGCGGCGGAGTGAGAACAATGGCGCTGGCCCCCTTGATGCTACTGGCCGCCTGCGAACCGCAGGTGCCGGTGGCCGAGGATTTTATCCCCGATTACAAGGGGGTCGAAACCCAGCTTTTGGACGGTGATTTGGTGCAATTCAACGTGGCGATGACCAAGGCGCTTTCGGCGCAGGACGTGTCGGACTACGCCGAATGTGCCGCCGCGCAATACACGCTGATCCGGGGCTACGGTTTTGCGCGTCATGTGCGGACAAATGTGAGCGAAGAGGGTGGCATATGGCGGGCAGATGCTGTTTACACAATCTCGCCGAGCCTGCCCAAAGGCTTGAAGACAATTGATGCCGAAGTGACCGCGTTTCAATGCGCGGAACGCGGCATTCCGACGGTGTGAGGACTTATGGCTGATTTCTTTTACAACACCTATCTGGGCATCGGCCTGCTGACGGTTGGGCAGGTGTTGCTGCTGGTGGTGCCGTTGCTGCTGGCGCTGGCCTTCCTCATGTATGCCGACCGCAAGATCTGGGCCGCCGTGATGATGCGCCGCGGCCCCAACGTTGTGGGCGTCTTCGGCCTGCTGCAGAGTTTTGCCGACTTCCTCAAGTATATCGTTAAGGAAGTGGTGGTTCCGGCGGGCGCAGACAAGGGGGTCTTCTTCCTCGCGCCGATGATTTCCTTTGTCATGGCGATGATCGCTTGGGCGGTGATCCCGTTTAACGACGGCTGGATCCTGTCGGACATCAACGTGGCCATTCTCTATGTCTTCGCCGTCTCCTCTTTGGAGGTTTATGGCGTGATCATGGGCGGTTGGGCGTCGAACTCGAAATATCCGTTCTTGGGCTCTTTGCGTTCTGCCGCGCAGATGATCTCTTACGAAGTGTCGATCGGTCTGATCATCATCGGCGTGATCCTCTCGACCGGATCGATGAACTTCTCGTCCATCGTGGCGGCGCAGGACGGCGATTGGGGACTGTTCAACTGGTACTTCCTGCCGCATTTCCCGATGCTGATCCTGTTCTTCATCTCGGCGCTGGCGGAGACCAACCGCCCGCCCTTCGACCTGCCGGAAGCGGAATCGGAACTGGTAGCGGGCTATCAGGTGGAATATTCCTCGACGCCCTTCCTGCTCTTCATGATTGGCGAGCTGGTGGCCGTGGTGCTGATGTGCGCGCTGGTGTCGCTGATGTTCTTCGGTGGCTGGCTGTCGCCGGTGCCGTTCCTGCCCGATGGCTTCTTCTGGATGTTCATCAAGATGCTGATGGTCTTCTTCATGTTCGCCATGGTGAAGGCAATCACGCCGCGCTACCGCTATGACCAGCTGATGCGGCTGGGGTGGAAAGTCTTCCTTCCCTTCTCGCTCTTCTGGGTGGTCTTCGTGGCATTCGCTGCAAAATTCGATTGGTTCTGGGGCATCTACGCCCGCTGGACCGTAGGGGGCTGATATGGCTGCGACTGATTACACCCGCGCCGCGAAATATTTCCTGCTGGCAGATTACGCCAAGGCGTTCATGCTGGGGATGCGCTATTTCTTTGCGCCGAAAACCACGCTGAACTACCCGCATGAGAAGGGGCCGCTGTCGCCCCGCTTCCGTGGGGAGCATGCGCTGCGCCGTTATCCCAATGGGGAGGAACGCTGCATTGCCTGTAAGCTTTGCGAAGCGATCTGCCCCGCTCAGGCGATCACCATCGACGCCGAAGCGCGCGAAGACGGCAGCCGCCGCACCACGCGCTATGACATCGACATGACCAAATGCATCTACTGCGGTTTCTGCCAGGAAGCCTGCCCGGTGGATGCCATTGTCGAAGGCCCGAACTTCGAATTCTCGACCGAGACCCGCGAAGAGCTTTACTACGACAAGGCCAAGCTCTTGGACAACGGCGAACGCTGGGAAGCCGAGATTGCCCGCAACCTCGAAATGGACGCGCCCTACAGATGAGAGACCCCAAGAACCCTTTTGATGCGATGATGAAGCAAGCGCAGGAGATGGCGAAAGCCTTTCCAGCCATGGATGCTTTTTCGCCCAAAGGGTTCGAGGCGATGATGGGCACCATGCCGAAGGAAATGATGGATTTCTGGTTCGGCGACACGGTCAACAAGGGTGGGCTGGACGCGCGGACGCGGCTGCTTCTGACCCTTGCCGGGCTGACCATGCAGGGCGCGCAGAATGACATGGCCCTTCGCCAAACCGTGCGCCACGCGCGCGAGGCGGGGGCCACGAAACAACATATCGTCGAGACGATCAGCCAGATGTCGGTCTTTGCCGGGCTTCCCGCGATGACCCGGGCCTTGGAACTGGCGCAATCGGTCCTTGACGACGAACAAGACACCAAGAAGGAAGACGGCGCATGACGGTCTTTTCATTTTACCTCTTCGCGATCAGCGTCATCACCGGCGGGCTGTTTACGGTGATCAGCCGCAACCCGGTGCATTCGGTGCTCTGGCTGATCCTGTCCTTCCTTTCGGCGGCGGGGCTCTTTGTTCTGCTCGGCGCGGAGTTCGTGGCGATGCTGCTGGTCATCGTCTATGTCGGCGCGGTGGCGGTGCTCTTCCTCTTCGTCGTCATGATGCTTGACGTGGACTTTGCCGAACTCAAGGCCGAGATGGCGCGCTACATGCCTTTGGCCTTGCTGATCGGGTTGGTGATCTTGATGCAATTCGTCATGGCCTTTGGCGCATGGGAGCAGAGCGCGGCGGCGGAGAGCCTGCGGGCCAATGCAATTGATCCCGCGCGGTTCAACACCGAAGCCCTCGGCCTGCTGCTCTATGACCGTTACTTCCTGCTGTTCCAACTGGCAGGTCTGATCCTGCTGGTGGCGATGATCGGGGCGATTGTGCTGACATTGCGTCACCGCAAGGATGTAAAGCGCCAAGACGTGGTGGCCCAGATGATGCGCGACCCGGCCAAGGCGATGGAACTGCGCGACGTGAAGTCAGGGCAGGGCCTGTAACAGACGGAATTTTCTGAAAATTCCGGGGCCGTTCTCTTTGAAAGAGAACGGCTGAACCAAGAGAGAGAAGGGACGTCGAAATGTCGAGAACAACAATCGTGGTACTGGTCGTGGTGTTGATCGTCGTATTTTTCGGCGGCTACAGCTTTATCGGCTAAACCCAAGGCAATCCCGGTGGCAGCCGGGGCAAAGTGATACTAAAAGCCCCCTCAGATGGGGCGCGACCAAAGCCCATCAAGGGGCGGGAACGTAAGGGACGACATGATCGGACTTGAGCATTACCTGACAGTGGCGGCGACGCTGTTTGTCATCGGCATCTTCGGGCTATTCCTGAACCGCAAGAACGTGATCATTCTGCTGATGAGCATCGAATTGATGCTGCTCGCGGTGAACATCAACCTCGTCGCCTTTTCCAGCTTCCTTGGTGATCTGACGGGGCAGGTCTTCACGCTTTTCGTGCTCACCGTCGCCGCCGCCGAGGCTGCCATCGGCCTCGCCATTTTGGTCTGTTTCTTCCGCAACCGTGGCTCGATCGCGGTGGAAGATGTCAACGTGATGAAGGGCTGAGGCAATGGAAACCACGATCCTATTCGCCCCGCTGGTGGGCGCCATCCTCTGCGGTTTCGGCTGGAAGATCATCGGTGAGAAGGCCGCCCAGTGGGTCGCCACCGGGCTGCTGTTCCTTGCCGCCTTCCTGTCTTGGGTGGTCTTCCTGACGCTGGACGGCCCAGCCGAGCAAATTCAGATCCTGCGCTTTATCGAAAGCGGCACGCTGAGCACAGATTGGGCGATCCGGCTCGACCGTTTGACCGCGATCATGCTGATCGTCATCACCACGGTGTCGAGCCTCGTGCACCTCTATTCCTTCGGCTACATGGCTCACGACGAGAACTTCCGCGATAACGAAAGCTATCGCCCTCGGTTCTTCGCCTATCTGTCTTTCTTCACCTTCGCGATGTTGATGCTGGTGACCGCCGACAACCTCGTGCAGATGTTCTTTGGCTGGGAAGGCGTGGGCGTGGCCTCCTACCTGCTGATCGGCTTCTACTTCCGCAAGCCGTCGGCCAATGCCGCAGCGATGAAAGCCTTTGTCGTTAACCGGGTGGGGGACTTTGCCTTCCTGCTGGGTATCTTTGGCCTTTACATGCTGACGGACTCGATCCGCTTTGACGATATCTTTGCCGCGGCACCCGATCTGGCCGAACAGTCCGTTACCTTCCTGTGGAACGACTGGAACGCGGCGAACCTGATCGCCTTCCTGCTGTTCCTCGGCGCGATGGGTAAATCGGCGCAGCTTTTCCTGCACACATGGCTGCCCGATGCGATGGAAGGCCCGACGCCTGTGTCGGCGCTGATCCACGCCGCGACCATGGTGACCGCGGGTGTTTTCCTTGTCTGCCGCATGTCGCCGGTGATGGAATTCGCACCCGAAGCGATGGGTTTCGTTACCGTGATCGGCGCCACCACTGCCTTTGTCGCCGCGACCATCGGCCTTGTGCAGACCGATATCAAACGCGTCATCGCCTATTCGACCATGTCGCAGCTTGGCTATATGTTCGTGGCCGCGGGCGTGGGCATGTATTCGGCGGCGATGTTCCACCTCTTCACGCACGCCTTCTTCAAGGCGATGCTCTTCTTGGGCGCCGGCTCGGTCATCCATGCGATGCACCACGAGCAGGACATGACCAACTACGGCGGTTTGCGCAAAAAGATCCCCTATACCTTCTGGGCGATGATGATCGGCACGCTGGCCATCACCGGCGTCGGCATTCCGCTCACGCATATTGGTTTCTCGGGCTTCCTGTCGAAGGACGCGATTATCGAGAGCGCTTGGGGCGGCGGGTCGATGTACGGCTTCTGGCTTCTTGTAATCGCCGCGGCGATGACGAGCTTCTACAGCTGGCGCCTGATCTTCCTGACCTTCTTTGGCAAGCCGCGCGGCAACAAACACACGCATGAGCATGCGCATGAAAGCCCGATGGTCATGCTGATCCCGCTTGGCGTTCTGGCGCTTGGCTCGGTCTTCGCCGGGATGATCTGGTACGGCAGCTTCTTTGGTCATGCGGATCAGGTCGGCAAGTTCTACGGCATCCCGATGGCCGAGATGGCAGGCCACGGCGACGATCATGTCGAAGGGGCCGAGGATGACCACGGCGCAACTGGTCCGGTCGATGACGACCATGGCGCGGATGCGCTGGTCGAAGGCCACCAAGACGCTGGCACCCATCACGAAGCCTTCGGCGGTGCGCCGGGCGAGGGGGCGCTTTACTTCGCACCTGACAACCATGTGCTGGAAGATGCCCATGCCGCGCCGAAATGGGTCAAGGTCTCGCCCTTCATCGCGATGCTGGCCGGTCTGGTCATGGCCCTGTGGTTCTATATCTGGAGCCCGACCGTCCCGGGACGGCTGGCGGCAAACCAACGCCCGCTTTACCTGTTCCTGAAAAACAAATGGTACTTTGATGAGGTTTACGACGTGATTTTCGTGCGTCCTGCCAAAACGATCGGCCGGTTCCTGTGGAAACGCGGCGATGGCACTGTCATCGACGGCACGCTCAATGGCGTCGCCATGGGGATCATCCCCTTCTTCACCCGCCTCGCGGGTAAGGCCCAGACGGGCTATATCTTCACCTATGCCTTCGCCATGGTGATCGGCATCGCCGTTCTGGTGACATGGATGACGATGAGCGGAGGAGCGAACTGATGGACACGCATCTGCTTTCAATCATCACATTCATTCCGGCATTCGCAGCGCTGATCCTTGCGGTCTTCCTGCGGGGCGATGATGCTGCCGCCGGGCGCAATGCGAAATGGTTGGCCTTCATCACCACGACGGTCACCTTCCTGATCTCGCTTTTCGTGTTGTTCGAGTTCGACCCGTCGAACACCGATTTCCAATTCGTGGATGAGGCCGACTGGCTCTTGGGCCTGAAATACCGCCTCGGCGTCGACGGCATCTCGATCCTTTTCGTGATGCTCACGACCTTCATGATGCCGCTGGTCATCGCGGCAAGCTGGAACGTCGAGCATCGCGTCAAGGAGTATATGATCGCCTTCCTGCTGTTGGAGACCCTGATGCTGGGCGTCTTCATGGCGCTTGATCTGGTGCTCTTCTACCTCTTCTTCGAAGCGGGCCTGATCCCGATGTTCCTGATCATCGGCATCTGGGGCGGGAAAGAGCGTATCTACGCGAGCTTCAAGTTCTTCCTCTATACCTTCCTCGGCTCGGTGCTGATGCTGGTCGCGATGGTGGCGATGTTCACCGAAGCGGGCACAACCTGCATCGGTGGCTGTGAAATCAGCCTGCTCACGCATAACTTCGGCTCAGACAGCTTTGAGGTTCTGGGCATCCAGATCGTGGGCGGCATGCAGACGCTGATGTTCCTCGCCTTCTTCGCCAGCTTCGCGGTGAAAATGCCGATGTGGCCGGTCCACACCTGGCTGCCCGACGCCCACGTTCAGGCGCCGACGGCAGGCTCCGTGGTGCTGGCGGCGATCCTGCTCAAGATGGGCGGTTACGGCTTCCTGCGCTTCTCTTTGCCGATGTTCCCAGTGGGGGCCGAGGTGATGACGCCGCTGATCCTGTGGATGTCGGCCATCGCCATCGTCTACACCTCGCTGGTGGCGCTGGTGCAGCAGGACATGAAAAAGCTGATCGCCTATTCCTCGGTGGCCCACATGGGTTTCGTGACCATGGGCATCTTTGCGGCCAACCAGCAGGGTGTCGATGGGGCGATCTTCCAGATGATCAGCCACGGCTTCATCTCCGGCGCACTCTTTCTCAGCGTCGGCGTGATCTATGACCGGATGCACACTCGTGAGATCGACGCCTATGGCGGTCTGGTGAACCGGATGCCCGCCTATGCGCTGGTCTTCATGTTCTTCACCATGGCCAATGTGGGCCTGCCGGGCACATCGGGCTTCGTGGGGGAATTCCTGACGCTGATGGCGACCTTCCAAGTGAACACTTGGGTGGCGGCTGTGGCGACCACGGGGGTGATCTTCTCCGCCGCCTATGCGCTGTGGCTCTACCGCCGCGTGGTGATGGGTGACCTGATCAAGGAGAGCCTCAAGGCGATCACCGACATGACCGCGCGTGAGAAATGGATCATTGCCCCGCTGGTGGCGATGACCCTGATCCTCGGCGTCTACCCGGCGCTGGTGCTGGACATGATCGGGCCCTCCGTGGCGGCCCTGATTGAAAATTACGACATGGCGCTGGAGGCGGCTGATACCGCCGTGCAGACCGCCGATGCCTCGCATTAAGAAGGACTTGGCGCATGATATCCGCTGATCTGAACATCATTCTGCCTGAGATCGTCCTTGCGGGGTTTGCCCTGCTTGGTCTTCTCGGCGCGGTCTATACGTCGAAAGACAAGGCCGCCGGGGTGCTCGTCTGGGTGACCGCGGTGGTGATGGTGCTGCTGGCCGGTTGGGTGGCCATGTCTGGCGACGGCACCACCAATATCGCCTTCCACGGCATGTTTATCGACGACACTTTCGCGCGTTTCGCCAAGGTGACGATCCTGCTTTCTGCCGCTGCCGTCTTGGTCATGTCGGAAAACTATATGAAACTGCGCGGCTTGCTGCGGTTCGAGTATCCGATGCTTGTGGCCTTGGCTGTCGTCGGCATGATGATGATGGTCAGCGCAGGCGACCTGATGGCGCTCTACATGGGCCTCGAGCTGCAATCGCTGGCGCTTTACGTCGTGGCCTCCCTGCGCCGCGACTCGGTTAAGTCCACGGAAGCGGGTTTGAAGTATTTCGTGCTTGGCGCGCTCAGCTCGGGCCTGCTGCTCTATGGCGCATCACTTGTCTACGGCTACGCCGGGACCACGCTGTTCGCGGGCATCATCACCACGGCGCAGACGGGGGGCACTTCGCTTGGCCTGCTCTTTGGTCTGGTCTTCCTGATCTCCGGTCTGGCCTTCAAAGTCTCCGCCGTGCCCTTCCACATGTGGACACCGGACGTCTACGAAGGCGCGCCCACCCCGATCGCGGCCTTCTTTGCCACGGCGCCCAAGGTCGCGGCGATGGGTCTCTTTGCCCGCGTGATGCATGACGCCTTTGGCCAGATCGTCAGCGATTGGACCCAGATCGTCGCGCTGTTGTCGGTTCTGTCGATGTTCTTTGGCTCGGTCGCCGCGATCGGTCAGACCAATATCAAACGTCTGATGGCCTTCTCCTCCATCGCGCATATTGGCTATGCGCTGATGGGACTGGCCGCAGGCACCGCCTTTGGCGTGCAGGCGATGCTGGTTTATATGGCGATCTATGTGACCATGAACCTCGGCACCTTCGCCTTTATCCTGCTGATGCAGAAAGACGGCGCGCCGGTGACCGATATTACCCTGCTCAACATGTATGCCAAGACCAACCCGGGCCGGGCGCTTGCGATGCTGGTGCTGCTGTTCAGCCTTGCGGGCGTGCCGCCGATGCTGGGCTTCTTTGGCAAGTTCTATGTGCTGCGCGCGGCCTATGACGCCAATATGACATGGCTGGCCATCGCGGGCGTGATCGCCAGTGTGATCGGTGCCTATTACTACCTGCGCATCGTCTTCTACATGTACTTCGGCGAAGAGCGTTCGGACACGCTCGACCACCAGAACGGCGGCGTGCTGACCGTGGTGCTGATGGCCTCTGCCGTCATCATGATCGTCGGTATTGCCAATATGTTCGGCGTCGAAGGCTTGGCCGCATCGGCAGCGGCATCGCTGGTGAACTGAGCGGTGCGGCACGAGACCGGCCAGAGACGCGCATGACCCCTTGGCCGGAAGGCTATGGCCGGCGCGTCTATGACACGCTCGATTCCACCCTCTCAGAGGCGGCGCGGTTACAGCAAGAGCTGACCGCGCCGACTTGGATCTTGGCGTTAGAGCAGACGGCTGCGCGCGGGCGTCGGGGCCGTAGCTGGGCAACCCCCCGCGGCAATTTTGCGGCCACCCTGATGATGCCGCGCAAAGAGCCGCCGGGCGTCGCCGCGCTGCGCTCTTTCGTGGCCTCGCTCGCACTTTATCGCACATTCGTCGCAGTGACGGGGCGGGAGGACGCTTTTGCGCTCAAGTGGCCGAATGACGTTCTGCTGCGCGGGGGCAAGGTCGCTGGCATCTTGCTGGAGAGCGTAGGTGAGCATTTGGCCATCGGCATCGGCGTGAACCTTGCCCATGGACCGGCGGCGGACAGCCTTGAAGCGCGCGCCTTACCTGCGGTGACCCTGCGCGAAGCGGGGAGCAATGTGGGCGTGGAAGAGTTCCTCGACGTGCTTGCGCGGGAATACGCCGGTCTGGAAGAGCAGTTCACGACCTATGGGTTCAGCACGATCCGCACCGCTTGGCTGGCCCATGCCGCGCGGCTCGGAGAGGTCATCACCGCGCGCACCATGCGCGACGAGATGACCGGCGTTTTCGAAGATGTAGACAGCGCAGGCAATCTGATCCTGCGCACCCGCGACGGCGCGGTGCCCATCACCGCAGCGGACGTGTTTTTCTAAAATCGGGGGGAGGGGAGGCACCATGCTTCTGGCAATCGACTGCGGCAATACCAACACCGTGTTCTCTATCTGGGATGGGGATGCCTTCATCGCCACATGGCGCACGTCGACCGAATGGAAACGCACAGCCGACCAGTACTACGTTTGGCTCAACACACTGATGCGGCTCCAGAATATCGACGCCGACATCACCGATATGATCATCAGCTCGACGGTGCCGCGGGTGGTATTCAACCTGCGCGTTCTGGCGGATCGCTACTTTAACACGCGGCCCTTCGTTGTCGGGATACCGGGCTGCGCGCTGCCCATCGACGTGCGTGTGGACGAGGGGACGCAGGTCGGCCCGGACCGGTTGGTGAACACCGTGGCGGGCTATGACCTCTATGGCGGCGACCTGATCGTGGTGGATTTCGGCACGGCCACGACCTTTGACGTGGTGGCCGATGATGGGGCCTATATCGGGGGGGGGATCGCGCCGGGGGTGAACCTCAGCCTAGAGGCGCTGCACAACGCCGCCGCTGCCCTGCCGCATGTCGATATCTCGAAACCGCCCTCCGTCATTGGCACCAATACGGTGGCCTGCATGCAGTCCGGTGTCTTTTGGGGTTATGTCGGGCTGGTTCGTGAGATATGTGAGCGGATAAGGGCGGAACGTGCAAGACCCATGCGCGTTATCGCCACGGGGGGTCTGGCACCGCTGTTTCAGCAGGCAGTCGACCTGTTCGATGATTATCAAGATGAACTCACGATGCACGGGCTGACCGTGATCCACGATTATAATAAGGACAAAGCTGAATAATATGAGCAGCGAACGATTTATCTATCTGCCCCTCGGTGGGGCGGGTGAAATTGGCATGAACGCCTATGTCTATGGCTACGGCAAGCCCGGGAAAGAGCGGCTGATCGTCGTCGACATCGGTGTCGCCTTCCCGGATATGGACAGCACCCCGGGCGTGGACCTGATCCTGCCCGACATCACTTGGCTGAAAGAACGTCGCGATCAGATCGAGGCGATCTTCATCACCCATGCCCACGAAGACCACATCGGTGCCATCGCACATTCCTATGAGGTGCTGAAGGCGCCGATCTATGCGCGCGCCTTTACCGCCAATATCGCACGGCGGAAGATGTCCGAACACGGCCACCCCGAGGATGCGGTCACGACCGTCAGCGCATGGCCCGAGCAGATCACCGCAGGCCCGTTCAAAGTGGGCTTCCTGCCGATCTCGCATTCGATCCCCGAATCCTCCGCCATGGTCATCGACACGCCCGAGGGGCGCACGGTCCACTCTGGCGACTTCAAGATCGACCGCACGCCGGGCGTCGGCGAAGCCTTTGACGACGCGCTTTGGGCCGAGGTCTGCAAGGATGGCGTGAAGGCGCTGATCTGCGACAGCACCAATGTCTTCTCCGCCCATCCCGGTCGCTCCGAAGCCACGGTGGGCCCGGAGATCGAAAAGCTGGTGAGCAGCGCCGAGGGTATGGTCGTTGCCACCACCTTCGCCTCCAACGTAGCGCGGGTCAAAACGCTGGCCGAAGCCGGTGCGCGGGCAGGGCGGTCTATCGTGCTTTTGGGCCGTGCGATGAACCGCATGGTCGAAGCCTCGATCCAGACCGGTGTGATGAAAGACTTTCCGCCCGTCATCTCGCCCGAGAACGCCCGTGCCATCCCGCGCGAGAACCTGATGTTGCTGGTCACCGGCAGCCAAGGGGAGCGCCGCGCGGCCTCGGCGCAACTGGCCCGGGGCAAGTATCAGGGCATCGAGTTGAAAGAGGGCGATCTCTTCCTCTTCTCGTCGAAAACAATTCCGGGCAATGAGCGTGGCGTGATTGGCATCATCAACCAGTTCTCGGAAAAGGGCGTCGATGTTGTCGATGACTCTTCGGGTCTCTACCACGTTTCGGGCCATGCCAACCGCCCCGATCTGGAAACGCTCCATGCCATCGTGAAACCGCAGGTTCTGATCCCCATGCACGGGGAGCACCGCCACCTGCGTGAACACGTCAAGATCGCCGATGCCAAGGGCATCACCGGCGTTTTGGCGGTGAACGGCATGATGGTCGACCTGTCGGGCAACCAGCCCAAGGTGGTCGAACATGTGGATACGGGCCGCATGTATCTGGACGGTTCGGTTCAGGTTGGCGCGCTGGATGGTGTGATCCGCGACCGTATCCGCATGGCGCTGAACGGCCATGCCACGGTGACGCTGATCCTCGATACCGATGACGAGCCGTTGGGCGAGCCTTGGGTCGATCTGATGGGCCTGCCGGAAACGGGCCGCTCCAACGCGCCGCTCGTGGATGTGCTGGAACAAGACCTCAGCCAATGGCTGAACCGTCAGAAAGCCGCCACCCTGCGGGATGACGACAAGCTGAATGACGGTTTGAAAAAGGTCGCGCGCCAGTCGTCCTATGACGAAATCGGCAAGAAGCCCGAAGTCACCGTGGTGGTCAGCCGTCTGAGCTGACCTCCGCGTCACCGCTGCACATATAGACCGCGCCGCCCACCGCGACCACGCTTACCCCCGTGGCCGCAAGGGCGGCGGGGGTCGACAGGGCAGTGGCCAGCGTGCTGCCTGTCGTCGCCAAATTAGCGCTGAGGGCAGAGGCCCCTCCCGTCAAAATGAACGCCCCCGATTTATGCGCCACGGCGCGGAGGTTCTCCGGCTGGCTGAGCCTGTCCACGGCGGAGCGCGCGATGTTCTTGCTGATCTCGACGGTCTCTTCCTTAGTGGTGTTCACCCGCTCGCAGAAAGTCTTCTTGCAATAGCCGCGGTAGTTCCGCGCGCCGGGGATCAGGAAATGCCCGTCTTCGGGCGTGGCGGTCAGGCAGTAACCGTCAATCTGATCCAGCGGCACGGTGGTGGCGAGGTAGTCGAACAGCACCCCGCTGTCGCAGGCGGGCGGCGTGCCCCAAAGCTTACTCCACTTCCGCGCGGGCCAATTCATCAGACGCTCGCGGGCGCCGACTTCTTCGGCGAAATTGGCAAAATTCTCGGCCTCCACCACAACTTCTGTGCCATTGACCTCGGCCCGGCAGCGTTCGGCGCTGGCGGGGGCGGCGGTAAGGGCGGTCAGGGTAAAGGCAAGGGCGAAGAGGGCGGGGCGCAGCATGATGGTCCTATGTGAGGGGTTTCCCCTCACATAGCACAGACGAAAAAGCCGCCAATCCCGGCGGGGATCGGCGGCGAATTCATGCCCGCTGTGGTGCGGTTCAGATGCGTTCGCGGAAGCTTAAACCGATGAAGTCTGGCGTGTGATCGCCCAGACCGACGACACGGTTGTCGTTGCCGCCCCGTTTGTCGCCCCGGCCACGTCCGCCGCGCGACTTCTTCTCGTCCTTGTTGCCGCGGCCCGACTTGCGCTCGTCCTGCGCGGCCTCTGCCTTTTCGGGCTGCGCTTTGTCGTCGGTTTTAGCGTCGACCTTGGCCTCGGCCTTCTCGGCCTGCGGTTGCTTGGCCTCGGCCTTCTCGGCCTGCGGTTGCTTGTCCTCGGCGGGGGCCTCGACAGGTTTGTCGGCCTTGCGGCTGCGCGAGCGGGTCCGCTTGGGCTTGTCATCGGACTTGGCCGGTGTGTCGGAGGTCTCCTCGGCGGGTTTGGCTTTGCCAAGCGGGTTTTCGATGCGCGGGATTTCCTTTTGCACCAGACGCTCGACATCCTCGAAGTTCTTCTCGTCACGCGGCTGGCAGATCATGATCGCCTTGCCATCGCGGCCCGCGCGGCCGGTGCGGCCAATGCGGTGAACGTAGTCTTCGGCATGGCTGGGCACGTCGAAGTTGAAGACATGGCTCACGCTTGGCACATCAAGGCCACGCGCGGCGACGTCAGAAGCCACGAGGAAGCGCAACTCGCCACCCCGGAACCCTTCGAGCGTTTTGGTCCGCTGGCTCTGGTCCAGATCGCCGTGGATCGGGGCTGCGTCATAGCCGTATTTCTTCAGCGATTTCGCGACGATATCCACGTCCATCTTGCGGTTGCAGAAGATGATCGCGTTCGTGCATTTCGCGCCTTCGGCATCGATCAGCAGGCGCAGCAGCTTGCGCTTCTCGCTCGCCTCGCGGTCCTTGCGCGAGCCTTTGAATATGACAACGCCCTGTTCGATATTCTCGCTCGTGGTCGCCTGACGCGCCACTTCGATCCGCTCAGGGTTGCTGAGGAAGGTGTTGGTGATCCGCTCGATCTCAGGCGCCATGGTGGCCGAGAAGAACAGCGTTTGCCGGGTGAAGGGCGTAAGGCCGAAGATCCGCTCAATGTCAGGGATGAAGCCCATGTCGAGCATCCGGTCAGCCTCGTCCACGACCATGACTTTGACGTCCGACAGGATCAGCTTGCCGCGCTCGAAATGATCAAGCAAGCGGCCCGGGGTGGCGATCAGCACGTCGACGCCCTTGTCGATCAGCTTGTCCTGCTCTTTGAAGGAGACGCCGCCGATGAGCAGCGCTTTGGTCAGTTTCAGATGCTTGGAATAGGTGTCAAAGTTCTCGGCTACCTGCGCGGCCAGTTCCCGCGTGGGGCAGAGCACGAGGCTCCGCGGCATCCGCGCGCGCGCCCGGCCACGGGCGAGAAGTGACAGCATTGGCAGCGTGAAGCTGGCTGTTTTGCCGGTGCCGGTCTGGGCAATGCCCAACACGTCACGGCCTTCGAGAGCGGGGGGAATGGCGCCCGCCTGAATAGGTGTGGGCGATTCGTAGCCAGCCTCATCAATAGCTTTGAGGACCTTGGCATTCAGGTTCAGATCGGTAAATTTTGTCATGTGCGTCCGAGTTGAGCGGACACTGACTTGGCCCGCGGCAGCAATACAAGCCGGCCCGAATGGCCCAAGGGGCGGCATTTGCCGCGGCATGTTGCGAAAGCGCATAGCAAGTTGCGGCCCAGCCGTCAAACACTTGCCCTCTCAGGCGCTTAACTTGGGAAACGGCGCGACACCTTTGCATCAAGGTCGAGATCAGCGAGACGCAGCAGACCGTGGTCCTTCAACGTTTCGCGCAGCTCAGGCGTATCGGCGCAGACCTCATCGAAAAAGGCCCGCAATCCCGGCTCACCCCCTTCGGATTCGATCATGGAAAAGAGTTCATGCATCGACAATCCGCCGCGATCGCGGGGGCGGTTGGGGGCCAGATCGGCGCGGTAGGAGCCTTTTTCCAGCCGGTAGCGATAGGCGGCGAGCCACTCCGGCCAGCTTTTCGCGTGAAGATGCGCAAGATCAATGCCGGGCTGCTGCTCTGGCCCGTCGATCATCATATCGTTCTGAAAAGCGTTGTGGATCTGGAGCCGTACCTCCGCCATCCCGGTGCGAACGAAAACTTTCCCGGCCAGATGGCTCAGAAAACCGCCTTTGACGTAATCACCATAGGTCGGGTAAAGCGCCGAGACGATCTGAGCGCGCTCGGGGCCGTTCGGAATGAAGGTTTTGAAGGCCGTGCCATCCCCGGCCAAAGCTTCCATCGGGCGGATGCGGGCGATTTTTTGTGCCGGGGGCAGGGTGGCAAGCACCTCATCCACCGGGCGGTCAGAGACGAGGAATTCGTCCACATCCATATGGATCAGCCAATCCACATCATCCGCCCGGTTATAGGCGCGGGTCGCGTTCTGGCTTTGACGGACTTGGTGCTTTTGCGGACGTTTGCCGCAAAGCCTTTGCCAATAGGCCTCATCGCAGGTGGTGACACGGATTTTCGGATGGGCCTTCAGGCTTTCGAAAGCCTCTGGGTTTTCGGCATCGAGGTATAGGTAGAGGCGATGCGCGCCCGCCTCCAAATGGTAGGCGGCAAAGCGTCGTATCTCCTCTGCGGGGGCCAGGATCGTGGCCACCAGCCCCCATTTCGTCGTCGTCGTCATCGCGTCTCCCCAGTTGGGGTTAGAATGCCATGATCGGCCCCGAAATCAAGGTTTTCTGCCCCCCCCCGGGGGCGGGCCGTTTTACACCATCATTTCCTTGGTCGCGGTCAGCTTCACATCCGGGTAATCGCGCTCGACGCGGTCGATGTCCCATTGCAGACGGGTCAGGTAAACGATGTCGCCATCATGGTCATGCGCGATGTGCTGTTTGTTACTATCGATAAACTTATCAACGGCTTGTTTCGTGCCGTTCACCCAACGGGCCGAGGTGAACTGAGACGGCTCAAACCGAACCGGCAGGCCATATTCCAACTCGATCCGGCTGGCGAGCACTTCGAATTGCAACTGGCCGACGACGCCCACGACAAACCCCGAACCGATCGAGGGTTTGAACACTTTTGCAGCACCTTCTTCGGCGAATTGCATCAGCGCTTTTTCAAGGTGTTTCGCCTTCAGCGGATCGCCCGCGCGGACCGATTGCAGCAATTCGGGCGCGAAGGAGGGGATGCCGCTCACGCGGAGCGCTTCGCCTTGGGTCAGCGTGTCACCGATGCGCAGCTGCCCGTGGTTGGGGATGCCGATGATGTCACCGGCCCAAGCCTCCTCGGCCAACTCGCGGTCGGAGGCGAGGAACATGACCGGGTTGGACACCGTCATCGGCTTTTTCGTGCGCACATGGGTCATTTTCATGCCGCGCTCAAAATGCCCCGAGGCGAGGCGGACAAAGGCCACGCGGTCGCGGTGCTTGGGGTCCATATTCGCCTGCACCTTAAAGACAAAGCCCGCGACTTTTTTCTCTTCGGGCAGGATCTGGCGCGGGGTGGCGGCTTGGATTTGCGGCTCTGGCCCGTATTTGGCGATGCCTTCCATCAATTCACGCACCCCGAAGGAGTTGATGGCCGAGCCGAACCAGATCGGTGTCAGCGTGCCTTCATGCATCGCCTTGAGGTCCAGCGGTGGCAGCAATTCGCGCGCCATTTCAAGGTCTTCGCGCAGTTTCTCCAGCAGCGCGGCGGGGACGTGTTCGGCCAGCTTTGGGTCGTCAAGCCCTTCGATCTTGATGCTGTCGGCGACGCGGTTCCGGTCGGCGCGGTCCATCAGTTCCAGCCGATCGCGCAGCATGTCATAGCAGCCCACGAAATCGCGGCCCACGCCGATGGGCCAGCTTGCGGGCGTCACGTCAATGGCGAGGTTTTCCTGAATCTCGTCAATGATTTCAAATGTATCGCGGCTTTCCCGGTCCATCTTGTTACAGAAGGTCAGGATCGGCAGGTCGCGCATCCGGCAGACTTCGAAAAGCTTCTGCGTCTGACTTTCCACGCCTTTCGCGCCGTCGATCACCATCACGGCGGCGTCCACTGCCGTCAGGGTGCGGTAGGTGTCTTCGGAGAAATCCGAGTGGCCGGGCGTGTCGACGAGGTTGAACCGGTAGTTGGTGTCACCGCTATGGAAGTCAAAGGACATGGCCGAGGCCGAGACGGAAATGCCCCGGTCCTTTTCCATCGCCATGAAGTCCGAGCGGGTGCGCCGCGCTTCGCCCTTGGCGCGCACTTGGCCGGCCATCTGAATGGCCCCGCCGAACAGCAGGAACTTTTCAGTCAGCGTGGTTTTGCCCGCGTCAGGGTGGCTGATGATCGCAAAGGTGCGACGGCGCGCGATCTCGGGCGGCAGGGCGGGGCGGTTTTGCGGCGTGTCCAACATCCGACCCATATAGGCCGCGCCGCGACCGGGCGCAATCTGGCCATTGCTGCGAATCGCTGGGTGGCGTAGGATGAGAACATAAGGGGTACATGAAGGGGATGCGATGGAACTGAAAGAGATTGCCCGCGAATTGGTCGCGGGCTGCCGTGCGGGGAATGCTGCGGTGCGTGCGAACCTTGATCGGCTCTATGCCGACGATGCCGTCTCGGTCGAGGCCGCTGATATGGGCGGGCAGGGGCGAGAGACCCATGGGGTCAAGGCCATCCACGGCAAGCACGACTGGTGGGAAAACGCGATGGAGGAACATAGCACCGAAGTGATCGGCCCGTTCTACTTTGGCGACAGTCAGTTCAGTGCGATGTTCAAGGTCGATGCCACCGACAAGCAAAGCGGTGAGCGGTTCCAGATGGAAGAGATCGGCGTTTACCACGTCAAAGACGGCAAAATCGTCCGGGAGGAGTTCCACTACGCCGTCGAGGCGTCTTAACGGGTTGAGGCTTTGCGCAGCAGCGCCGCCGCGTCGGGGCGGTCTAGCAGTGCCTCTGCCAGATCAAGCCCGGCATGGGGCAGATCGGAATGGCCGGGGATCACCTCGCCCAAGGCTTCGGACATTTCCGGCGGCAGGACCGATCGGGTGCGGTTGTCGACCAACATGGATTCGGCGGCGATCCCCTCGGCATAGATGATCTGATGCCCGTCAAAGAGCAGTTGGAAGTAGTCGACGAATCCGCCGTCCTGCACCGTCACGCTGTCGCCATTGACCAGATGTCGCGCCTTGACCAGCAATTCGGACCGGCCCGCGCCCATCTCATCGCTGCGTTGATAGATGAACAGCCGGTGATCGGGGCTGACGATCAGGTCGTGTTCGTTGTTGAGCGTGCCTGCCCGGATGCGGATCGGGGCAAACTCGCCCACCGCGCGCAGGGTGCTTTGCCCGATCCAGCGCAGGGTTTGCACGCCATCATCGCGGGTCAGGATACGGTCCCCCACGCGCAGGTTTTCGATAGGCCGCAATTCACCCGTGCTGAGCGAGATATGGGTGCCGCGCGTGAAAGAGACGCAGGCGAGCTGGCCGAACTTTTGCCGCGCGGTCTGGGTGTCGATCCCCACGATCCGGTAGCCTGTCTGCGGTGTCAGTGGTCCAAGCGGCAAAAGGTAAACCTCTGCCGCGTGACCGTGTTGATCTACCTCCACCAGCAGCAGCGCCTCTTGGGTCTGCCCGTCGGGCGACATCAGCGTCAGCAGGCTGTCGAGATGCAGATCGCCCCCGGGGCGGCCCACGCCGGTATCCTCGGAGAGGCGGAATTGATCGCCGGGCAGGGTCAACAGGGACAGGCGCTGCGGCTCTGCCGTGCGGTCCAACTCATAGACATCATCGAGGACCAATTCGGCGGCAAAGGACAGCGCATCGCCCATGTTGGCCCCATCGCTCGCGCGGAATTGCCCGGCGCGGTAGACGGCGAGGTTCTGTGCGGGGGCGGTGCGGCTGGGGGACATGACGGGCCTTTGGTTCAGGGGCTTTCGCCAGTGAGCTAAGCTAGAATTGTGGCCCGGATGGGTCAAGGCTCGGGTGATTTGCTGGCATTGGCGGCGCGGCGTGGTAGGCATATGCAAATGCATAGGAGGAAACAAAATGGATTTGGGAATCAAAGGGAAGAAGGCGCTGGTCTGTGCTTCGTCCAAGGGGCTTGGCCTTGGCTGCGCCGAGGCGCTGGCGGCGGCAGGGGTGAACCTTGTGATGAACGCCCGCGGCGCAGAGGCGCTTGAGGCGTCTGCCGAGCGCATCCGTCAGCAACACGGCGTCGAGGTCACCACCGTCGCGGCGGATGTGGCCACGGAAGAGGGGCAGGCGCTGGTCATCAAGGCGGCAGAGGGCTGTGACATTCTGGTCAATAACGCGGGCGGCCCCCCTCCCGGCATGTGGCAGGATTGGGACCGTGAGGATTTCATCAAGGCGCTCGACGCCAATATGCTGGCCCCCATCGCGCTGATCAAGGCGCTGGTGCCCGCCATGATGGAGCGCGGCTGGGGCCGGGTCGTCAACATCACCAGCCAGTCGGTGCGCGCGCCGATCCCCGTTCTGGGGCTGAGCAACTCCGCCCGCACCGGGCTTACCGGCTATGTCGCGGGCACCGCGCGGCAGGTGGCGGGCAAGGGGGTCACGATTAACAACCTTCTGCCGGGCATCCATGCGACCGACCGGGCAGATTCGCTCGACGCCAATGTGGTCAAGCAAAAGGGCATCACGCTGGACGAAGCCCGCGCGGAGCGGCAGGCGGGCATCCCCGCGGGGCGCTATGGCACCCGTGAGGAGTTCGGCGCGACCTGTGCCTTCCTTTGTTCGCAGCACGCGGGCTTCATCGTGGGGCAGAACCTGCTGCTGGATGGCGGCGGCACCAATCTGACCATGTAAACCCTTCATGGCCGGGGCGCGCGTCCCGGCCATGGCACGTCGCGGCGGATCACATTCCTGACAGCAGCGGTTTCAGTGCTGGCTCGGATTGCAGGCGGCGGCTAACCCTTGTGGATCAGCTTCTCGCAAAAGGTCCGCCGCCCATGCAAACCACTGTTCTTGTCCTTCTTTTCGCAGCCGTGATCCTTGCCAGCCTGTTGGTGGCACCGCGCCGCGCGACGGTCGAAGGCTTCTTTGGCGGAGCCAATGCGGCGGGCCGCGCGCCGGGGCTTTGGGTGCTGGTGCTGAGCCAAGTCACCACATGGATTTTCGCCCGCAGCCTGATGAACGCGGCGATCTTGGGCTATTTCTACGGCATCGCGGGCACGCTGGCCTATGCGGCCTATTACGGGTCTTTCCTGACGGGCGGTTTCATCGTCGGCCACCTGCGGCGCGGCGGTGCGCGGTCGGTGCAGGACTGGCTTGCGGGGCATTTCGGGGGCGCAGGCACGGCGGCCTATAACCTCGTGATCGGGCTGCGGCTGCTGTCTGAGGTTTTTGCCAATCTCTTGGTCGTCGCGCTGATTTTCGAAGCCGTCTGGCCTGG
This sequence comes from Sulfitobacter sp. 1A12779, assembly GCF_043557315.1. NCBI lineage: Bacteria > Pseudomonadati > Pseudomonadota > Alphaproteobacteria > Rhodobacterales > Roseobacteraceae > Sulfitobacter > Sulfitobacter sp. 1A12779. Next base: position 483,941 of record NZ_JBIFFU010000002.1, read on the forward strand.
GTCGGGCACGCTTGCTGTGCTGATCGTCGCCGCCCTTGGCTTTGGTTATTCGGCGTGGGGCGGGCTCTCCGCCGCGCTGCGCACGGATGTGGTACAAATGCTGGTCTTTCTCGTCGTCTTCAGCCTTGCGCTCGGGGCGCTGCTGCTGAGCCCCGGGTTCGAGCTTGGCGCGGTGCTGAGCGCGCCGGGCGTCTCTGGCCCCTACAACGGCTGGGTGCTCTTGGTCGTGGCGCTGTTGCAGGTCTTTTCCTACCCGGCGCATGACCCGGTGATGATGGACCGCGGCTTTCTCGCGGATGAGGCGACCACCCGGGCGTCCTTCCTCCATGCCTTCTGGATTTCGACCCTCTGCATCATCGGCTTTGGCTTTTTCGGCATCCAAGCCAGCCTGACCGGCGCGGCCTATGAGGGTGAGTTGATCGGCACATGGGGGCAAATGTTCCCGGGCTGGATCTTCGTGGCGCTGATGCTGTCGCTGCTGGTCTCGGCGCTGTCGACGCTCGACTCGGCGCTCGCCTCCGCCGCGCGGCTGATGGTTGAGGAATGGCGCATCGCACCGCGCAGCCTGATGGGCGGGCGGCTGGTGATGGCGGGGTTCATGGCGCTTGGTGCGCTGCTGACGCTTTGGGGCAACGCCACGCTTTTTGATGCCGTGGCGGTGAGCGGCTCCGCGTCGATGTTCCTCACCCCCGTCCTGCTGGTGGGGCTGGTGGCGGGGCGCGCGATCCCGGTCTGGAGCTACCTTGCCGCCTTTGCCGCCGCGATGCTGGGGGCTGCGGCCTATTTCGCGCGGGGCTGGGGGCCGGTGGCGGCGCTTCTGCCAGAAGGGCATAAATACGAGCAATTGTTGGTGATCTGCATCTTCGTGCTGCTGGCCGGGTTCGCGGCGGTGCTTGCGGGGGCGCGGCGGGGCTGATAGCTGGGTTTCCGAGCGATTTGATCGGATACCGCAGCCTCCATGAGTGACCCCACCCCCCGTCTGGAAATCCGCAACCTGCGCCGCGCCTATGGCGGGCGGCAGGTGGTCGATGACGTGTCTTTGCAGATCTTGCCGGGGCAGGTGACCTGCCTGCTAGGCCCTTCGGGCTGCGGCAAATCCACCACGTTGCGCATGATCGCGGGTGTAGAGATGCAAGACAGCGGCACGATCCATGTCGACGGCAAGCTGATCTGCGACACCATGTTCCGCGTCCCGCCCGAGCGGCGCGAGATCGGGCTGATGTTCCAAGATTTCGCCCTGTTCCCGCATCTGAGCGTGGCCGACAACGTGGGCTTTGGCCTCAAAAAAGGCACGCGTGAGGAGAAACGCGCGCGGATCGAAGAACTGCTCGAACGGGTGGACCTGCTGCGCTATATCGACGGCTATCCGCACCAGCTTTCGGGCGGGGAGCAGCAGCGCGTGGCGCTGGCCCGCGCGCTGGCGCCGCAGCCGCGCATCATGCTGATGGATGAGCCTTTTTCCGGCCTCGATAACCGCCTGCGCGATGGCATCCGTGACGAGACGCTGAGCATCCTCAAGGAAGAGGACACTGCCGTTTTGCTGGTCACCCATGAGCCGGACGAGGCGATGCGCATGGCTGATGAGATCGCGCTGATGCGCGACGGTAAGATCGTGCAGCAAGGCGCGCCCTACAACGTCTATACGCGGCCCGTCGACCGCGCCTCCGTCGCCTTTTTCAGCGATGCCAATGTGCTTGAGGCCACGGTGACCGGGGCGCTGGCCGATACGGTTTTCGGCCAATTCCTCGCCCCCGGTGTGGCCGATGGCACGCCGGTGAATATCGTCTTTCGCCCGCAACACCTGCGCATCGACTTTGACCGGGCGGGCAAAGGCCCGCGCCCCACGGCGACCGATGGCACACCAGCCCGGGCGGTCGTGGAACGCGCGCGCTTCATGGGCAACGAAAGCCTCGTGGAATTCGTACTGGAGGAGGACGGATCGCGGCTCAAGGCCACGGTGCCCAATGTCTTTCTGCCGCAACCCGGCGCCGTCATGTGGCTGACCGTGCGCCGCGACCGTTGCTTTGTCTTTCCGGTGACCTCATGAAGCCGCTGTTGGTAGAATTCGGCATGGGCTCCTCCCTGCGCCGCGGTGACTATACGCAGGCCGCGAAACGTGCGGTGCAGGATGCGCTGTGGCACAATTCGATCAATCTGGCCGAGCTTTTCGGTTTCGATAAGTCGGCCATGCGCATCACCCTCGACGTGGGCGTGCAGCGCCCCGATCTGGTGGATGCCGAAGCGCTGCGCGCGGTCTTTCCCTATGGCGAGGTGACGGTGAAGCTGCATCACGGCGGCCTCGACGTGCCGCGCCCCGAAGGGGAAGGGAACCCAACGGTCATGGCCAATGTGGCGCTCTCCGTCGGCTTCGAGATGGAGCGTGCCGATGACTGAGCAGCGGATCATCATCGAAATGGGCATGGGCAACGATCTGCATGGGATGGACTATACCAAGGCCGCCGCCCGCGCGATCGAGGATGCCCTGCGCCATTCCTCCCTGCCGCTGTTCGGCGCGCTGGAGGTGACGCCGGATCAGATGCGCGTGCAGGTCACCGTGGCCGTGCAGGAGCCTGAGAAGGTGGATGTCGACGCGCTGGTGGCCAAACTGCCCCGCGGTCGCGCCGAGGTGCACGCGGTAAAGGGCGGGCTGAACGTGGAAACGGGACAGGATACCATCGTGATCGCGCAGGCCAGTGTCGAGGCGTTTTTGCCTCCGCAAACCGGCTGGCAATTGAAGGGCTGAGGCGGCGGGGCGGCCTTGATCTGGGGTTAGGGGCGATGGTCCGCGAGCGTTCTGCCCGGCTCGTCCACGAACAACTCCGGTAGCGGCTCAGCGCTCTCGATCTGATCAAGCGGCAGGGTCACGAAATCCGCCGCCCCCTCGCTCCACGCGGTCAGCAGCCAGAACCGGCCCCAATTGCGCACCTCAAGCGGGCGTACCACCTGCGACGCTTCGCCGATCACCGCAATCCGCAGCTTTTGGCGGGCCTGCACCGCGGCACGCAGCACCGGCAGATGGGTGAAAACCCGCGTGGCTTTGCCCTGCGACCTCAGCGCCTGCGCCCATGCGGCACCCTCGGCAATGGTTTCGGTCGGCAGCACCGCATCGAATTTGGCGGCCAATGTCTCTGCCGCGGCTTGCAGGGCGGGGTCGCCCACTTCTGCTGCCACCGCGAGGCCGAGGTTCAGCGCCTCCAACTCCGCCGCCGTGAGGGTCAGCGGGGGCAGGGTGATCGCAGGGATGATCCGATAGCCTTCGCCCCGCGTCCCAGCGATGGACAGGCCCGCCGCGCTGAGCTTGCCCATATCGCGGTAGATCGTGCGGGGGGAGACGCCGAACTGCCGGGCCAAATCCTCGGCCCGGTGCAGTTGCCCATCCCGCAGCCTGTCGATCAGCCGGACAAGCCGATCTTCGGTTTTCGCTGATACCATGATGCCTCCTGATGCTCCTGACAAAAACATGTCACAACGCGAATTGCACGCGCGAAAATCGGCAGTCCTTCGCCCGCAGCACCGCCCATCCGCCGCATTGCCCCTTCATGGTCCCGGCGGCGCCCGCTATCACGGTGCAGACTGGCGCGACCTGAGTGCGCCAAACATGATGGGAGAACAGACATGTTGAACAATATCGGACTGCCGGGCCTGTTGCTGATCGCGGTTGTCGTGCTGGTGCTTTTTGGCCGCGGCAAGATTTCCTCGCTTATGGGCGAAGTCGGCAAGGGCATCACCAGCTTCAAGAAAGGCATCAGCGAAGGCGAAGAAGAGAACAAGCGCGACGAGATCAAACATGTCGAAGACGTGCACCATGCTGACCTGCCGGAACATGCCGACCAAGGCACCCATCCCAAGACCGACCTGAAGGCCGACAAGGACCGGGTGTAACCCGATGTTCGATCTGGGTTGGACGGAACTTTTAGTCATCGGCGTAGTGGCCCTGATCGTGGTCGGCCCCAAGGACTTGCCCGTGCTGTTTCGGCGCGTCGGGCAATTCGTGGGCAAGGCCAAAGGCATGGCGCGTGAATTCAGCCAAGCGATGAACGATGCCGCCGATGAAAGCGGCATGCGCGAGATGTCATCGTCGCTGAACAAATCGCTCAAAACGGCCAGCAACCCGCTGGGCAGCGCCATGGATGAGGTCAAGGACGCGACCCGGTCACTGACCAATTTCGACCCTGAGAGCGAGACTGGCAAACTGGCGGCGCAAAAGGCCGAGGATGTGAAGAAGATCCAAGCGAGCACCGCGCGGGCCGCCGCCGAACGCAAGCAACGCGAAGCGGCGGAAGCCATGGCAGAGGCCGAAGCGGCAGAGGCGAAGCTTTCGGACACCGCCCCGGCCAAGGAAGCCCCGGCGCGGCCTGTGATCGAAAAAGACGCAGGTCAGGCCCAAGCGGCATCGGACGATGCCGCCGCCAAGACCTCAACGGCACCCAAAGCTGCCGCCAAGAAAGAGTGAGTTGAATGAGCGCCACCGACGATTATGACGAGATCGACGACAGTTCCGCCCCGTTGATCGAGCATCTGGCCGAGCTGCGCACGCGGCTCATCCATTCGGTCATCGCCTTCATCATCGGGATGGTGATCTGCTTTACCGTCTGGAACCCGATCTTCAACTTCCTGACCGAACCGCTTTGCTCGGCCATGGCGGAACGGGGGCAGGAAGATTGCGGGCTGATCCTGATCAAACTGCAAGAGGGTTTCTTCGTCGCCATCTCGATCTCTCTCTTGGGCGGTCTGGTGCTGGGCTTCCCCTTCATCAGCTACCAGCTGTGGCGCTTCGTGGCACCGGGGCTTTACAAGAACGAGAAGGGGGCCTTTCTGCCCTTTCTGATCTCCTCGCCAGTGATGTTCTTCCTTGGCGCGGCTTTTGCCTTCTATGTCGTCACGCCGCTGGCCTTCGACTTCTTCCTTGGCTTCCAGCAGGCCGGCACGCTGGTCGGTGGGCCGGATGGTGAAAACGGCATCGCTGCCATCGCCTTCCAAGGGTCGGCGCAGGAGTATCTGTCGCTCACGATCAAATTCATCGTGGCTTTTGGCCTGTGTTTCCAGCTCCCGGTTCTGCTGACGCTGATGGGCAAGGCGGGGCTGGTCAGTTCCGAAGGTCTGGCTAATGTGCGCAAATATGCGGTGGTGGCGATCCTCGTGCTGGCCGCGCTGGTCACCCCGCCTGATGTGATCACGCAGGTGATCCTTTTCGTGGTGGTCTATGGCCTCTACGAAATCTCGATCTTCCTCGTGCGCCGGGTTGAGACAAAGCGCAACGAAAAGCTGCGCGAAGAGGGCTACTTTGACGACGAAGACGAGGAAGACCTGCTGTGATCAATGATCCGATGGACCGTATCGCGGCGGCGCTGGAGCGTATGTCTCCCGCGCCGCTCGCCGCCCCAGACTTCGATGCGGCCACTGCCTTCGTCTGGCACACCGACCCCGACCGTCTGGTGCCGGTGCCGCAGGTCGCGCGGATCGATCTGCCGCTTTTGGTGGGCGTGGATCGGGCGCGGGATACGCTTTTGGCCAACACCCGCCAATTCGCGGCGGGGCTGCCTGCGAACAACGCGCTGCTCTGGGGTGCGCGGGGCATGGGGAAATCCAGCCTTGTCAAAGCGATACACGCGGATGTTCAAGCATCACATGAGGCATTGCGCATCGTTGAATTGCAGCGCGAAGACCTGCCGTCGGTCGGGCGGCTTCTGTCCCTCCTGCGCGGGGCCTCGCAGCGGTTCATCCTGTTTTGCGACGACCTGAGCTTCGGCCATGACGACACGCATTACAAATCGCTGAAGGCCGTGTTGGATGGGGGCATCGAAGGGCGGCCCGAGAATGTCGTGCTCTATGCCACATCGAACCGCCGCCACCTGATGCCGCGCGACATGATCGAGAACGAGCGCGGCAGCGCGATCAATCCTTCCGAAGCGGTCGAGGAAAAGGTCTCTCTCTCTGACCGCTTCGGGCTCTGGCTGGGGTTCCACCCCTGCGATCAGGACCAGTATCTGGCGATGATCCGCGGCTATTGCGATGCCTTCGGCGTAGAGATCGACGACGACACATTGCGCGCCGAGGCTGTCGAATGGCAGGCCACACGCGGCGCCCGCTCGGGCCGGGTGGCTTGGCAGTATTTCGTGGATTTGGCTGGCCGGAAAGGCGTTCCCGTTTCGGGCGGTTGAGCGCCGGACGGTATGAGCGAAAGGGCCCGCATATTCTGCGGGCCCTTTGTCGTTTGGTTACTGAATATAGGGCGTCGGATCGACGCTCTCAAAACCTTTGCGCACCTCGAAATGCACATGCGATTCCGATCCGCCGCGCAGTTTGGCGATCTGCTGACCCCGGCTGACGCTATCGCCCTTAGCCACATTCACGCCGTCGACATTCGCATAGACCGTGAGCAGGTTGTTGGCATGGCGCACCACGACAATCGGGATGCCCTCCGCACTTTTGGTGATCGCGGCGACGGTGCCCGCCTCGGCGGCTTTCACCGGCCCGCCGGGGCTGCCCTTGATGTTGATGCCCTCGTTCTTGCCCTTGGAATAGGCGCGGATGATGGAGCCTTGGACCGGCGGCGTCATCTTGGTCGCCTTTGCCGGGGCAGTGGGCTTGCCCACATCGGCCACAGGCTCTTTCGGCTCGACCTTGGGCGGCAGGGGCTGTGCGGTCTCATCCTGCGGCAGCGGTTTGGCGGCAGAGGGCGGCGTCGGCGTGGGGGTGCCTGCGCCGGGCGCGCTGGTGACCGGCTGCACGGGGCGCGAGGCGGCGGCGCTCGACGCGGTGTTGGTCGCCTGACGCGGGGGCGCCTGTTTCTCGACCGGGATCAGCAGGAATTGGCCCTCGCGGATCGCGAAATCTGGGCCGAGGCCGTTCCACTCGGCCAGTGCCTTGACCGGCACGTTGTAAAGGCGCGCCACGGTATAGGCGGTCTCGCCCCGCTCGACCCGGTGGCGCACGGGCTCTTTCGCCTGCGGTGCTGCGGCGGGCTGTGGTGCGGGTGTGCTGGTGCCTACGGGCGGCAGGCTCTGGGTCTGCACGCTGGGGGTCGCCGGGGCGCGGTCGATGGCGCTGCCGGCAAGGGTGGTAATGTCCACGGCGCCATTGGTGCCCGGCGCGGGCTCAGAGACCCGGCGGGGCAGGGCGATGATCTCACCCTGGCGGAGGGGGACGCCCTGATCGATCCCGTTATAGCGGGCCAATTCGCCGCTGTCGGCGCCCACACGCGCAGCCACGTCTTTCAGCGTATCGCCCCGGCGGGCGACGACGACTTGGTAATTGGGGTAAGAGATCACGCCCCGTGCGTCGGGTTTTGGCCGGTCTGCCAAAGGCCCGCGCGCGGCTTCAGCGGTGGAGAACCCATCGCCAAAGGTGCTGCGCATGTCGTAATCCAAGGGCTGATTTTCGCAACCTGCCAGCAGTATCGCACTGGTCCCGGCCATTAGGGTCAGCCGCATGGGGCGGCGCAAGCGTGTTCGGCGCATCTGCAAGTCCTCATCTTCGCCCCCAGACGGTATGGGGCGTTGTCCGTGTCTCTGTAACCTATTAGCCGTCCTTGCCCAAGCCTTCCAGCAGGGGGACAAAGCGCACGGCACGCAATTCGTCGTATTCCAGCCCATCAGCGGTCTTTCGCACGCGGATGAGGTGTTGGACCGTGTCGGATTGGCCGACGGGCAGCACCATGATGCCGCCTTCTTTGAGCTGCGCGAGCAGGGGGCCGGGCGGGTCTTCGGCGGCGGCGGTCACGATGATCCGGTCAAAGGGGGCCTGTTCGGCAAGGCCAAAGCTGCCATCGGCGGTGATCGCGGTGATATTGGTCAGATCCATCGCCTCGAACACACCGCGCGCCTCCTGCACCAGACGGCGGTGCCGGTCGATCGTATAGACCCGCCGGGCGAGCTTGCTGAGGATCGCGGCCTGATAGCCCGAGCCAGTCCCGATTTCGAGCACCTTATCGCGCGACGATACCTGCAAGGCTTGGCTCATGAGCCCGACGACAGAGGGTTGGCTGATGGTCTGGCCGCAGGCGATGGGCAGGGGCATGTCCTCATAGGCGCGGCTGGCAAAGAGGCCGCGGATGAAGGGGCCGCGGTCGATCGCTTCCATCGCTGTGAGCACGCGCGCATCGGTCACGCCCTTGGAGCGCAGCGCGTAGAGGAACTGCATCTTGCGTTCCGCTTCAGAGATGGGTGGCTCATTCATCCGTTGATGCCCGCCAGCGTTTCGAGGGCTGCGTGATCCGTCAGGTCGCAGCGCATCGGGGTGACCGAGACATAGCCGTCAAGGTTGACGCAGGCATCGCTGCCCGGTGCCGTTTGCACGCGTTGATCGCCGCCCTTGATCCACAAAAAGCGGCGGCCCGAGGGCGACAGATGGGCCTCGGTCGAAAACCCGGTGCCGGGGCGGCGGCCCTGCGGGGCCAGCCGGATGCCACGCACATCAGCGCCCGCCACTGGCGGGAAGTTCACGTTGTAGAAAAGCCCATAGGCCGCGTCTTCCTTGGGGCTGTGGTCCAGAATGCGGCGGCAGGTCTCGGCGCCGTGCTGGGCGGCGGCCTCAAAAGGATCGGCCAGATCGCGGTTGGCGGGGCCGTAGTATTGCGACAGGGCGATGGCGGGCAAACCCTGCAACGCCGCCTCGATCGCGCCGCCAAGCGTGCCGGAATAGAGCGCGTTTTCAGCCGCGTTATTGCCCCGGTTCACGCCGGAGAGCACCAGATCGGGGGGGGCGGCGGTCATCGTGTCGTGGATCGCAGCAAGGACGCAATCGGCGGGGGAGCCTTCGGTGGCGAAGACGCGTTCGTCCAATTGCGTGATCATCATCGGTTTGGTGTAGCTGATGCAATGGCCCACGCCGGATTGCTCAAACGCCGGTGCCACGGTCCAGACCTCGCCCGTAGGCCCGGCCAGTTCCTCGGCAATGGCGCGCAGCACGGCCAGACCGGGCGCGTTGATGCCGTCATCGTTTGTAATCAAAATACGCATGAATGGCCCCTTTTTGCCTTGATAGGCGAGGGGCGGACCGGCGGCAAGCGCAGCGCGCCGGTGCCGCGCGGTTCAGGAGGCGGAGTTTTCCGACAGTTGCGCCAATACCGCAGCGGCCTGCGTGGCGGTGTCGCTCAGCGCCGCGCGGTCTTCGCCGGGGAAGAAGCGCGCGCGGGTGGCGGTGGGCATCGGCTCGGGCGTGAGGATATGGACACGGGGGCCGATCTGCGCGGTCTCGACCTGCCAAGAGGTCGCCAGCGCGATCTGCGCAGCTTTGGTGGCGCCGTAGCTGCCGAAGAATTTCGTACCCGCACGCGGATCTTCAAAGAAGACCGCCGTGCCATCCGCCCCCAAAAGCGGCGAGACAAAGGTGATCAGCCGCGCAGTGGCGGTGACGTTTCCGGCGATGGATTTCTCCATATCCTTGGCGTCGATGTGATCGGTGGGCGTCAGCGGGGCGGCATGGACGGCGCAATGCAGCCAAAGGTCAAGCCCGCCCCAACGGTCATGGATGCCCCGGCACAGCACGGCCATGGCATCGGCGTTGGTGATGTCCATCGGCGCCAAGGTGGCGCTGCCGCCCTTGGCTTGGATACGGTCGTCCAACTCTTCAAGCGCGCCGGTCGTGCGACCGACCGCGATGATGTGATGGGTGGGGGCCAAGGCTTCCGCCAATGCGGCCCCAAGGCCGCGCGATGCGCCGGTGATCAATGCTGTCTTGCTCATGCGCGGGATGTGCACTGCCCCGCGCGGCAGGTCAAGAGGCGCGCGCCGCGCCTCCCCCAAGGTTTCAGCCCTGCGGCAGGCGCAGCACTTGATTGCCGCGACGGCTGGACAGCACCAGCGTCCCTTGCCCGATGGCGGAGACGATGCCGCCAGCGACCTGATCGCCCACTTCGACGCGTGAGATTTTGCCGCCACCTTCGCGGATCAGCGCGCCGGGCGTGCTGTCGCTGCCGAAGATGCCGATCAGCGCCGTGCTGGACAGGTCGGCCTTTTGAGTTGCCAGATCGGAGACTTTCTTTGGGGTCGGGGTCCCATTGCTCGCCATTGATATGCCTTTCGCCTGTGGTTGCGTTTCGCGCGGCAGTCCCCCGCGCTCGCAAGGCGTCAGCTAAGCCCTGCCGCAGTGCAGCGGAAGGGGGCGTTTTCGGGATGCGCAGGGTTCTGCCAAACCGTCGGCAAAGCTGCGCCGACACCTTGGTTATAACGCTGCGACCTTTCGTAAGGCTTAATTCGGCTCAGCCGACGAAAGCCTTTTCGACGACGAAATGCTGGGGGTCGGAATTGGCACCCTCGGTCAGGCCAAAGCCTTCGAGAATCTCCATAATATCCTTGTTGAAGCCAAGGCTGCCGCAGACCATGGCACGGTCATGGGCGGCATTGATCTGGGGCACGCCCAGATCTTTGAACACCGTGCCATCCTGCAAAAGATTGGTGATCCGGCCCATCTTGGGGCTCTCTTCGCGGGTGGTGGTCGGGTAATAGCGAATCTTGGCAAGGTTTTCCGGGCCGATCAGTTCCTGCATCAGCTCGTCGGCCTTCAGCCCTTCGATCAACTGGCGGCCATACTCAAGCTCTGCCACGTCGCGGCAGGTGTGGGTGACGATGACCTCGTCGAATTTTTCATAGGTCTCAGGCTCGCGCAGCAGGCTTGCGAAGGGGGCAAAGCCGGTGCCGGTGGCGAACATCCACAGCCGGTCGCCCGGCAGCAGCGCGTCATGGACCAGCGTGCCCACGGGTTTGGGCCGCAGGATGATCTGATCGCCGGGCTGGATGTGCTGTAGTTTAGAGGTCAGCGGGCCGTCTTGCACCTTGATCGAGTAGAACTCCAACTCATCGTCCCAGGCGGGCGAGGCGATGGAATAGGCGCGCAGTAGTGGTTTTTGCTTGCCGGTTTCGGGATGCGGGTCGCCCATCAGGCCGATCATCACGAACTCGCCCGAGCGGAACCGCAGGCTTGCAGGCCGGGTCACCCGGAACGAGAACAGCTGATCGGTCCAGTGCGTAACCGAGGTCACGGTCTGGGCGTCGGGCAATGTCGGGACGGGCTTGGCTGCGGTTTGGTTCACTGTGCTCTGCTCGGTCATCATGGTTTCCGCAAATCGGGTTGCGGCCTCTACTTATGGCAAGGAAGGGGGGAGGGCAATGAAGCGGCCTATTTGGCCGCGGTCGCCGGTCCGGATGCGGCACCGCGCAGGCGGGACTGATAGTCATGGGCCTGCCAATCGGCGCGGGCCAGCCATTGGTCCTCAGGCTGGCGGGCGGCCAGATCCTCGTCGATCTCGACCTCATCGAACCCGGCGCGGCGGGCCATGGCATATTGATCGGCCAGCACATGCCCGCGGGCGCGCAGGCGGCCCCTGTAGCCGCGCAGGCGCAGGACGCGGGCGATTGTAAAACCACGCCCATCCGCGAAAGAGGGGAAGTCGACGCGGATCATCTCAAGCGCCGGGGTCAGGGTGAGGGCATGGGCATCGGCGTCAGAGGCCAGATCGACGGCGCGGCAATCGTTCGCGGCGCTATCCTCGCTATAGCCTTGGGTCCAGTCGTCGGCGGTGAAGCCTGTGTCGGTGACGAGTACGCTCATGATTTGTCTCCTGTTCGGACCACTTTGCCGTTCACAAAATGGATGCCGCATTCTTCTTTGTTCTGATCGCGCCAGCGCCCGGCGCGCGGGTCTTCGCCCGGGGCCACGGGCGAGGTGCAGGGCGCGCAGCCAATCGAAGGGTAGCCCTTGGCCACCAGCGGATGCCGGGGCAGGCGGTTTTCGGTGATGTAGTCGGCCACATCGGAATTGGCCCAATAGGCCAGCGGGTTCACTTTGATCCGGGGTGCGGCACCGTCTTCGGGGATCTCGGTCTCGAAAAACTCCAAGGCCGCGCGGCTGCCCGATTGAAAACGTTTGCGCCCGGTGATCCAGCCGTCATAGCCCGCCAGTGCGCTTTGCAGGGGTCGGGTCTTGCGCAGGGCGCAGCAAGCATCGGTGTCATACCGATGCAGCGTGCCATCGGGATCCTGCGCTGCGATCTCTGCGCTGCGCAGGGTGGTGACATTGCGCAGGCCGAGGCGCTCACTTAGCTCCTGTTGGTAGACGAGGGTTTCGGCAAAGAGCATCTCGGTGTCGATAAAGAGCACCGGGATGTCCCACGAGACCATGGAGGCGAGGTGCAGCAGCGCCACCGATTCCGCGCCGAAGCTGGAGACGAGGGTGAGGTTCTCGATCTCCGCATCGGCGCGGCGGATCACATCCGTCGCCCCGTGGTGGCGCAACTCGGCGTTGAGCCGTGCCACCTTTTCCTCGACCGCGCGCAGCCCCTCGGGGGGCGGCGCATCGGTATTTGAGAAAGGATGAAGTTCAGGGGTGTCAAGCGGCATTGGCCCGATCCTTCTCTGCCGCTTCGGGGTAGAGCACGGCTTTGAATGGCGCGAGGCCGAGACGGCGGTAGGCTTGCAAGAACGTCTCGCCGGGATCGTTGCGCAGGTCGAGATAGCCCAGAACGAGGCGTTCGATGGCGGGGATGATCTCCCCGGCCGAGAAGCCGGGGCCGGTGCGGGTGCCGAGGCTTGCGTCCTCGGTGCCGTCGCCGCCGAGCGTGATCTGGTAGTTCTCTACGCCCGCGCGGTCGAGGCCGAGGATGCCGATATGGCCCACGTGGTGGTGGCCGCAGGCGTTGATGCAGCCGGAGATCTTGATCTTGAGCGGGCCCACGTCATGTTCGAGCTTCAGCTCGTCGAAACGGGTGGCGATTTCCTGCGCGATGGGGATGGAACGCGCGGTGGCCAGCGCGCAGTAATCCATGCCGGGGCAAGCGATGATATCCGAGATCAAGCCGATGTTGGCGGTGGCCAGTTTCGCCTCTTTCAGCGCGGCGTGCAGTTCGGGCAGGTCGCTGCGGTGCACATGGGGCAGGATCACGTTCTGCTCGTGGCTGATGCGCAGCTCGTCATGGCCGAAGCGGCGGGCGAGGTCGGCCATCACGCGCATCTGGTCTGCCGTCGCGTCGCCCGGCGTGGCACCATGGGCCTTGAGGCTGATCGAGACGATGGCATAGCCCGGCGCGCGGTGCGCGGCGAGGTTGGTATCGGCCCAGGCGCGGAAGACCGGGTCGTTGGTATAGGCGGACTCGTAAGCCCCGAGGGAGGCTGTTTTGAACGCGGGTGCTGCGAAATCGGCTTCGATACGCGACAGCATTTGCTGGTCGACGCCGGTGAACTGGTCGCGGATCAGCGCATATTGCGCATCGACCCGGGCGCGGATGTCTTCGATGCCGTTCTCGTGGACGGTGATCTTGATGCGCGCCTTGTACTTATTGTCGCGGCGGCCCAGCACGTTGTAGACGCTGACGATGGCTTCGAGCGTGGGCAGCAGATCGTCATGCTTTACGAAGTCGTAGAGCACCTTGCCGATCATCGGGGTGCGGCCGAGGCCGCCGCCGACGATGACTTCGAAACCTTGCTCGCCATCGCGTTCGACGATGCGCAGGCCGATGTCATGGGCCTTGATCACCGCCCGGTCGGCGGCGGCGCCGGTGACGGCGACCTTGAACTTGCGCGGCAGGAACTGGAATTCCGGGTGGTCGGTGGACCATTGGCGGATCAGTTCGGCCACGGGGCGGGGATCGGCGACCTCATCGGCGGCGGCGCCGGCGAAATGGTCTGCCGTCACGTTGCGGATGGTGTTGCCGGAGGTCTGGATCGCATGCAGCTTCACCTCGGCCAGCGCGTCGAGCATGTCGGGCACGTCGCGCAATTCGGGCCAGTTGTACTGGATGTTCTGGCGCGTGGTGAAATGGCCGTAGCCCTTGTCCCACCGCTCGGCGATATAGGCGAGTTGGTCCATCTGGGCGCTGTTCAGCGTGCCATAGGGGATCGCCACCCGCAGCATATAGGCGTGCAGTTGCAGGTAGAGGCCGTTCATCAGCCGGAGGGGTTTGAACTCATCCTCGGTGAGCGAGCCGTCGATGCGGCGCTCGACTTGGGCGCGAAACTGGGCGTTGCGCTCGGCGAGGAATTTGTCGTCGAATTCGGTGTAGCTGTACATCAGACGGTCTCCTGTCTGCCGTGGGCGTAGTTCGAGGGGCCAGTGGCGCGGAACTCTTCGCGGAAATGGGTGGGGCGGGGGCCGCCCGCTTCGGGGGCCACATCGGCGAGGTAGACGCCAACGACCAAGTCTTGTTGGCTCAGCGCGTCGATCAAGCGCAGGTCGGCGTCGGCCTCATCGGTGAGGACTTCGGCTTCACTCAGTTTGCGGGTCCAGCCGGTGGCGGTTTGATAGACGACATCGCCTTCGAGCAGCGCATTGGCGGTGATGACCTTGGGGGTGAAGGGTTTGGGCATGTCAGGCCAGCTCCTCTAGCGGGGTTTCGGTGGCAACTTGGACGGCGGCGCGCGGGGCGAGGCCGTAGAAGGTGAGCGCGGGGCCGGTCATTTCGGCATCGGCCAGATCGCGCGGCAGATCGTTCAGCGTGGTCGACAGCACCCGCTGATCGGCGCGCGAGGCGTTTTCGATCACGGTGACGGGTGTGGCGCGGTCGGCGCCATGCATCAGCAGGCGGCCTTGGACGAAACGGGCGGATTTCTTGCCCATATAGATTGCGGCGACTTCGTTAGGGCGCGCGAGGGCGGCCCAGTCGTGATCGGCGAAACCTTTCATGTCGTGCCCGGTGAGGAAGCGGACCGAGGCATTGCGGCCCCGTTTGGTCAGGCTCTGCCCGATGCCCGCCACGGCGGCGGAGGCGGCGGTGATGCCGGGCACGATGTGCCAGCCGATGCCATGGGCGTCGACCGCGTCGATCTCTTCGTCGAGCCGGCCAAAGACCGTGGCATCGCCGGATTTCAACCGCACCACCTGCGCGCCGCTTTGCGCGTGTTCGACCAGCAGGGCGTTGATGTGCTCTTGGGCCGTCGAGGGGCCAAAACCCTCTTTGCCGACGTCGATCCTCAGCGCTTCGCGGCGGGCGAGTTCGAGAATCTCGGGGCTGATCAGACGGTCGTAGATCACCACATCGGCCTCATCCAGCGCGCGGCGGGCCTTGAGCGTCAGCAGTTCCGGGTCGCCCGGGCCGCCGCCAACAAAGGCCACATGGCCTGCGCGGGCTTTGCGGGTGAGGTGGGTGTTCAGCAGGGTCTTCAGCGCCGGGCGCACGGTATCCTTGCCCTCAGCCATGGCGCGGGGGCCGGTGGCGAAATAATACTCCCGCCAGAAATCACGGCGCGCGCGGCCCATGGGCAGGGCATCGGCCAGCTTGCGAAAGCCTTTGCCGATGCGCGCCAGCGGGCCGAGGGTGACGGGCAGACGCTCTTCCAGATCGGCCTTGATGGCGCGGGCCAGCACCGGGGCGGCGCCTTCGGTGCCGATAGCCACGGTCACCGGATCGCGGTCGACGATGGCGGGGGTGATGAATTCGCTGTCGTGCAGGTTGTCGACGATGTTGACCAGCACGCCCGCCGCATGGGCCAGCGCGGCATTCTCGGCATCCAGCGTGTCATCTTCATCCGCCGCGTAGAACAGCCGCGCGCCGGGGAGATCGGCGGCGCCGAGGGGGCGGCGGTGCAGGGTGAGCTTGCCCGCCGCTTGCCAATCTACGATCTCTGCCGCCGGGTCGGGGGCGAAGACATGCAGCGCCGCTTCGGTTTTCATCAGCAGACGCAGCTTGGCCAGAGCGGCTTCGCCGCCGCCGGAGAGGAGGATCTTTTGCCCGCGGGTGGCGAGGAAGATGGGAAAGTGATCCATGATGCGCCCTGTATTCTGTTTGACGTGACCTCTTATATAGGAAATATTCCCGATAATTGGCTATATGCTGGCGCAGATAAGAACATGCGTTCGCTTTGGCCGCAGGTTGAGTATGAACGTCCTGCCGGGGCGAGAGAGAAGAGAATGACTGTCCGAATTGATGAGACCGACCGGAAGATTTTGGCGCAGCTGCAACGGGATGCGAGCCAATCGCTGGACGATATTGCCCGTGAAGTGGGGTCTTCGAAAACGCCGGTGTGGAATCGGATACGCAAGCTGCGCGAAGCCGGGGTCATCGGCCAGCAGACCGTGGTGCTGGATTCCGAAGCGCTTGGGTTCGAGGCCTGTTTCTTTGTCCTGATCCGCACGTCAGAGCATGAGGCGGCTTGGCAGGCGGCGTTTTTGCAGGCGTTGAAAGACCGGCCCGAGGTGCAGGAGGCGCACCGTCTGGCGGGGGATATCGACTATATCCTGAAGGTGCGGGTCAAGAACGCGCGGGCCTATGATGTCTTTTATCAGGCGCTGATTTCAGAGGTGAAAGTGCATAACGTCACGGCGCTTTTGTCGATGGAAGAGATCAAATCGACGACGATGCTGCCGCTGTAAGAGGGCGGGGCGGCGGGTGTCTTCGCCGCCCCGCATTGGTTTAAGACTGGGCGAGGGCCGTCACGATGGGCGCGAAATCCTCGGCCTTGAGGCTGGCCCCGCCGACCAACGCGCCATCGACGTTTTCGACCGCGAAGATTTCGACCGCATTCCCGGCTTTTACCGAACCGCCGTAGAGCAGGGGGAGCGCATTGCCGATCTCCGCGCCGAAACGGTCGATCAGGCGGGTGCGAATGAAATCATGCACCTCTTTGATCTGCGCAATGCTGGGGACCTTGCCGGTGCCGATGGCCCAAATCGGCTCATAAGCGATAACGGTGTTCCCGGCCTCCACAGCATCGGGGAGGGAGCCGTCGAGCTGTGCGCCGATAATGTCGAGGGTCTGGCCCGCGTCCCGCTCCGCCTCGCTTTCGCCGATGCAGATGATGGCGGTGAGACCGGCACCCCATGCGGCCCGTGCCTTGGCTTGTACATCGGCGTCAGTCTCGCGGTGGGCATCGCGGCGCTCGGAATGGCCGAGGATCACATGGCTGGCCCCGCTGTCGGCAACCATCGCGGCAGAGATATCGCCGGTGTAGGCGCCCGCTTCTTCGGCATGGCAATCCTGTGCGCCGATCTGGATCGGGCTGCCATGGGTGGCGTCGGTGGCGCGAAAGAGGAGGGTGCTGGGCGGGCAGATCACGACCTGCGGCGGGTTGTCGGGCAGGCCGGTGGCAAGGCTGTGAAGCTCTGTCAGCGCGGCGGCGGTGCCGTTCATTTTCCAGTTGCCGGCGGCGATTTTGGGGCGCATCGGTTCCGTCCTGATCTGTTTACGTTGTCAGATCAGTTCGCAGGCCCGCAGCCTTTCGTCAAGGCCGGGGCAGATCGGCGCGCTTACTTCGCGCCGAGGCTTTCGTCGAATTTAATGGATTCGCCGCAGCCGCAGGCTTCGGTCACATTGGGATTGCGGAATTTGAAACCGGACTCGAGCAGCGTAGTCTCATAGTCGATCTCGGTGCCGAAGAGGAACATCTGCGCCATGGGGGCGATCATCACCCGCGCGCCGTCTTGTTCGACCACCTCATCATTGGGGTCGGTCGCTTCGACGTATTCCATGGTGTATTCCATGCCCGCACAGCCGCCTTTCTTGACGCCAATGCGCAGCCCGGCGTGGCCCGCCGATTGCATCAACTTCGCAATCTGGCCAGCGGCTTTGGGGGTCATGGTAACGGCTTGCTTGCCGGGAATGCCAAACATCACAAATCTCCTATGCGGCCAAGATAGGGGTGCGGCGCGGCGATCTCAAGCCGTCAGAAAGAATTCATTGCTGCCTTGGTGACGAAGGCGGCGATGAGCGCCCAGCCGAAAGAGGCCAGCGTGCCGATAATCACGTATTCGCTTATCTTCTGGTTCTTTTTCACGGTGTCGAAACGAAGGATCGACTTTGCCGCGATGAGAAAACCGATGCCCGCAGGCTCGCCGATCATGACCATTAGAAAGATCAACGCGCGTTCCAGCAGGCCGATCATCCGGCCCGCATTCTCCAACCCATCCGGTTGGGCCTGCGCCTTGTGCGGCAGCATCAAACCACCCACGGCGGGACCGCCTTTGAGCGTCGCGGTGATCAGTCCGGCGATAAACAGGGCAGGCGGGATGAGCGCGCTGCTGTGGTCGGCCCAGATGCCGCTGGCAAAGGCGTCGGGGGCATAGTGGACAAGGGCTACGATGGTGATGAGATGGGCGAGTTGATCGGTAAGGTAGGGCCAAAGCCGGTCGCGCTGGTGCGCCGGCACGGCGTAGGTCTTGAGCGCATCAATTGCGGTATGGGCAAGCGCGAGGAGGGCGGCGGGGATCAAACTGCCGCCGAGGGCCAATGCGGTCAGGGCAAAGACGATAGCGCCGTGGAGCAGTAGCACTTGCGGCATGCGCTTGGCAGCGACCATGGCATTGGTTTGAAAAACGAAATCGGCCAGCAAGTGAGCGATCAGGCAGGCGAGAGCGGTGGCGATGGCCTGTTCGGTCATAGAAATTCCGGTAGTTGGTGATGGCGTCCATTTGAAAAGCCATGGCGAGCCGGGGCAAGCGTTTTCTTATGGTATTAAACAGCCTAATTTGGCTGTAATTTGATAAAACAGGCTTAAGGGGCTGTTTTATGCTTTTCCAGAACCTCGCAGACCTCCCGCAACTCATCGATCCCCGCCGCCTCCACATGGCCCTGCACGCTTTGCTGCGTCAGGTCAAACTGCCTCGCAAGCTCTGCTTGGACGGGCGGTTCGGGGGCCAGCATGTAATAGGCGACATCGGCTTGGCGCTTGGTCCAGCCGCCCGCGATCCGGTCGGCGAGGGGCAGGGCCGTGCGCAGGGCGAGGGGGGTGTCGGGCGCGTGCATGCGCCGCGCGCGAGGCATGTTGTCGAGCGCGTGGCCGGAGCTGACCAGTGCCACTCCGTCCGCGCGGGATAGGTCGTCCCCCGCGAAATGCGCGGGGCCGATACCGATGCCAAAGCGGGTGTCGGCGGTCTTGCCGCAGCGGCGCACGGTGGCGCGTAGGACGAGGGCTGCGCGGAAGGTGAAAGTGGGCGCCACGGCCATCTGCCAGCCATCTCCACGAAAACGGGTCATCCGGGCGGGCTGGCCTTGCCAAGCAGTCAGCGCCTCGGAGGCATCATCAAGGCGCGCGAAGACGGTATCCACCTCCGTCCGGCTCATCGCGGAGGATTTCACGATATCGCCGGTAAAAATTGCCCAAGTTTCCATGGCTTGCCCCTTGTTTCCCGCAATGTCGCAGGAAGGCGAAATCCATGCAAGCCCGGCCACGGAAAAGGGCCGCCCGAAAGGGGGCGGCCCTGATGGCGTTCTAACGGCTAGGACCGATCAGAGGCCCATGCAGTTCGCATAATAGGTCACGGTCGCGGGCCAGTCAGAGAAGACACCGGCCACGCCCACGTCTTGGGCCAGCACATCCAGCGCCACCAGATAGTCGCTGTCGTCTTTCACGATGTCATTGACCGACTGGAAGTACCAACCGCCACCGGAGGCGAGCGGGCCGGAACGCTCCAGCGTCCATGCGATCAGGGTCAGCCCTGCTTCTTTCGCGGCCATGGCGTATTCGGATGCGGCAATGGCGCCGTCCTTATTGGTCAGCATCATGTTGAGCGACGGCGCGAGGTAGTTCACGCCCTTGGCTTTCAGATCGGCGAAATCTTCTGCCCAAGTCTCGGGGTTTTGCTCATCGAAACCGTCGGACCATTGCACCAGATAGACAGCCTGTTTGCCGAATTCGGGTGTGTTCTCAACCCAGTAAAGCACGTCTTCGAGGTTGAAGGATTGCGGCCAAACGTCGGAGGCGGGGATGCCTGCGGCGACATATTCATCCACCAGCTTCTGCGCGTAGTCTTCCTGAGAGAAACCCTCATGCGGCATCTCGACGGAGGGAGATTTCAGCTCAGGCGTGAACTTGGCGCCCAAAGATTTGAACAGTTCGATCGATTCCGCATGGGTAATCAGATCGGCCTTGTCGCTGTAAAGCTCGGTGCGCCAATTCGCGACGCCGCCCTGATAGTCTTCGGCGGTGATGGCGGTCTTGTCGGCGCTGTCCATCTTGGGCGTCAGGGTGCGGAATTCGGCCAAGGTGATGTCAGAGGTGCGGCATTCGGCGCTGGCGGGCGTGTCACCCGACGCGGCGGTGAAGCCGGTGGTGCATTTCTCGGCCAGATCGGAGACGAGGATGTTCGTCGTGGTGTGTAGGTCGTTCTGCGCGTGGCGGCAGACCAGCTCATGATCGGCGGTAAAGGTCACGTCGCATTCCAAGATGCCCGCGCCCATACGCGCGGCGGCGACGTTGGATTGCACGGTATGCTCAGGAAACATCAGCGGCGCGCCACGGTGGCCGATGGAGAAATCGGTTTTGGTGGCGTCTTGCCCCATGCAGGAGGCCAGCTTGTCCTTCAATGCGCCCTCGGGCAGCTTGTCCACCAGATAGGCCGGGCGGGGGCCGTATTCGACCGGGGTCGCGGCAGCATCGGCCTGGGCCAGCGCCATGCCGGGCGCGAGGGCCAGAGCGGCGAGAGAAACAAGTGTTCGCATAATGTTATCCGTTCGTGAATGAAGTTCTGGGGCTTCTATGGGTGCCCGATGTAACGGTTTCACGACCGGATCATGTCAGTCAAATGAACAATCCTAGGCCGTCCCGCTCGGCGGGATGCGGCCAAAAAAAACGCCGTCGATGCCCTGCATCGACGGCGTCTGTTCTTCGCTTTGTAAAGCTCGCGCTTACATGAAGCCCAGTTCAAGGCGGGCTTCGTCCGACATCATATCCATGCCCCAAGGCGGCTCCCAAACCAGTGCCACATTGACCTGCTTGACCCCGGCGATCGGCTCGACCGCATCGGCAACCCAGCCGGGCATCTCACCGGCCACGGGGCAGCCGGGCGCGGTCAACGACATCTTGATGTCGACTTCATTCTCGTCGTTGATGTCGATGGTGTAGATCAGCCCCAGTTCATAGATATTCACCGGGATCTCAGGGTCATAGACCGTGCGACAAGCCTCAACGACCTGCTCGTAGAGCGGGTGATCGGTGGAGGAGGGCGCAATCAGCGGTGTCCCTTCGAGCGGTTGGGTCTGTTCGGTCATCTCTTGCCTCGCATCATTCTCGACGTTTTATATAGGGATTGCGGGCAGGGGCGTAAAGTGGCCCCGAGCCGGGCGGGGCCGCTGCCGCCCCCGTTATCCGCCTTTGCGACGCCGCGCGGGCTGTGGCTTCACCCGGGCTTCGATTTCATCATAGACCTTGCCAACGATGTCTTTCTTGGTGGCATTCTCGATCCCCTCGAACCCGGGGGAGGAGTTGACCTCAAGCACCTTTGGCCCGCTTTCCGACCGCAGCAGATCGACCCCGGCGATGCCGAGGCCAAAGGCACGGGCGGCACGCACGGCGGTATCGCGTTCTTCTTTCGAGATGCGTACAACCTTGGCCGAGCCGCCCCGATGCAGGTTTGAGCGGAAGTCCCCCTCGGCGCCTGTGCGTTTCATAGAGGCCACGACCTTGCCCGCCACCACGAGGCAGCGGATGTCCTCACCGGCGGCTTCCTTGACGAAATCCTGCACGAGGAAGTTGGCGCGCAGGCCACGGAAGGCGTCGATCACACTCTCTGCGGCCTTCTTGGTTTCCGCCAACACGACGCCCTTGCCTTGGGTCGACTCCAGCAGCTTCACGATCAAAGGCGCGGTGCCCACTAGCGCCATCAGGTTGGAGGTGTCTTTCGGCGATGCGGCAAAAGCCGTGGTCGGCATACCGATCTTTTTCGCGGCCAAGACCTGATGCGCGTGCAGCTTGTCGCGGCTCGCGGTGATCCCGGCAGAGCCGTTGACGCAATAGGTGCCGATCGTCTCGAACTGGCGGATGACGGCGGTGCCATAGGGGGTGATCGACGCGCCAATGCGCGGGATCACGGCGTCATAGCGCGGAAGGCGCTTGCCGTCGTAATGCACCTCGGGGGCCAGTTGGTTGATCGCCATATAGCAACGCGTGGTGTCGATCACCTCAACCACATGGCCGCGCGCTTCGCCCACTTCGACCAGTCGGCGGGTGGAATAGTTGTCTTCCCGGCTCAGCACAGCGATGCGCAGCGCCCGCTGCGGCGCTTTGTGGCGCAGGCTGGCGGTGTGGTAAACGTCGTAATTCAGGTCAGGTTGCAGCCGTCGTTCGGTGGCCGAGATGTTGATATGTTCGGTCAGCGCCTGACGGCCCAGCAACATGCGGCTGGTCATGGTGCCCCGGTTGGTCAGGGTCACGTCGATGGGCCAGCTTTGGCCGCCGACCTCAAGCGTGGTGGCGATGACGAAACGTTGCTCAGATTCGCCGTTAGAGGAAGTCACCTCGCGCCGGTCGATGATCGGGGCGGAACAGGTGATCGAGATATCTTCGCGCCCGGCGATGGGATGCACGTTGAACCGCACCTTGGGTTTGGAAGCGGGACCGAAGACTTCGATGTCATGGGCATGCAGCGCCGAGGTGCGCGCGCCGGTGTCGACTTTGGCTTTGATCGCGGGCAGGCCAAGATCGGGCAGGGCAACCCATTCTTCCCAACCGAATGTGAGTTTTTCCATTGCCTGCTCCTTGGGTCATTGGTCTGCCTGCCTAACCTGCGGCAGGGGCTGCATCAAGCGGCGCGATGTCAGGGGGTGCCCATATCCGCAGGGGCGGGGGGCAACATGCGGACGTCGTCTTCTTTCTCCATCCGCGCGGCGGCGGCAAGAAGTTCCTCACGCACGCGGCATTCGATATCCCAAAAGGTGGCGGCATTGTCGGTGGGCAACTCGAAGCGCACCTTGATACCAAAGGCATCTTGGTCGAGCACATGCACCTTGGCCTTGTCCATCGGTTTGACGTCATCGGGGTCTTCGCGGGCCAAGAGGTCAAAGAACACACGGCGCAGGGCAGCCACATCGGCGTTTTGCGACAGGGTCAGAATGATGGGGCGCACCATGGCGTGATCCTCGATTGACCAGTTTTCAAAAGCGTCGGAGACGAAATAGCTGACCGGCACGATCAGCCGGGTGCCATTCCAGTTGAGCAGTTGCACGTAAGTAAAGTGAATTTGCTCGACCGTGCAGAAATGCCCTTCGAAGATCAGCTGATCCCCGATCCGTGCAGAGCGGTTCAGCGCAATCTGGATAGAGGCGAGGATATTTCCCAAAACCTCACGCGCGGCGAAACCCAAGACGATGGTCACCGCACCGGCAGAGGCCAGCAGCGACAGGCCCAGCGTATTGTCCGCATTGCTGGAAACGAGGATCACCCCCGTGGCCACCAGAATGGCGATCACGATCACCGCCTTGCGCGCCGCCGCGATTGTCGTGGCGATGGAGCGCATATGGGCGTTCATCGGGTCGGCAAGCTCATAGGCGTTGTTGGGGCTAATCCGGTCAAAGATCTCGTCAAAGGTAAAGACAATGGCGAGGGCGGCGGCTGTGACATAGGCGATCAGCAAAATCGGGCTCAGCACCGCGTCGATAAAGCCCGAGACGACCAAGACCCGGCTGGTGGCCGTGCCGATGATCGCCGCGCAAAGCACGATGGCGGCGGGCCAGCGGAAGGAACGCAGCACAAAGCGAATCCAGCGGCGTTTGGCGGCCTGCCCGAGGCGGCGCATGATGCTAAAGGCGAACCAACCGGCTGTCAGGGCGACGACGACCAGCAAAGGCAGGAACAGCACCTCCCACAGATACATGCCCCAAAAGGCGCGGATGCGCAGCCAGTCGGGCAGCATCGTCTCAAGGTCTGTCGGCCCATACTGCGCATGGAGATGCGGAATATTGTCGATGCTCTGGCGCGAGAAGACCCAGACCGGCTCGGCATCCTCACCGGGTTTGATCCGGTTGAGCCGCAGCGGCACGTCATGGCCGCCCAGTTCCAACCGGTCGATCAAGAGCGAGCGGCGCACGCGCCCCGTGTCATTGTCCTCGGCCGAGCCTGAGAGCCAGCCGTCGGGCCGGTCTGCCAACCTGCGCCATGGCACGACGACCTTGCGCTCCATCAGGACGGAAAGTTGAAAAGCACGCTCGGCCCCGATAACCGCCTGATCCCCTTGGGGTAAGTCCGA
Source organism: Sulfitobacter sp. 1A12779 (assembly GCF_043557315.1). Taxonomy (NCBI): domain Bacteria; kingdom Pseudomonadati; phylum Pseudomonadota; class Alphaproteobacteria; order Rhodobacterales; family Roseobacteraceae; genus Sulfitobacter; species Sulfitobacter sp. 1A12779. The sequence continues at coordinate 507,827 of NZ_JBIFFU010000002.1, forward strand.
CAGGTCAAGGATATGGGCCGCGTCCGAATAGTGCCCATTGTCCGTGAGGTAGATGAAACTTTCTAACGCCGCCATTGGCGTACCGCGGTCCAGCGTCTCAGGCGGGGGCGGCAGACCGGGGTTCAGCTCGGTCGTTTGAAACCATTTCTCCTGCGCCTGCCCGGTGGCGGCCCCCGTCAGCAGTGCAATCGCCAGCACGAAGGCCCCCAGAAAACGAGGAAACACAGTCGCGAAAGCGCGTGAGAGTAAGGCAAGCCGCTGCATGGATAGCGCAATGTAGCGGGGGTTCGGGCAATTCAAGGCTGCGCGGCGCTTTGAAGCGCTATTTGCGCGCTTTGGGCTGCGTTGGGCTTGCGCGTAGCGAGCCGCGCATCGTTGGATTGCTGGCTTCAAAGCCTGCGCAGGAATGCGTTGGCGGTGATCAAGCGGCGGCGACCAAGCCCTAAGCCCGGTATCTTTTGAACGATACCATTCTCGTGCAATTTCGGCTATTTCAGCTTTATTGCATGTTTCCCGCCACTGGTTTATCGCGCCAGTCGCAGGCAGAGAGGGCAGCGTATGACCAGCACCGGATTCACCAAACACGCGCAGGACGGCAAGGCACGCAGCGGCGTGATCCAGACCCCGCGCGGCGAGATCCGCACGCCCGCCTTTATGCCCGTGGGCACAGCGGCGACCGTTAAGGCGATGATGCCCGAAAGCGTGGCCTCCACCGGCGCGGACATTCTGCTGGGCAATACCTACCACCTCATGCTGCGCCCCACGGCAGAGCGTGTGGCCGCCTTGGGCGGGCTGCATAAGTTCATGAACTGGGACAAGCCGATCCTGACCGACAGTGGCGGTTTTCAGGTGATGAGCCTCGCAGGCTTGCGCAAGCTGACCGAACGCGGCGTGACTTTCAAAAGCCACATCGACGGCTCCAAACATGAGATCACGCCGGAGCGCTCGATGGAGATTCAGGAGCTTCTGGGTTCCGACATCGTCATGTGTTTCGATGAATGCCCGGCGCTGCCCGCCGACCGGGACCGCATCGCCGAAAGCATGCGTCTGTCGATGCGCTGGGCCAAGCGTAGCCGGGAGGCCTTTGGCGACCGCCCCGGTCACATGCTCTTCGGCATCCAGCAAGGCGGGTTGGAGGAAGACTTCCGCCAAGAGAGTGCCGAGGCGCTGCGCGAGATCGGTTTTGACGGCTATGCCGTCGGTGGTCTGGCCGTGGGGGAGGGGCAGCAGGCGATGTTCTCTACGCTCGATTTTGCCACCGACATGCTGCCTGAGGATAAGCCGCGCTACCTGATGGGCGTGGGCAAGCCCGACGATATCGTCGGGGCCGTGGCGCGGGGCATCGACATGATGGACTGTGTGCTGCCCTCACGCTCTGGCCGTACGGGGCAGGTCTTTACCCGGATGGGCGTGCTCAACATCAAGAACGCGCGGCATCAGGATGATCCCCGCCCGCTGGATGAGAATTGCAGTTGCCCAGCCTGCCGCAACTACTCGCGCGCCTATCTGCATCATGTCTTCCGCAGCCAAGAGATCATCTCGTCCATGCTGCTGACATGGCACAACCTGCAATACTACCAAGACATCATGGCGGGCATGCGCGCAGCCATCGCGGCGGGGCGGTTCACCCAGTGGCAGGCCGATTTCCACGCAGGCCGCGAACAGGGCGACATCGACCCGCTCTGACGGGCGGGCGCTGCGGCCTCACGCGAAATTGTGCTGACGGTCCTTGCTGCGAGGCGGCAGGGTCTTAGGTGCCTTGCACATTCTATTGCAAGGAAAGGCCCGAATATGACCGAGAAGCTTTTTACCCCTTTCACCGCCGGTGAGATTGCGGCCGAGAACCGTTTGGTGATGGCCCCCCTGACGCGCAATCGCGCGGATAATGAGACCGGCGAAGTCTCGGACATGCATGTCGACTATTACCGCCAGCGGGCTGGCGCGGGCATCATCATCACCGAGGCCACCCAGATCAGCCCCGAGGGCAAGGGCTATTTCCAGACCCCCGGCATTCATAGCGAGGGCCAAGTCGCCGCATGGCGCAAGGTGACCGACGCGGTGCATGCCGAAGGAGGGCGGATCGTCATCCAACTGTGGCATGTGGGCCGGATCAGCCACACCTCTCTACAGCCCGATGGCGGCAAGCCTGTCGCGCCTTCTGCTATCGGCGCTGGCGTGAAAACCTTCACCGCCAACGGGTTCGAGGATACCTCCGAGCCGCGCGCGCTTGAATTGGATGAGATGCCGCGTCTGGTCGCCGACTATGCCCATGCCGCCGAGATGGCCAAGAAAGCAGGCTTCGACGGGGTCGAGGTTCACGGGGCCAATGGCTATCTGCTGGACCAATTCCTCAAAACCGGCGGCAACAAACGCGACGATGCCTATGGCGGCAGCGTCGAAAACCGCGCACGGCTGCTGTTTGAGGTGCTGGATGCGGTAACGGAAGTCTGGGGCGGCGAACGTGTGGGGCTGCGCCTCTCGCCCTTTTCGCCCGCCAATGGGATCGAAGACGCCAATCCGCAAGAAACCTTTGAATATGTCGTGAAGGGGCTGAACCGCTACAACCTGTCCTACCTGCATCTTGTCGAAGGCGCGACAGGCGGCTCGCGCGAGTTGGACGAAGGCGAAAGCATCGCCGCGCTGCGGGCGCTCTTTGACGGGCCTTACATGGCCAACAACGGCTATGACCGCGAGATGGCGATCAAGGCCGTGGCCGAGGATAAGGCCGATCTGATCGCCGTGGGCCGCCCCTTTATCGCCAACCCCGATCTGCCGCGCCGCTGGCAGATGAACGGGCCGCTGAACGAGGGCGATACCGATACCTACTATGGCGGTGGGCGCGAGGGCTTTACCGATTACCCGACGCTGGAACAGGCCGAAGCCTGACCGATCAGGGGCGCCCGTGCGGCGCCCCTTTCTTACGACGCGTGCAATTGGGGCGAATTCACCCCATCGCGCGCTTGCCTCCACCCCGCCGAAGCGCGATGATGGCGGCCGAATAGCCCGCAAGGGATTGAAACAGGCGGATGGGATGCACACATGTCCTGTCCAGAAGAGGGGATGTCAGAGGCCGCCTATGACAGGGGCCCGGATGTCTTGCTAAGATAAGGAATTGAGCATGTTAGAGCCACTGAACGCATCCTACCCGGTGCTTCCGCTGCGCGACATCGTCGTGTTTCCCCACATGATCGTGCCGCTTTTCGTTGGCCGCGAGAAATCCGTCCGCGCCCTTGAAGAGGTGATGGCGGACGATAAACAAATCCTGCTGTCGAGCCAGATCGACCCCGCCGAGGATGATCCCGACACATCCGGCATCTACAAGGCCGGTGTGCTGGCCAATGTGCTGCAACTGCTGAAACTGCCCGATGGCACCGTGAAAGTGCTGGTCGAAGGCCAAGCGCGGGTGCGCATCACCGAATACCTTGAGAACGACAACTTCTTTGAGGCCCGCGCCGAGTATCTGACCGAGATGCCGGGCGACGCGGCGACCACGCAAGCGCTCTTGCGCACCGTGGCTGATGAGTTCGAGCGCTACGCCAAGGTCAAGAAAAACGTCCCCGAGGAAGCGCTCGCCGCCGTTGGCGAAAGCGCCGAGCCCGCGCGTCTGGCCGATCTCGTGGCCGGTCACCTCGGCATTGAGGTTGAGCAGAAGCAGGACTTGCTGGAGACGCTGAGCATCTCCGAGCGGCTTGAGAAGGTTTACGGCCTGATGCAGGGCGAGATGTCCGTGCTGCAGGTCGAGAAGAAGATCAAGACCCGCGTGAAGTCCCAGATGGAGCGGACACAGCGCGAATACTATCTGAACGAACAGATGAAGGCGATCCAGCAGGAGCTGGGCGACGGCGAGGACGGCAAGAACGAAGTCGCCGAGCTTGAAGCCAAGATCGCCGAGACCAAGCTGAGCAAGGAAGCCCGCGAGAAGGCCGAGGCCGAGCTGAAGAAGCTCAAGAACATGTCGCCCATGTCGGCCGAAGCCACCGTGGTGCGCAACTACCTCGACTGGATGCTGTCGATCCCATGGGGCGTGAAGTCCCGCGTGAAAAAGGACTTGGGCCGCGCGCAAAAGGTTCTCGATGACGATCACTATGGCCTCGAGAAGGTCAAGGAGCGCATCGTCGAGTATCTGGCCGTACAGCAGCGTTCGACCAAGATGAAAGGCCCGATCATGTGCCTCGTCGGCCCTCCGGGCGTCGGCAAGACGAGCCTGGGCAAATCGGTCGCCAAGGCTACGGGGCGCGAGTTCATTCGCATCTCGCTGGGCGGCGTGCGCGACGAATCCGAGATCCGCGGCCACCGTCGGACCTACATCGGCTCCATGCCCGGCAAGATCATCCAGGCGCTGAAAAAGGCCAAAACCACGAACCCGCTCATCCTGCTCGATGAAATCGACAAGATGGGGCAGGACTTCCGTGGGGATCCGGCCTCGGCCATGCTCGAAGTGCTCGACCCGGAGCAGAACGGCACCTTCGTGGACCACTATCTCGAGGTGGAATACGACCTGTCGAACGTGATGTTCCTGACCACCTCGAACAGCTACAACATGCCCGGGCCGCTTCTGGACCGGATGGAGATCATTCCGCTGTCGGGCTACACCGAGGACGAAAAGCGCGAAATCGCCAAGCAACATCTGGTGCAGAAGCAGATCAAGAACCACGGTCTGAAGAAGAAGGAGTTCGAGATCGAGGATTCGGCCCTCACCGGCATGATCCGCTACTACACCCGCGAGGCCGGTGTGCGGAACCTTGAGCGCGAGATCGCTAAGGTGGCGCGCAAGTCGCTGACCAAGATTGTCAAGAAGGAGGCTGAGAGCGTCACCGTCACTGGCGACAACCTCGAAGACTACCTCGGCGTGCGCAAGCACCGCTTCGGCTTGGCCGAGGAGAAGGACCAGATCGGCGTTGTGACCGGGCTGGCCTATACCTCCGTGGGCGGCGAGCTTCTGAGCATTGAAGCACTGCGCCTGCCGGGCAAGGGCCGGATGAAGACCACCGGCAAGCTCGGCGACGTGATGAAGGAAAGCATCGACGCGGCCAGTTCCTACGTCCGATCGATCTCTCCGCAGATCGGGATCAAACCGCCGAAGTTCGACACGCTGGACATCCACGTGCACGTACCCGACGGCGCCACCCCCAAGGACGGCCCCTCGGCCGGTCTGGCGATGGTGACCTCAATCGTCTCGGTGCTGACCCAGATCCCGGTGCGGCGTGACATTGCCATGACGGGCGAGGTTTCCCTGCGCGGCAACGCCATGCCGATCGGCGGATTGAAGGAGAAACTTCTCGCGGCCCTGCGAGGCGGCATCACCACGGTGCTGATCCCCAAAGAGAACGAGAAAGACCTGCCGGACATCCCCGACAACGTCAAAGAGGGGCTGACCATCATCCCGGTGGGCCATGTTTCGGAAGTTCTGGAGCATGCGCTGGTGAGCAAGCCGAAAGCGATCGATTGGGACGAAGCTGCCCAAGAGGCCGCCGAAGCCGCCGCGATGAAGGCCCGTGCCGCAGGCGTGGACGCGACGACCACGCATTAAGGCGAACGGCCCGTCAGAATGTCATCAACGCGCGCCTTTCGGGGCGCGCGTTTTTCGTATCCACCGCGGGGCAGGGCCCGCCGCATCTCGCGACAGTTTTTGCGCCAAACCCTCTTGCAAGCCGCGCCGCAATTGGCTACTTCGCCCCGCAAGGGTGATTAGCTCAGTGGTAGAGCGCTTCGTTCACATCGAAGATGTCAGGAGTTCAAATCTCTTATCACCCACCATTTTTCCCCTAGATCGCGTTGGATTAGCTTGCCGCTCCGAGCCCGCGCCTATGTCCCATGGCTTGCCTTCTCTGCGTCGGGGTGATCCTTATCCCTATCGGCCCATACCACGGGCACAACGGGCGGAGAGAGCATGTCGGCACATCCTAAAATCTGGTTCCTGCGCCACGGGCAGACCGAGTGGAATCGCGCGTTTCGTCTGCAAGGGCATCTCGATTCACCGCTGACCGATCAGGGCATCGCTGAGGCTGAGCGGCAGGCACAGATCATGCCAGCGATCCTTGCGCAAAAGCCGCATATCCTCGTCTCTCCGCTTGACCGCGCGCAGCAGACGGCGCGGATTGCGTTGAGTGGGGCCGCTTTCCAAACCGATGCCAGGCTGAAAGAAATCCATGCAGGCGATTGGCAGGGGGCAACCCGGGATGAGATATTCGCCGCGCACCCCGACCTCGCGGCCCGCGACCCGGTCCCGTTGGAGATCTACGCCGCCGCGCCGGGCGGGGAGGGGCTGGCGGCCTTTCGCGCGCGGATCAGGGCGGTGCTCGACAGTTTGACCGCGCCCACGGTGCTGGTCGCCCACGGGCTCTGGGGGCAGGTGCTTCGCGCAGAGGTATGCGGCGTCGATCCGGCAGAGGCTGGTCGGCTCAGCAACCGGCAAGGCTGCGTCTACTTGTTGGAGAACGGGACCGAGCGCATCTTGGAAGCCCCCGCATGAGCCGTTACCCGACGCTCTATATCCTGCGCCATGGGGAGACGGAGTGGAACCTCGCCAATCGGCTCCAAGGGCATTTCGATTCCCCGCTGACCGAGCGGGGGCGCGAACAGGCCGCGGCGCAGAATGCGATTCTAAAACGCTTCGATCTGTCGGGGGTCTCGGCGCTCAGCAGCCCGCAGGGGCGGGCGGTGGTCACAGCCGAAATCGCGCTGGCGGGGACGGGGCTAAAGGCTGCGCCTGATGCTCGTTTGGGGGAGATCGGCATCGGCGCTTGGGCCGGAATGTCGCGCGAGACGTTGCTGCGCCAAACCCCCGCCGCGCGTGATTCCTACGATCTTTATGAACACGCCCCCGAGGGTGAGGGTTTCGCGGCGCTCCATAAGCGCTGCCAGCGCTTTCTACACAGCCTGACCGGCCCCCATGTGCTGATCACCCACGGCATCACATCGCGCATGTTGCGCCTTATTTTACTGGGCCGCACGCCCGCCGCGCTGCGGGAGATGCAAGGCGGGCAGGGGGTGGTTTTCCGCCTTGAGAACGGCCAGCAAGAAAGGCTGACATTATAGGCTTGAAGCCCGCCCCCACCTTGGGCTATCAGGTCCAAGTCGGGTCGTTAGCTCAGTTGGTAGAGCGCTTCGTTTACACCGAAGATGTCGGGAGTTCGAGCCTCTCACGACCCACCATCCCCCTCCAACCTATTTATTGGGATCAACCGGTTGCCCCAGTGGTGAGCCCGACCGACGCCCGTCCGCTGCGCGGTCAGTCTGGGTCGGGAGTTCGAGCCTCTCACGACCCACCATCCCCCTCCAACCTATTTATTTGGATCAACCGGTTGCCCCAGTGGTGAGTCCGACCGACGCCCGCCCGCTGCGCGGTCAGTCTGGGTCGGGAGTTCGAGACTGTCACGATCGTCTCGTTCAGAGATTGGTATTGGGCCATCGCCCGGATTTCCTACGCAGTGTCACAGGATTCCAAGCCATAGCCTTCGTCAGTCCCGACCATGGGGGCGGCCAAGTAAAAGCGGCCCGATCCCTCCGTGAAAACCACATGGTTTCCCGCTTCAAACCCAGCCCTTCAAACGCCCCAAAAACAACTTACAAAAATCTCACATTTTCGCGCAAACCGCGCTTGACGGCGGAGCGCCCTCACCATAGAACACCCAAACGCTCCGGGGCGACCTGGAGAGTGCAGCGGGCGGTTGTAGCTCAGTTGGTTAGAGTACCGGCCTGTCACGCCGGGGGTCGCGGGTTCGAGCCCCGTCAACCGCGCCACCGCTGCCTGAAAAGGGGACCTCTCTGAGGTCCCTTTTTTCGTTTCAAACCCCTTAAAATGCCACGGAAAAACTTCTGTCGAGAAAGCGCATTTTCTCGCGCGAATCCGCTTGACGCCCCGCGCCCCGTGGCCTATTCCGCCCACATCGCGCGGTTGTAGCTCAGTTGGTTAGAGTACCGGCCTGTCACGCCGGGGGTCGCGGGTTCGAGCCCCGTCAACCGCGCCA